>NZ_CP107766.1:1265000-1581250 GCF_036345115.1 Streptomyces griseorubiginosus
GATGTCCTTCACCGCCGTACACCGCCGTGCCTGGCTGTCCGAGCAGGACTGCGACCTCGACTCGTTCCGCGCGCTCGTCGAGCGGAGCGCCGACCCCGCCGACTACCCGCACGCGTCCGCCGTGGAGCGCAACGTCCTGCTGTACGACGCCGAGCGCGTCCGCGGCGCGAAGGACCGCCGGGAGGTGCAGGAGGAGCTGGTGCGGGCCCTGACCGACGGGCCCGGCGTGGTGGTCTTCCGGGGCGCGTTCCCCGATCACGCGGTCGTCGACCGGTTCACCGAGGTGTTCGACTCGCTGATCCGCGAGCAGTACGCGGCGGGCGCGACCGCCGGCGACCACTTCGCGAAGCCGGGCGCCAACGAGCGGGTGTGGAACGCGCTGGAGAAGGCGGCCCTCTACGACCCCGCGGCCTTCGCCGACTACTACGCCAACCCCGTCCTCGCCCTGGTGTCCGAGGCCTGGCTCGGTCCCGGCTACCAGGTCACCTCGCAGGTCAACGTGGTCAACCCGGGTGGTCTCGCGCAGACCGCGCACCGCGACTACCACCTCGGTTTCCTCTCCGACGAGGTCGCGGCCGCCTATCCGGCGCATGTGCACCGCCTCTCCCCCGTCCTCACGCTCCAGGGCGCGGTCGCGCACTGCGACATGCCGGTGGAGTCGGGGCCGACCCTGTACCTGCCGTTCTCGCAGGCGTACGAGCCCGGGTATCTGGCGTGGCGGCGGCCGGAGTTCCAGGCGTACTTCAAGGAGCACCACGTCCAGCTGCCGCTCGCGAAGGGCGACGCGGCCTTCTTCAACCCGGCGCTGTTCCACGCGGCCGGGACCAACCGCACCACGGACGTGCGGCGCATGGCCAACCTGCTCCAGGTCTCCTCGGCCTTCGGACGGGCCATGGAGACCGTGGACCGGGAGGCGGTGTCGAACGCGGTCTACCCCGCGCTGCTGCGCCGCAAGGCGGAGGGCGCCGACGCGGAGTGGCTGGACAACGTGATCGCCGCGAGCGCCGAGGGCTACCCGTTCCCGACCAACCTCGACAGCGACCCGCCGGTCGACGGACTGGCCCCGCCCTCGCAGGCTGACCTCGTCCGGCAGGCGCTCACCGAGAACTGGAACCCGCGGGTGCTGCGGGACGCACTGCGGGCCGGCGCCGACCGGCGCACGAGCTGAAAGGTACTGGCACATCCATGGGACTTCTCGACGACAAGATCGTCCTCGTCAACGGCGGCAGCCAGGGCGTCGGTGCCGCGATCGCCCGGGCCGCCGTCCGCGAGGGCGCGGTCGTGGCGGTCAGCGGGCGCCGGCCGGAACCCGGTGAGGCGCTGGTGGCCGAGCTGGAGGCGGCCGGCGGCAAGGCGCTGTTCGTGCGCGCCGACCTCGCCGACGCCGAACAGGCCAAGGCCTCCGTCACCCGGGTCGTCGAGGCGTACGGCCGCGTCGACTGCCTGGTGAACTCGGCCGGGCTCACCTCCCGGGGCACGCTCCTCGACACCACGCCCGAGCTGTTCGACCAGCACATCGCGATCAACCTCAAGGCACCGTTCTTCGCGATGCAGGCCGCGGTCGCGGACATGGTCGGCCGCAAGGCGCCCGGCACGGTCGTCAACATCATCACGTCCTCGGCGCACGGCGGACAGCCCTTCCTCGCGCCCTACGTCGCCGCGAAGGCCGGTCTGATCGGACTGACCCGCAACGCGGCGCACGCCCACCGCTGGGACCGGGTCCGGATCAACGGCCTGAACATCGGCTGGACGGCGACCGAGGGCGAGGACGCCACCCAGAAGACCTTCCACGGCGCCGGCGACCACTGGCGTGAGGAGGCCGCGGCCAAGCTGCCGATGGGCAAGCTCGGGCAGCCCGACGAGATCGCCGACTTCGTGGTGCTGCTGCTGTCCGACCGGTCGGGCGTGGTGACCGGATCGGTGATCGACTGGGACCAGAACGTCCTGGGCGGCCTCGACTGACCTCCCCCTCCCCACCCGCCCCTCCCCGCTCGAGAAACACCGCTCGCGACAACCCCCGCTCGTGAAACACCGCTCACCGGCAAAACCCTCAAGGAGCTGCTCCCCCATGCGCATCGGAATCCTCGGCCTCGGCCGCATCGGCGCCTTCCACGCCGAGACCCTCTCCGGACTCGACGCGGTCGAGTCACTCGTCCTCACCGACCCCTTCGCCGAGGCCGCCAAGTCCGCCGCCGACCGGTTCGGCGGCGAGGTCGTGGACTCGCCCGAGGCCCTGCTGGCCGCCGGCGTGGACGGCATCGTGGTCGCCGCCGCGACCGACGCCCACCCCGGGCTGATCCTGGCCGGCGTCGAGGCCGGCATCCCCGTCTTCTGCGAGAAGCCCGTCGCCAAGCACATGAGCGAGGGCGTCGAGGTCCTCAGGGCCGTCGCGGGCAGTGAGGTGCCGATCCAGATCGGCTACAACCGCCGCTTCGACACCGGTTTCGTCAACGCGCGGGCCGCCGTGCAGAGCGGTGAGCTGGGCAAGCTGCACACCGTGCGCTCGACCACCCTGGACCCGGCCCCGCCGCCGACCGCGTACGTGGCCGCCTCCGGGGGCATCTTCCGGGACTGCTCGGTGCACGACTTCGACATCATCCGCTGGGTGACGGGCCGCGAGGTCGTCGAGGTGTACGCGGTCGGCGGCAACCGGGGCGCCGAGTACATCAAGGAGGCGGGCGACGCCGACACCACCGGCGCGATCCTCACCCTGGATGACGGCACCATCGCGGTGGTCTCCAACTCCCGCCACAACGCCCGGGGTTACGACGTCCGCATGGAGATCCACGGCTTCCAGGACTCCATCGCGGTGGGCCTGGAGGACAAGCTCCCGCTGCGCTCGGTCGAGCCCGGTGTGACCTTCCCCGCGGGCACCCCGCACGACTTCTTCATGGACCGCTTCACGGCCGCCTACCGCGCCGAACTCACCGCGTTCACCGAGGTCGTGGCCGGCACCCGGCCGTCGCCGTGCACCGTCGCGGACGCCCTGGAGGCGGGCTGGATCGCCGAGGCGTGCACGCTCTCGCTGCACGAGCACCGCCCGGTGACCATCGCCGAGGTCCGCTCCGCCTGACCCCACCGCCGTGTCCCGGGCGCCCCGGCCCGGGACACGGCTCGGTGAACACTCCGCCCGCGACGCCCGTTTACGGTCACGTGATCTCTCCGTACGACCATGAGAGCCTTCCACGCCCGACCGACCGAGGAGTCACGACCATGCAGGAGTTACGCGCCACCGCAGGCCCCCGGACCGTGGCCGTCGTCGGCGCCGGACCGAGCGGCCTGGCCGTCGCCCGCGAACTGGAGCGGGCCGGGCACCGGGTGACCGTCCTGGAGGAGCGGGAGACGGTGGCCGGGAAGTGCCAGAGCGTGCACGTGGACGGCCGCGCCTACGACCTCGGGGGCCACATCTGCACCAACAGATACGAGCGGATCGCCGAGTTGCTGACGGAACTGGACGTGGAGACGGAGCGCACCAGCCGCTACCGCGTCCTGGACGCCGGCGGCCGTGCCGTCCGGCAGTCGATGGGGTTCCTGCGCGACGGCTCCCTCCAGCGCTACCGGGCCCTGCGGGAGCGGGAGTTCCCGCGCATCGCCGAGCCCGGCCTCGCCCACTCCGCGCGAGCGCTGGCCGCTCCCGTCGGCCGCTGGATCGCCGACCACGACCTGCACTCCATGGCCGACTCCTTCGGCACCGGGTACACGGCCGCCGGGTACGGCCACCTCGACGACGACGTGCCCGCGCTGTACTTCGTCAAGTACGCGGAGATGATCGGCCTGTTGGACCCCGGCCCCGAACTCCTCGGCCACCAGGGCGACTTCACGGTCGTGGGAGGGTTCGCCACGTTGTGGCGCCGGGTCGCGGAGGGGCTGAAGGACGTGCGGTGCGGGGTGCGCGTGACGTCGGTGGAGCGGGGCGCGGACGGGGTGCGGGTGCACACCGACTCGGGGCCGGTCGAGGCGGACGACGTGGTGCTCGCCGTGACGCCGGACCGGATCCTGCCGGTCCTGGACGCCGGCGACGAGGAACGCCATCTCGCCGCACGGGTCCGCTCCCACGCGTACCACACCACCCTCGCCACCGCGTCCGGCCTGCCCGAGGACGCCTTCTACTTCCTCGCCGCCCACACCGCGAGCCGCGCGACGGCCGGCCACTGTGTGTCGTACCACCACCGCTACCTGGGCAGCGATATGCGGACCTTCTACTCCTACGGCCGCCCCGAGGACGTCACCGCGCTGCTGCGGGAGGACGTCGAGGGGCTCGGCGGGCAGCTCGGCGAGGTGCGTCTGCGGCGCAGCTGGGCGTTCATGCCGTACTTCGGCGGCGACGACCTCAGGGACGGCGCGCTGGACCGCCTCGAGGCGCTCCAGGGCCGTGACCGCACCTACTGGGTCGGCGGGCTGCCCGCCTTCGAGCTCGTCGAGTGCGCGGTGGCCCACGCCCAGGACCTCGCGCGCCGCCACTTCCCGCCCGCTCGGTCCACACTGACCAGGCAGGACCAGGGTCCGGCCACCATCGAGGAGGAACCGAGGACATGAGTGAACCGCTGCGCATCGGAGTGCTGGGAGCCGCGCGGATCAGCGCGTCGTCGCTGATCGGCCCGGCCCGGGCGACCGGTCACCGGGTCGTCGCGGTGGCCGCGCGCGACCGGTCCCGCGCCGAGGCCCACGCGGCCGAGCACGGTGTGGAGCGGGTGGCGGGGTCGTACGCCGAACTGGTCGCGGATCCCGAGGTGGAGGTCGTCTACAACCCGCTCGCCAACGGACTGCACGGGCCGTGGAACCTCGCCGCGCTCGCGGCCGGCAAGCATGTCCTGTCGGAGAAGCCGTCGGCGAGCAACGCCGAGGAGGCCGCGGAAGTGCGGGAGGCGGCCGGGAAGGCCGGGGCGGTCTTCATGGAGGCCTTCCACTACCTCTTCCACCCGGTCACCCGGCGCCTTCACGAGATCCTGGCGAGCGGGGAGATCGGCGAGCTGCGGCACGTCGAGGCGCTGGTGGCGATCCCGGCGCCGCCCGACACCGACCCGCGCTGGTCGCTGCCGCTGGCCGGGGGCGCGGTGATGGACCTGGGCTGCTACAGCCTGCACGCGCTGCGCATGCTGGCCCCCTGGGCGGGCGGTGCGCCCCGACTGGTCTCGGCGCGGGGCGGGGAGCGGGCGGGCGCCCCCGGTGTGGACGAGTGGCTGGACGCCGACCTGGCCTTCCCGGGCGGCGCGACCGGTTCCGCCCGCTGCCACATGGCGTACGACCGACTGGAGATGAGCTGCCGGATCACCGGCTCACGGGGCGAGGCCTTCGCCCCGAACTTCGTACTGCCCCACACGGACGACCGCGTCGTGGTCCGCACACCGTCCGGCGAACGCACCGAACGACTCGGCACGCGGTCGTCGTACACCTACCAGCTGGAGGCGTTCGCGTCCCGGGTGCGCGGGGGTACCGCGCTGCCGTTGGACGCGGACGACGCGGTGGAAACAATGACACTGATCGACACGGCGTACCGAGCGGCGGGGTTCGAACCGCGGCCGCGGGTGTCTTAGGGCGCGTGGCCCCGTGGCCGGTCCTAGGTGTCGCGGAGTTCGGCCAGTTCGCGGCGGGTGATGGACTCCTTGTCGGTCTGGCCCAGTTCGGCCAGCACGTCGGCCAGGCAGGACAGTGCCGAGGTCAGCTCGGTCGTGCCGTGCGGCTTGCGGGCCTCGGTCACCGCCGCCGCGGCGCAGGCGCGGGCCTCGGCCGGGTCGCCGGTGGCGGTGTGGCAGCGGGCGAGGTCGACCAGGAGCCGTACCCGCAGGGGCAGCACGATCTCGGGGACGGTCCATGCGAGGGGCCCGCGCAGCGCCTCCCGGGCCTCGGGGCCCACCCCGAGCGCGTCGTCGTACCGCCCCAACACGTGTAGCGCACCGACGAGTTCGGCGAGCACCTGCGGCCGCACCAGCTCGACGTGCGCCAACTCGCGGAGTGACATGGCGGCGAGGAGCGCGGCGCACTCCTCGTAGACGGCCACCGACTCCTCGTGGCGGCCGACCTCGGCGAGCAGCATCCCGTACGTCCGCAGCGCGCCGGGCAGGCTGCCGAGCGCCCGGTCCCTGCGGTCGGGGGCGGGCAGCCGGCGGTAGGCCGCCACGCTGGCCCGCGCCACCGCCACGGCCTCCTCACCCCGGCCGACACCCGCGAGCGCCTGCGCCCGCACGTCCCCGACGAACGCGACCACCGCCGGGGACACCCGGCCCGCCACCTCGGCCAGGCCACCGACACCCGCACCCGCCTGCGCGCCGCCCGCGGCGACCACCTCGTCCGCGCCCCCACCCGCCCTCTCAGCGGCCGGTTCCTCCGAGGCCCCACACGCCTGCACGCCCCGCACAGCCGTCACCTCCTCCGCGACCTCACGCGCCTGCGCGCCCCACCCACCGACCACCTCGTCCGCACCCGGCACCTGCACGCCCCGCACAGGGGCCACCTCATAGGCACCCGACACCTGCGCGCCCAGTCCGCCGGCCACCTCGTCCGCACCCGGCGCCCGCACGCCCCGCCCGCCGGCTGCCTGGCCCGCGCCCAAGGCCTCCGCGCGCCGCCCCCCGGCCACCTCATCCGCCGCCGCGTACGCCTCCTCGTACCGGCCCAACAGCAGCAGCGCGTGGGCGCGCAGGGCCAAGGCTCGGGTCAGGCCCTCCGTGTCGGGCGTCGTGCCGTAGGCCGTGATCGCCTCTTCCGCCCAGGCCAGCCGTCGGGCGGGGGACGGTGGTGGCAGGCCCGCCCAGGACGATGTGACGCAGTACGACAGCGCGGCGCCGAGCAGCGGTCCGCCCTTCTCCGGCGCCCACTTGGCCGCAGCGCGCGGCAACGGCAGCAGTATCCGTACGAGTCCCATACGCACCCCCTCGCCGCCCCGCCGAGGACAGCCGCGCCATGGTGGCACAGGGGGTCACGAAGATGCCGGGATTCGCGGAGTACGTAGCGAGCACGGGGGAACTTCGCCGAACTCCCCCCGTACGGCGGCCCGTCAGCCGTACAGCGCGGGCCGTTCCACGAGCTCCACGGCCACCCGGCCGCCGTCGTCCAGCGACCGCACGCCGGCCTCGCACACCGCGGCCGCCGCGTAACCGTCCCACACGCTGGGCCCGGTGACCTCGCCCCGGCGGGTGGCGTCGACCCATGCCTGGACCTCGCGGTCGTAGGCGTCGGCGAAGCGTTCGACGAAGTCCTGGGCGATGGTGCCGCCCCAGCGCCCTGCCATGTTGGTGACCATGGCGTGGCCGTCGCCGACGCGGGCGGTGCCGCGTTCGCAGACCACCTCGGCCTGGACCTGGTAGCCGAAGCCGCAGTTGACGAAGATCTCGACGTCGCTCAGGGCACCGCCGTCGGTCTCGAAGACGACGAACTGCGGGTCCTGGAGGCCGTCCGGGGCGTTCGCCGAGGCCGTCGGGCGCAGCACGGTCACCGCGGTGATCTCGTGCCCGAGCAGCCAGCGGGTCACGTCCGTCTCGTGCGCCACGGAGTCGCTGATCAGCATGGAGCTGGTGAAGAAGGGCGGGCTGGCGGCGTTGCGGTGCCGGTTGTGCACCATGAGCGGTCGCCCCAACTGGCCTGTCTCCAGCAAGGACTTGAGCCTCATGTACTCGGCGTCGTAACGCCGCATGAAGCCCACCTGGACGCGCCGCCGGCCGAGTCGCCGCTCGGCCTCCAGGACGCGCAGCGCGGAGGCCGCGTCGGGGGTGAGCGGCTTCTCGCACAGCACCGGCAGATCGTGTTCCAGGGCCAGGAGCAGCGCCGCCTCGTGGGCGGGTCCGGAGGAGGCGATGAGGACGGCGTCCACGTCGGCCGCCGTCATCGCGGAGGCCGGGTCGCTGTAGGCGGTGCAGCCCTCCACGCGGGCGGCGACCTGCTTCGCGCGGTCCGCGTCGAGGTCCACGACGGCGCTCACCCGGGCGCCGCTGACGACCTCGTGGATACGGCGGACGTGGTCGGCGCCCATCTTGCCGGTGCCGATGACGGCGACGCCGAGGGTGCCTCGCTCGGTCATGGTCCTCCCTCTCAGGCGCCGCAGGACCTCAGGAACGTGCGGGTGCGCGCCGCGATCGGCAGCGGCTTGTCCGGCTCGCACGGGTACATGTCCTGCTCGACGATCGCGAACAGCTCCACGCCGAGTTTCTGCGCGGCGACCAGCACCGGCTCCAACTCCGGTACACCGGACGGCGGTTCGCACATCACCCCGCGCTGGACGGCGGGACCGAAGGGGACCTCGTTCTTCACGACGTCCGCGAGGATCTCCGGGTCGACCTGCTTGAGGTGCAGATAGCCGATGCGTTCGCCGTAGGTCTCGATGAGCTTGACGCTGTCGCCGCCGCAGTACGCGTAGTGCCCGGTGTCCAGGCAGAGGTTGACGAGTTCGGAGTCCGTCGAGTCCAGGAAGTGCTCGACGTGGTCCTCGGTGTCGAGATGGGTGTCGGCGTGCGGGTGGACGACGATGTCGAGTCCGTACGCCTCCTTCACCTCGTGGCCGAGGCGTTCCATGCCCTTGGTGAGGTGGGCCCACTGCTCGTGGGTCAGCTCCGGGGGCTCCAGGATCTCGGCGGTCTTGTCGTCCCGCCAGAAGGACGGGATGACCACGAGATGCCGGGCCCCCATGGCCTGGGTGAGCGCGGCGACCTGGCTGACGTGCTCCCAGGTCGGCTCCCAGACCGAGGGGCCGCGGTGCAGCCCGGTGAAGACGGTGCCGGCCGACACCTTGAGGTCGCGGCGGGCGATCTCGTCGGTCAGCCGGGCCGGGTCGGTCGGCAGATAGCCGTACGGCCCCAGCTCGATCCAGGAGTAGCCGGCCTCGGCGACCTCGTCCAGGAAGCGTTCCCACGGCACCTGCGCCGGGTCGTCGGGGAACCAGACGCCCCAGGAGTCCGGGGCCGAGCCGACGCGGATACGGTCGAGCGGGGCCGCCATCTCAGGACTTCCCCTCGCCACCGGCCGCCACGGTGAGGTCTTCCTCTTCCGGGAGGGCTTCGGTGTCGACGCCTCGGACCTGGGACAACTCGTGCTTGAGCGCGGCGAGTTCGGCACCGCCCGCCATGTGGTTGGTGAGTTCTTCCAGGGTGATCTGGTCGCGGGCGGCGGAGAGTTCCATGGTGCCCAGGCGCAGCACACTGAAGTGGTCGCCGACCATGTAGGCGTGGTGCGGGTTGTGGGTGATGAAGATGACGCCCAGTCCGCGGTCGCGGGCGGCGGCCACGTACTTGAGGACCACGCCGGACTGCTTGACGCCGAGCGCGGCGGTGGGCTCGTCGAGGATCAGCACACGCGCGCCGAAGTAGACGGCGCGGGCGATCGCGACGCACTGGCGCTGGCCGCCGGACAGGGTGCCGATGGGCTGCTCGAGGTCGTCGAGGATGATGCCCATGTTGCGCAGTTCCTCGTCGGCGGTCTTCTTCATCGCCTCGATGTCCAGGCGGCGGATCGGCCAGGGCCCCTTGGTCATCTCGGAGCCCAGGAAGAAGTTGCGCCACACCGGCATCAGGGGAACGACGGCGAGGTCCTGGTAGACGGTGGCGATGCCCTTGTCGAGGGCCTCGCGCGGGGTGGAGAAGCGTACGGGCTGTCCGTCGACGAGGAACTCGCCCTCGGTGTGCTGGTGCAGCCCGGAAATGATCTTGATGAGGGTGGACTTGCCGGCGCCGTTGTCCCCGAGCACACAGGTGACCTGGCTGGGCCGGACCTGGAGGCTGACCCCGTGCAGGGCCCGGATGTTGCCGTACGACTTGCCCGCGTTGCGCAGCTCGACGATCACTCCGTCGGTACCGAGGGCGGTGTCGGGGGTGTCGGCGAGGATGGCGCCGTGGGTGCCGGCTTCTTCGTTGCTGTTGGTCATGGGGTGGGTCACCTCCGGGTCGCCGCGCGGCTGACCCACAGATTGATCAGGACGGCGCCGAGCAGCATCACGCCGAGGAAGGCCTTGAACCAGTCCGGGTTCCAGTTCGCGAAGACGATGCCCTGCTGGACCATGCCGAACATGAACGCCCCGAACACCGGGCCGATCGCCGAACCGGCACCACCGGTCAGCAGACATCCGCCGATCACCGCGGCCGAGATGTAGATCAGCTCCTGGCCGACGCCCTCGCCGGACTGGACGGTGTTGAAGGAGAACAGGTTGTGCATGCCGACGAACCAGGCGCCGAAGCCGACCAGCATGAACAGCGAGATCTTCGTGAACGTCACCGGCACACCGACGGCTCGCGCGGAGTCCTTGTTGCCGCCGACGGCGAAGATCCAGTTGCCGTACTTGGTGCGCAGCAGCACCCAGGTCGCCAGGGCGGCGAAGACCAGCCAGTACACGATAGTGATCTTGATCTGTACGCCGCCGACGGTGAAGGAGTTCGCGAACACCTTCCTCGCCTGGTCGAAGCCGTCCATGTTGCTGATGTCGTCGGTGGCGACGTTGTCCGTGACGAGCTTGGTCACGGCGAGGTTGGCGCCCTGGAGGATGAGGAAGGTGCCCAGGGTGATCAGGAAGCTGGGCAGACCGGTCTTGACGACCAGCCAGCCGTTGAGGAACCCGATCGCCAGCGACACCAGGAGGGCCACGAACACGCCCGCCCACACGTTCAGGGTCAGCTGGAAGGCGAACATCGACGCGGTCAGTGCCGAGGTGATCACCGCGACGCCCGACGACAGGTCGAACTCGCCGCCGATCATCAGCAGGGCGACCGGCAGGGCCATGATCCCGATCGTCGACGACTGGTACAGGATCGTCGCCATCGAGCTGCCCTCGCGCACGGGCGGGGCGGCGATCAGGAAGAACACCCACACCGCCACCGCGCCGAGGAAGACCCCGACGTCGGGACGGGCCAACAGACGTATGGCGAGCGGGCGTTCAGCGGTCCGCCCGTCCTTGACCTTGCCGGGGCCGGGGGCCGGCGGTGTGGTCACCGCCGGCTCGGCGTGCTGGGTCATCCCCATCACCTGGTGCCCTTCGCGGCGAACTTGGCCACGGTCTCGACGTTGGACTTGTCCACGAAGGCCGGGCCGGTGAGCACCGGCTGCTCGCCGCCGCCCATGTAGTTGCCGTTGTTCTTGTAGAGCCACAGCGAGTCGATCGCCAGGTAGCCCTGGAGGTAGGGCTGCTGGTCGACGGCGAACTGGATGGTGCCCTTGCTGATGGCGCCCGTCAGGTCCTTGTTGAGGTCGAAGGTGGCGATCTTGGCCTTGCTGCCCGCGTCGGACACCGACTGCACCGCGGTCAGCGCGAAGGGCGCGCCGAGGGCGACGACGTAGTCGATGGACTTGTCCTGGGAGAGCTTGGCGGTGATCGTCGACTTCACGGACGGCATGTCGGTGCCGTTGACGTTCAGCGTCTGGAGCTTGCCGGTGAAGGTCTTCTTCACACCGTCGCAGCGCTGGGTCAGGCCGATGTTGCCCTGCTCCTGGATGACACAGACGGCGTTCTTGGCGCCCTCGTCGTTCAGCCGCTTGCCGAGCGCCTCACCGGCGACGGTCTCGTCCTGGCCGAAGAACTCCATCAGGCCGAGCTTCTGCCACTCGCTGACACCGGAGTTGAGGCCGACGACGGGTATGCCCGCCGCCTTGGCCTTGGAGACGACGTCCTTGAGGGCGTCGGGCTTGGCGAGGGTGATCGCGATGCCGTCGACCTTCTGGTCGATGGCGTTCTGGACCAGGTTGGCCTGGGCGGCGGCGCTCGGGTCGGCCGAGTACACCAGCTTGACGTTGTCCTTGTCGGCGGCGGCCTGGGCGCCCTTGCGGACGATGTCCCAGAAGGTGTCGCCGGGAGACTGGTGGGTGACCAGCGCGATGGTCATCCGGGGCGTGGTGGCCTTGCCCGCGGAGGCGCCGTCCGCGCTCTCCTCGGACTTCTTGCCGCCCGAGCTGCTGGAACAGCCGGCGAGCGTCAGGGCCGCGGCCGCGGCGAGGGCCACGACGGGAGCGAATCTCCGCGAACGGGAGAGAGAAGAGCGGTCCATCTTTCCTTGCACCTCACTGTGCGACGGGGAGAACGTCGGGAAAGGGGGCGGGATCTGTGAAAACGCGCCAACTTGCGTTGGGACGCGATCCAACTCCCCTGGCGCGGCCGCTGTCAATACTTTGTTAAGACATCATTTCACGAACAGGTCCGAATGTAAGTACAAACTATTGACAGCGTCGCCCTTCGAGTCCTACACCTGGGGGGCAACGGGCCCGAAGGGCCCCGCGTCCCCAGCCCGGATCGAGGAGCGTCGCGCATGGTCGAGCCAGTGCAGCAGTTCGACGTGATCAGTATGGGCCGTATCGGAGTTGATCTCCACCCGCAGCAGTCGGGGCCCGGGACCGCGAGGGCCCGGTCCTCGGGGCATGTTCTCGGGGGCTCGGCCGCCGATGTCGCGGTGGCCGCAGCCCGGCTCGGCCGGTCCGCCGCGGTCATCGCCCGCACCGGGACCGACGCCTTCGGCACGTATCTCCACCAGACCCTCACGGAGTCCGGCGTCGACGGCCGCTGGGTCACGGCCCACGAATCCGGATCCGCCCCGGTCACCTCCCGTGCGGCCGCCTACGAGCTCGACTGCTTCGCCATCCGCGCGGCCCGGATCTTCTGGATCACCGGGACCGGGCTGAGCGCGGAGCCGAGCCGCTCCGCCACACTCGCCGCCCTGAAGTGCCGCGACCGGACGAGCACCACGGTCTTCGACCTCGACTGGCGGCCGGCGCTGTGGAACGGCACGGCACAGGACGCCGCGCAGGAAGCCCGTCCGTACTACGCGGAGGCCCTGCGTCACGCGACCGTGGCGGTCGGCACCGTCGACGAGTGCGAGATCGCCACCGGCGGGCGCGAACCGCGGGCCTGCGCCGAGGCCCTGCTGGCCGCGGGCGTGGAACTGGCCGTGGTGAAGCAGGGTCCGAAGGGCGTGCTCGCCGTGCACCGAGACGGCACCACGGCCGAGGCCCCGCCCGTCCCGGTGGACGGGGTCGACGGCCCCGGCGCGGGCGACGCCTTCGGCGGCGCGCTCTGCCACGGACTGCTGTCCGGCTGGGACCTGGAGCGGACCGTCCGGTACGCCGGCACCGAGGCCGGCGCCCTCCTGGACGGCGTCTCACCGTGACGGACCGAGCCTGGCTCCAGAACTGACACCCACACCTCCTCGCCACCACACCGCACCGGAGAAGTCCTGATGAGCACCACCACCCGCCTGACCGTCGCCCAAGCCCTGGTGCGGTTCCTGTCCGTCCAGTACACGGAGCGGGACGGCGTACGGCACCGGCTGATCGCCGGGACCTGGGGCATCTTCGGCCACGGCAACGTGGCGGGCGTCGGCCAGGCCCTCCTGGAGGCGGGCGAGGACGCGATGCCGTTCCACCAGGGCCGCAACGAGCAGGCCATGGTCCACGCGGCCGTCGGCCACGCCCGCCAGCTGAACCGGCTGTCCGCCCAGGCGGTCACCACCTCGATCGGCCCGGGCGCCACGAACCTGGTCACCGGCGCCGCCCTGGCCACCATCAACCGCCTCCCGGTGCTGCTCCTGCCGGGCGACTACTTCGCCACCCGCCCCGCCGACCCGCTGCTCCAGCAGCTGGAGCACCCCACCGAGGCGGACGTGTCGGTGAACGACACCCTGCGCCCGGTGTCCCGCTTCTTCGACCGCATCCACCGCCCCGAGGCCCTCATCCCGTCCGCCCTCCAGGCCATGCGCGTCCTGTCGGACCCGGCCGAGACCGGCGCGGTCACCCTCGCCCTCCCCCAGGACGTGCAGGCGGAGGCGTACGACTGGCCCGAGGAGTTCTTCGCCGAGCGGGTGTGGCGGGTACGGCGTCCCGCGCCCGACCCGGTGGAGCTGGCGGAGGCGGTGCGGGCGATCCGCGCGGCCCACCGACCGGTGATCGTGGCGGGCGGCGGGGTCCACCACAGCGAGGCCGAGGAGGCCCTGAAGGCCCTCGTGGACGCCACCGGCATCCCCGTCACGTCCACCCAGGCGGGCAAGGGCTCGCTGCGCCACGGCCACCCCGCCGACCTGGGCGGCATCGGCCACACCGGCACAGCCGTCGCCGACGACCTCGCGCGCAGCGCGGACCTGGTCATCGGCGTCGGCACCCGGTACTCCGACTTCACCACCGCCTCCGGCACCCTCTTCCAGAACCCGGGCGTGCGCTTCCTCAACCTCAACATCACCGCCTTCGACGCCCACAAGCTGGCCGCGCGGACGGTCGTGTGCGATGCGCGGGCAGGTCTGGAGGCACTGGCGTCGGCACTGGCCGGCCACCGGGTGGAGGCGTCCTACGAGGCCGAGTACGGCACCGGCAAGCAGCGCTGGGAGCAGGTCGTGGCGCGGGCCTTCGAGGCCGCCGACGAGAACGCCGTACCGACCCAGACCCAGCTGCTCGGCGCGCTGGACGCGGTCGTCGGCGACGAGGACGTGGTGATCAACGCGGCCGGTTCGCTCCCCGGCGACCTGCACAAGCTGTGGCGGGCCCGCAGCGCGCGCCAGTACCACCTGGAGTACGGCTACTCCTGCATGGGCTACGAGATCCCGGCGGCCATCGGCGTCCAGCAGGCCACCCCGGACACGCCGGTGTGGGCGCTGGTCGGCGACGGCACCTACCTGATGATGCCGACCGAGCTGGTCACCGCCGTCCAGGAGGGCCTGCCGATCAACCTGGTCCTCATCCAGAACCACGGGTACGCCTCCATCGGCGGCCTCTCCGAGACCGTGGGCGGCGAGCGCTTCGGCACGGCCTACCGCTACCGGACCGCGGACGGCACCTTCAGCGGGGCCCCGCTCCCGGTCGACCTGGCGGCCAACGCGGCGAGCCTCGGCATGGACGTGCTGCGCGCCAAGACCGTACGGGAGCTGCGCGAGGCCCTGGCCGCGGCCCGCGCCTCGGACCGCCCGACCTGCGTCTACGTCGAGACGGACCCCGCGAACCCGGCCGCTCCCCCGACGGAGGCCTGGTGGGACGTGCCAGTGGCTCAGACGGCCTCGCGCGAGGCCGCGGTGGCGGCGCGGACGGAGTACGACCGCCGGACGGCCGCCCGCCGCACCCACCTCTGACCACCCGCCCCTGCCCCTCCGAGGGAGGTACCCCCCATGGCGAAGCTCCGCGACACCTCACGGGCCGCGACCGCGCCCGCGCTCGACTGCCTGGACTTCGCCCTGGACCGGGGCAGTCCGGTGCCGCTGTACTACCAGCTCGCCCGGCAGCTGGAGGAGGCGATCGAGCACGGCGTACTCGCCCCGGGCAACCTCCTGGGCAACGAGATCGACCTCTCGATCCGCCTCGGCCTGTCCCGCCCGACCGTCCGCCAGGCCATCCAGACCCTGGTGGAGAAGGGCCTGCTGGTCCGCCGGCGCGGGGTGGGCACGCAGGTGGTGCACAGCCAGGTCAAGCGCCCCCTGGAGCTCAGCAGCCTCTACGACGACCTGGAGGCGGCCGGGCAGGGTCCGGCCACGCGGGTGGTCCGCAACGAGACGGTGCCGGCGTCCGCCGACGTGGGCGCCGCGCTGTCCCTGCCGGAGGGCAGCGAGGTGATGCTGCTGGAGCGGCTGCGCCTGACCCACGGCCAGCCGGTGGCACTGCTGTGCAACTACCTCCCCGCCGGGCTGCTCCCGCTGGACAGCGACCGCCTCGAGAGCACCGGCCTCTACCGCATGCTCCGCACCGCCGGCATCACCCTGCACAGCGCCCGCCAGACCATCGGCGCCCGCCGCGCCACCCCGGAGGAGGCCGCCTGCCTCGACGAACAGGAGGGCACGGCAGTCCTGACCATGCAGCGCACGGCCTACGACGACACCGGCCGCGCGGTCGAGTACGGCACCCACATCTACCGGGCCTCGCGGTACGCGTTCGACTTCCAGCTGCTGGTCAGGCCCTGAGCGCCGACGTGAGGGCGAAGGCCGTCTCGACGAGCGCGATGTGGCTGGACGCCTGCGGGGTGTTGCCCAGCTGCCGTCCGGCGTCCGGGTCCCACTGCTCCGCCAGCAGGCCGACGTCGTTGCGTACCGCCAGGACCCGTTCGAACAGCTCCCGGGCGCGCTCCGGCTGCCCGGTGGCGGCGAGCGCGTCGGCGTACCAGAGGGAGCACGCGACGAAGGTGCCCTCGGTGCCGCTCAGGCCGTCGAGGTCCTGCCCGCCCTCCCCGGTGCGGCCCTCGCCGTAGCGGCGCAGGAACCCGCCGTGCTCCAGGCTCCGCATCGCGCGGACGGTGTCGCGCACCCGCCCGTCGGTGGCGGGCAGGAAGCCGAGCCGTGGGATCAGCAACGCCGACGCGTCGAGCGCCGACGAGCCGTAGCACTGCACGAAGGACCGCCGCCCGGGGTCCCAGCCCTCCCGGCAGACCTCTCGGTGGACGTCGTCGCGCAGCGTCCGCCAGCGGGCCGCGGAGTCGTTCCTGCCCAGCGCCTCCCCCATGCGCAGGGCCCGGTCGGCGGCCACCCACGCCATGACCTTGGAGTGCACGAACCGCCGCCCGGGGCCGGGCATCTGCCACAGGCCGTGGTCCGGCTCGCGCCAGTGCCGTCGCAGATGCTCCATGAACGCCTCGACGAGGGTCCACACATGGCCGGGTATCGGGACACCCGCCCGCAGGGACAGCCACAGTGTGTCGAGGACCTCGCCGTAGACGTCGAGTTGGGACTGGTGTGCCGTGGAGTTGCCGAACCGGACGGGGCGCGAGCCGGCGTAGCCGGGCAGCCAGGGGGCCTCCGTCTCGGCCAGGAGCCGCTGGCCGCCGACGCCGTAGACGGTCTGGAGGTCGGCGGGGTCGCCCGCGACGGCCCGCACCAGCCAGTCCAGCCAGGCCCTGGCCTCGTCGCGGTATCCGCAGCGCAGGAGGCAGGACAGGGCGAGGGTGGAGTCGCGCAGCCAGCAGAACCGGTGGTCCCAGTTGCGCTCCCCGCCGATGCTGCCGGGCAGCGAGGTGGTCGCGGCCGCGACGATGCCGCCGGTGGGCGCGTAGGTGAGTGCCTTGAGGGTGACGAGGGACCGCACCACGGCGTCCCGCCACGGGCCCTGGTAGCGGCAGCGGGCGACCCAGCGATGCCAGTGGTCGACGGTCTCCTTGAGCACGGTCTCCACGGGGACGGGCAGCGGCGCGGGCGGCTCGGGCCGGTGCGAGGGGGCCCAGACCAGCGTCAGCGCCAGCCGGTGGCCGGCCGGCAGGGTGACGTCCCAGTCGACGGTGTCCGCGCCGGGGACCGCCCGGACCGGTCCGTCCGCGCCGAGCCAGACGGCGTCCGGCCCGGCGACCGCGACGGTGCAGTGGCCGAGGTCCCGCACCCACGGCACGACCCGACCCTGGTGGAACCGCAGGCGCAGCGCGCTGCGCACGGTCACGGTGCCCGACAGGCCCTCGACCACCCGCACCAGGCTCGGCAGCCGGGTGCGGGGCGGCATGAAGTCGGTGACCCGCGCCTGGCCGCCCGGTGTGTCCCACAGGGAGTCCAGGACCAGCGTGCCGGGCCGGTACGCACGGCGTGTGCAGCGGCCGCCGCCCACCGGTGCGACCCGCCAGAAGCCGTTGTCCTCGGTGCCCAGCAGGGCGGCCAGACAGGCCGGGGAGTCGAAACGGGGCAGACACAGCCAGTCGACGGAGCCGTCCCTGCCGACCATGGCGGCGGTCTCCTGGTCGCCGACGAGGGCGTAGTCCTCGATGGGTGCGCTCATGACCTCAGACGAACCCTTCCCCTCCCCTCCCCCCGTTCGGCCCTGCGCAGCAGCGGCTCCCACCAGGACCGGTGGGTCCGGTACCACTCGACGGTCTCCGCGAGACCGGTGGAGAGGTCCTTGCGCGGATCGAAGCCGAGCTCGTCATGGATCTTGGTGCAGTCGACCGAGTAGCGGCGGTCGTGGACCGTGTGGTCGGCCACGAATCCGACCCTCCTCCAGTCGGCGCCGCACGCATTCAGCAGCAGTGCGGTCAGGTCGCGTACGGATCGTTCGTGGCCGCCGCCGATGTTGTAGACCTCGCCGGGGCGGCCGAGGGTGCGGACGAGTTCGATAGCGCGGACGTGGTCGTCGACGTGGAGCCAGTCACGGACGTCCTGTCCGCCGCCGTGCAGGAGCACTGGTCTGCCCTCGAGCAGCAGGCAGATGAACCGGGGGACGAGCCGCTCGGGGAACTGCCGGGGGCCGTAGGTCGTGGAGCCGCGGGCGACGCGGACGTCGAGGCCGTGGGTGCGGTGCCAGGCCAGCGCGATCAGGTCGGACGCGGCCTTGGCGGCGGCGCGGGGGGAGTTGGGCCGCAGCGGGGCGGTCTCCGACCAGGATCCGGCGCGGATCGAGCCGTACACCTCGTCGGAGGAGATGTGCACGAACCGCTTCGGCGCGTGCCGCAGGGCGGCGTCGACGAGGGTCTGGGTGCCGAGCACGTCGGTGCGGACACAGGCCTCGGCCTCCCGGCCGGGCCGGTCGACGTGGGTCTCGGCGGCGAAGTGCACGACCTGGTCGTGTGCGGTGAGCAGTTCGTCGACGAGGTCGAGGTCGCAGATGTCGCCCCGGACGAAGGCGAAGTGGTCCGTACCGCGCAGGTCGTCGAGGTCGGCCGGATCGCCGGCGTGCGTGAGCGCGTCCAGGACGGTCACCGCCACGTCCGACGGCCCGCCCGGCCCGAGCAGCGCACGGACGTAGTGCGAGCCGACGAACCCGGCTCCGCCGGTGACCAGGATCCGGGTAACGGTCATGACGGGGCCAGAACCTTGCTGCCACACCGGCACCCCGGCTGGCACGCCCGTCCTCGCAGACCGCGGGCCCGCCCGTTGCCACGACACACTCCGCCCGACAGGCCGCGGGCCCGCCCGCCGCCACAACACACCCCACCCCGCAGGCCCCGGGCCCGGTCGGCTGCGCGGATGGCGTGGGGTTGGTTCGGGGCTCGTCGGGCCGCGTTCATGGTGCTTCCGCCTTGTTCGTGTCGGGCAGTCGGGGGCGGCCGGGGGCGTGCAGGGTCCAGCCCGCTGCGTGCCAGGCCTGGGGGTCGAGGGTGTGGCGGGCGTCGATGATCACCGGGGTGCGCACGACCGAGGCCAGCACCGCGGGGTCGAGGTCCCGGTACTGGGGCCAGTCGGTGAGGTGCAGCACCACGTCCGCCTGGTCGCACGTCTTGGTCACGTCCGGTGCGAACGGGAGCGCCGGATGGGCGGCACGCGCGTGGTCGGCCGCCTCGGGGTCGTGGACGCACACCCGGGCGCCCCGCCGGCGTACGGCCTCGGCGACGGCCAGCGCGGGCGAGTCCCGGACGTCGTCGCTGCCGGGTTTGAAGGCGGCCCCGAGGACGGCGACCCGGCGCCCCGCCAAGGACCCGCCGGCCAGGCGCTCCGCGAGCTCGACCGTCCGAAGCCGCTGCCGTGTGTTGATGGCGTCGACCTCGCGCAGGAAGGCCACCGACGCCCCGAGCCCCAGTTCCTCGGCGCAGTCGACGAAGGCCCGGATGTCCTTGGGCAGGCAGCTGCCGCCGAACCCCAGACCGGGCACGAGGAAGCCCGGCCCGATACGGGGGTCGACCCCCATCGCCCCGGCCAGCGTCAGCACGTCCGCGCCGGTGGCGTCGCAGATCTCCGCCATGGCGTTGATGAAGGACACCTTGGTGGCGAGGAAGGAGTTGGAGGCGAGCTTGACCAGTTCGGCGGTGGCCAGGTCGGTGGCGATGAAGGGCACGCCCAGCCGGGTCAAGGGCGCGTAGACCTCCCGCAGCCGCTCCTCGGCGTACGCGGTGGGGACGCCCGCCACGATGCGCTCCGGCCGCAGGGCGTCCTGGACGGCGCGGCCCTCGCGCAGGAACTCCGGGTTCCAGGCGACGTCGGCGACGGTGCCGAGCCGTTCCGCCAGGCGCTGTGCCGTCCCGACCGGCACGGTGGACTTGCCGACGACGAGCACCCGCCCCTCCCGACCGTCGAGCCGGTTCCCGGAGAGGCACGCGGTCAGCTCGTCCACGGCGCCCTCGACGTACCGCAGGTCGGCGGCGCCCGACCCGGGCAGGGGCGGTGTGCCGACGCAGACGAAGTGGGTGGCGGCGAACCGGGCGGCTTCGGCTGTCGAGGTGGTGAACCGCAGCCGGCCCCGGTCCACGGCGCGTTTGAGCATCCCGGCGAGCCCGGGCTCGAAGAACGGCGGTCGGCCGCAGGTGAGCGCCGCGACCCGCTCCGGGTCGACGTCGACGCCGAGGACCTCGTGCCCGATGTCCGCCATGCAGGCGGCGTGCACGGCTCCTACGTATCCGGTGCCGATGACGGTGAGGCGCATGTCGATCTCCCGGGGGGGCGGCGCGAGGGGCGGGGGCGGTGGCCGGATCAGGGGCCGGGGGCCGGACCGGGCGGCGGGAGGCCGAGGAGCTCGCGGTAGCAGGCGTCGATACCGGCGCACATGGCCTCGGGGGTGAAGCCCCGGCGGGCCCGGCGGCGGCCCTGACGGCCCATGTCGGCGGCCTGCCGCGGGTGGTCGAACAGCCAGCGGACGGCCCGCGCCGCCCGCTCCGGGTCGGCCGGCGGGACGAGCAGCCCGGTGGCACCGTGCTCCACCAGGTCCGGTACGCCGTTCACGGCCGTGGCGACCACCGGGCGGGCGGTCGCGAGGGCCTCGGTGAGCGCCCGGCCGAGACCCTCGTAGAGGGACGTGATCACGAAGACGTCCAGCCCGGCCACCAGCCAGGCGGCGTCCGTCCGGTGCCCGGTGAGGGTCAGCTCGACGCCCAGCTCCGCGGCCAGCCGCCTGACCGCCCCTTCCAGCGGCCCGTCGCCGATCATCACGAAGGCGGTGTCCGGGCGCTCGGCGCGCAGTGCGGCCGCCATGCGGACGAAGTCCAGAGGGGCCTTCTGACGGTCGAGCCGGCCCACGGTGCCGACGAGGGGTGTCGCTTGCGGCGCCCCGAGCACGCGTCGGGCGACCGGATCGAACCGTTCGGGAATGTGGGCCAGTTCGACCGCGGACGGCACGACACGGACCGCCCCCGGTGGGGCGAGGCGCTCCTCGACCGCCTGTTCGGCCACGCGGGGCGCGACGGCGAGGAAGCGGTGGGTGAAGCGCCGCGTGACGCGTTCCAGGCGGCGGTAGAGCAGCCGTCGGGAGCGGGACTGGTACGGGTGGAAGCTCACCCCGTGGAAGGTGTGCACGACCACCGGTGTGTGGCACAGCCGGGCCGCGAGGCGGCCGAGGAAGCCGCCCTTGGCGGAGTGGGTGTGCACGACGGTGAACCGCTCGTCCCTGACCAGGCGCGTCAGCCGCCACAGCACCACCAGGTCCACGGGGGTCAGCGTGTGCCGGAAGCCGGGGATCTCGACCGTGCGCACCCCGCCGGCCCGGGCCCGGTCCCAGAGCTCGCCCCCGGGAACTCCGGCGATCCAGACCTCGTAGCGGGCGGGGTCCATGCCGAGGGCCGACAGCAGGGTGTTGCCGCCGGCCCCGGCCTCGAGGCGGGTGATGACGTGGAGGACCTTGATGCGGGAGACCGTCGGCGGGGGCGGCAGCTCGGCCGCCGAGGCGACCTGCGGGGGCGTGCCCGGCCAGTCGGCGTCGCCGATCCGACGTCCCGAGCCGGGGACGAGCGTCCCGTGCCGCATCATCCATCACCGCCAGAAACCGTATATTTACGGTGTATACGTACATCTTCTCCCACCGGGCGATCCGGGTCAATCCGGGCGAGGATGTCAGATGACGTGCCCGTCGGAGGAACGGGCCGTCGTGGGATCCCGGGGGACCGAGGAGCACGCATGGTCCTGGCCGAACTGGACGTGATCAGGCCGCTGTTGGTGTGCCCGCGCTGCCGTGCGGAGCTGGAGAGCGACGCGGCGGGCACCGGTGGGCTGCGGTGCGCGGCGCCGGACTGCGCGTATCACGCGTCCCCGGCGTTCCCCGACGCGGCGGGCCGGCCCGTGCTCGTGGACTTCGAGCACAGCGTGGTCCGCCGGGAGGCGGTCGCCGCCCTCGCGTCCCCCGCGCACGTGCACCGGGGAGCCGACGCGCTGCCCACGCCGCTGCGGCGCATCGCCAAGCCGCCCAACCGGGCCGCCGCCCACAACATCGACCTGCTGCTGCGTGCCCTGCCGGGTCCGGCGCCGACGCTCCTCGTGGTGGGCGGGGCGACGGTCGGGAACGGGGTGGAGGCGATCTACCGGGACGAACGCGTGCGGGTGATCGGGTTCGACATCGTCACGAGCCCGGCGACCCAGTTCGTCGCCGACGCCCACCGCATCCCGCTGCGTGCGTCCTGTGTCGACGCGGTGCTGGTACAGGCCGTGCTGGAGCATGTGCTGGACCCCGCGCAGGTGGTCGCCGAGATCCACCGGGTGCTGAAGGACGACGGGCTGGTCTATGCCGAGACCCCGTTCCTGCAACAGGTCCACGCGGGTGCCCACGACTTCACGCGCTTCACCGCGAGCGGCCACCGCTACCTCTTCCGGCGGTTCGAGGAACTGGCCGCCGGTCCCGTCGCCGGCCCCGGCACCCAGCTGCTGTGGAGCGTCGACCACCTGGTGCGGGGGCTGACCCGCACCGCCCTCGCGGGGCGCGCGACCCGGGCGGCCCTCTTCTGGCTGCGCGGCCTCGACCACCTCGTGCCGCCGGACTTCGCCCAGGACGACGCGTCGGCGCTGTACTTCCTGGGGCGCCGTCGGGACCGGGAGATGACGCCGGAGGAGATCATCGCCTACTACCGGGGGGCGCAGGTGCCGTCGTGACCTCCGGCGGCCGCGCGCGCAGCATCGCCGTGAGGCCGGTGCGGAGGTCCGTGGCCGGGCGGTAGGCGAAGGCGTCGCGGGCCAGGGTGATGTCGGCGGCGGTGCGGCGGGCGTCGCCCGGGCGGGCGGGGCCCGGTACCAGGCGCACCGGAGCGGCCAACCCGCCGAGCAGGTCTATGACCTGACGCAGGGTCACCTCGCTGCCGCCGCCCAGGTTGGCGACCCCGGACCAGGAGGAGAGCGCGGCCGCACGCATCGCGGCGACCACGTCCCCGACGTAGGTGAAGTCGCGGCTCTGGCCGCCGTCGCCGTACAGCGGGAAGGGGCGGTGGCTGCGGGCGGCCTCGATCAGGCGGGCGAAGGCCATGTCGGGCCGCTGTCCGGGGCCGTAGACGCTGAAGAGCCGCAGCGAGGCCGCCGGGACGCCGAAGACGGAGCGGTAGGTCTCGCACAGCTGCTCCGCGGCGAGCTTGGTCACGCCGTACGGGGAGACCGGCCGGGGGCGCACGGTCTCCGGGGTCGGGTAGGCCTCCGCGTCGCCGTACACGGACGAGCTGGAGGCGAAGACCAGGCGGCGCAGCCGGGTGTCCCGGGCCGCTTCCAGGACCCGTTGGGTGACCAGGACGTTGCGTTCCAGGTAGACGGCGAACTCGGGTCCCCAGGAGCCGCGTACGCCGGGCTGCCCCGCGAGGTGGTAGACGGCGTCGGTGTGGCCGAAGAGCGGCCGCAGGGGCAGGTCGAGCAGGTCGCCGTGGCGGAAGCGGAAGCCCTCCCGGCCGAGCAGCCGGTCGAGGTTGAGCCGCTTGCGGGCGGGGTCGTAGAAATCCGTGAAGGAGTCGACCCCGACGACCTCGTCCCCGTGGGACAGCAGGTGTGCGCACAGGTGGGAGCCGATGAACCCGGCCGCGCCCGTCACCACGGCGCGCATCAGGACCAGCCCCCTCGGCGCCCCCGGTCCGCGTCCCGCGGAACGCGGAGCACGTAGAGGGCGGTCCGTGCGACATAGCGCAGGACGTTCCGCACGGAGGCCCGGTCGAGGAACTCCGCGTCCAGGGCGGTGCGTCGGGGCACCAGGACCCGCAGGTAGTACGCCTCGGGATCGGGGCGGCCGTCCAGTTGGGCGGCGTAGGCGCGCGAGCGGAGCTGGCAGGGGCCGGTGAGGCCCGGTCGGTACCGGAACACCCACTGGTGTTCCGGCGGGTAGCGCCGTGCGAGGTCCGGGATCTCGGGGCGGGGGCCGACCAGGGTCATGTCGCCGCGCAGGACGTTCCAGAGCTGCGGAAGTTCGTCGAGGCCGAGTCGGCGCAGCAGCCGGCCGGTGGCCGTGACTCTCGGGTCGGCGCCCCCGGCGACCTGGGGGCCCGCACTGCCGCTGCGCATGCTGCGGAACTTGTACAGGGTGAACTCCCGCCCGCCCTCCCCCGTCCGTGCCTGCCGGAACAGGACCGGTCGGCCGCTCGTCACGGCGACCAGCAGCGCGAGCAGGGCCAGCAGGGGCGCGAGGACCACCAGGAGGGTCAGCGCGACGACGACGTCGAGGATCCGGCGCGAGGCCGGGAGCCGCGCCGGGCTGGTCGCGGGCAGGACGACGTGGGGAGTCTCGTCAACGGTGCGCATGGGACGGACCGCCTCGTTTCCTGGTCGTGTCGGCGGGTGCCGGGGTACGGACGGGCGGGCCGTCCTCGTCGCGGTCGGTGATCGGCCGCGCGGAGGCGGTCGGGCCGTCCTCGTCGCGGTCGGTGATCGGCCGCGCGGAGGGGGGCGGGCCGTCCTGGCCGGTGCGGAGCCGGCGCACGTACCGGCCGTAGACGGCCACGGTGGTCCGCAGCTCCGTCCACCGGCCGTGCGCAGCGGCGGACGCCAGCCGTGCGGCCGGCTCCACGGACAGGGTCAGTGCCGTGAGCAGCCGTGCCCGGGACCTCGGCCAGTGCAGGGCGGCGTAGGTGCCACGGCTGCACAGCATCAAGTAGTGGCGCCAGGGCCCGAGTTGGGCGGAGCTCACGTTCTCGGCGTGCTGTACCCGGGCCTGTCGGAGGTAGTACGAGGGCCAGCCGGCCTCGCGGGCCCGCAGCGCGAAGTCGACGTCCTCCAGGTAGAGGAAGTAGCGCTCGTCGAAGCCGTTCAGTTCGGTGAACAGGGGGCGGCGCACCAGGAAGAACGCTCCGATCACCTGGTCCACCGGCCCCGAGCGGGCCAGGTCCGACGGGGGGAGGTGGTGGGGCGGGAAGAGGGCGGGGGCCAGCCGGTCGAGGCCGGTCATCTTGCCCACCCAGATGCGCAGGCTGGGGAAGCGCGAGCACGAGATCTGCGGACGGCCCTGCTCGTCCACCATGAGCCCGCCGACGATCCCGAAGCCGTGTGCGGCCGGTGTCCCCAGGAACCGGCCGACGGCCCGCAGGGTGTCGGGGTACAACCGGGCGTCGGGGTTGAGGAAGAGCACGTAGTCACCGCTCCCCCGGGCCGCCCCCTGATTGCAGGCGGCGGCGAATCCGCGGTTGCGCGTGTTGCGGACCACGTCGAGCGGGATGCCGGCGGCGGTCAGGCCGTGAAGGGAGTCGTCGGTGGAGGCGTTGTCGACGACGACGATCCGCGTCACGCGCAGCCGCGAGCGGTCCGTCTCGGCGATCGAGCGCAGGCAGTCGCCCAGGTACCGGCCGGTGTTCCAGTTGACGATCACGATGTCGGCGGTCGGCACGGGGTGCTCGGCGGCGGTCACGGGGACACCGGTCCGAGCTCCAGGGCCGCCGCCCAGCGCGGCAGCCAGGCGTCGTACGAGTACCTTCGGCCGCAGGTCTCCCGCGCGGCCCGGCCCAGGCGGGCCCGGCCGTCCGCGGACGTGTCGATGAGCCCGAGGATCGCGGCGGTCCATTCGTCCCGGTCGAGGGCGGCGGGCATGCCCAGCTCGGACAGCAGCTCGGAGTTGACGCCGAGCGGGGTCGCGACCGCGGGCAGGCCGGCCGCGGCGTACTGGAGGAGTTTGTAGCCGCACTTGCCGAGGCTGTAGGCGGTGGGCGCCAGCGGCATCAGTCCGATGTCCATCGCAGACAGCGCCTCCCGCTGACTGTCCGGGCTCCAGGCGATCCGGTCGATGAGGGACTCCAGAGCGCCGAGGGTGGGCGTGGTGGTGCCGACGAGCGTGAGCCGGGCGCCGGTGCGCCGGTGGACCTCGTGGAGCGCCTCGGAGATCAGCAGCAGACACGCCTCGTTGTGCGGGGAGCCGATCCAGCCGAGCCGCGGCGGGTCGTGCAGCGCGTAGGAACCCTTGGGCACGTAGTCCCGCAGGGCCACGCAGCTCGGTATGACCACGACGTCACGGTGGCGTTCGCGGGCCCACTCGGCCAGCACGGAGTTGCCGGCGATGACCCGGTCCGCGTGCGCCACGGCCACCCGGGCCTTGGCCGCCTTGGGAGCGAGTCCGCGCACGAGGCCGCCCTCGCCCCGGTCCCACTGCAGGGCGTCGTCGAAGTCGTAGACGGCGAACTCCGCGCTCGACAGGAGCCGCCGCTCCCACCAGCCGCGGCTGAGCGGGGAGGCCTCCCGGTGCAGCAGCAGCCGCCGGGGCCGGGCGCGTACGACGTCGGCGAGCCGCAGCTCCGCCCGGGCCAGGGACAGCGGGTGCCGTACGAGGCGGGCGGGGGCGGCGTCGGGCAGGGAGAGGTAGCTGCCGACGGCGAAGTCCGTGCCGATGCGGTCGAGCCACTCGAAGACACGGACCCGCGAGCTTCCGGCGCCCCGGCCGTAGGGGGTGATCGCGAAGCAGTCCGAGCCGTGATCCACAGATCCTCACCCCTCAAAGCGGGTCAAATCTGTATATTTACGGTGTATACGTACACCTTAACCACACGACGGGACAGGCGACAAGCTCGCGGTCCGGACGAGACAGTTCGCTCTAGGCGATCTGCCGGGCGACATTGGTGAAGGTGTTGCCCGAGGTGTCTCCGAGGTAGGAGAAGTAGTTCAGGATCGCCGGGGACAGATTCGTGAAGCGGTTGTCGGTGATGTCGGGCCGGATGCCGTAGTTCAGCTCGACCCCGGCGCCCCCGGCGTCGTGGATGTCGTTCGCCGTGACGGAGATCGTGCTCGTGTTGAGCGTTCCGCTGTTGTCGCCGATGATCAGGCAGGCGGCACTGAGTCCGGCACCGCTGATGTCGTTGTTGCGGAACACGATGTTCGTGCCGACGCAGTTGAACATCGCCGCCAGAATTCCGTACCGGGAACCGGTGCCGGAAAGGGCCGCGCGCGTGATCGTGTTGTACTCGACCAGAATGTCGGAGATCACGTCGGTGATGGCGTTCCGCTCGACGTCGATCGCGCCCGGCATATCGGGCCGGGCCATGTCGGTGAACGTGTTGTGGTGCACATGCACATTCGTTCCCGAGGTGACGCTGACGCCGTTGCGATTGTTGTTGGCCCCGGTGAACGTGCAGTTGCGGACCTCGATGGTGTGCCCGGTGTTTCCGCCGGAGCCGACGTTGATGTACACGCCGTCGCCGATGATGTTGGTGAAGTCGCAGTCCGTGACCAGCACGTTGCTGTAGTTGCCGTGCACCCTGACCTGGTGACGGTGCTGGTTCCAGACGCCGTCCTGGTTCTGGATGTTCCCGTCGAACTTCAGGCCGTCGACGGTGACGCCGCTCCCGCCCACGCGAAGGATGCCGTCGTCACTGCTGTCCGTGGTGGACGCGTCGGCGGTCCTGAGCACCGCCCCGTTGCCCTCGACATAACAACCGGCCGGAATCAGAAGGTCATTGACGGTATACGTACGGCCGGCCGGAAACCGCAGCCGCTTTCCGGCGGCGGCATTCGCCGCGAGCTGTGGCGTCGCGTAATCCGAGACGAGGACGACGTCCGTACTCGTGGTGGCCTTGGACGGATGCGGAGGCTTCGCGGCCAGAAGCGGAAGGGACATCAATCCCAGCATCGATCTGCGGGACAGCGAGCCGGACCGGGAAAAGACGCCCACGGGAAAATCCTCCTGATGAAATGCACGGCTGGAGTCGTCGGGCCCCGGAGCATATGCCGACAACCCGAGGACAGGAACTCCCGGAACTCGGCGCACAAGCCCGGTTCAGGATGAATCTCCGTACGGAGACAGCGGATTGGCAGGGCATGTGGCATCGACCACAGGACGGGACACCACCTGGGGATCATTCGATTTTAGGCATACAGGACAGTTGGTTCATATCGCCATAGAATCGGAGCGTGGACGACTCCCCAGCACCGCTGCCGGGCACCGCGTTCTACACGGTCGCCGACCGGCGGTTCTTCCCGGGGCTGGTGGCGCTGCTCAACTCCCTGCGGCTGACGGGCCACGAGGAGCCCCTGGTCGTCGTGGACATCGGCCTGTCCCCCGAGCAGAGGGAGCAGCTGAAGGACCACGTCATCCTCGTGGAGCCGCCGTCCCCCGACATGCCCGCGGTGTTCCTCGCGCCCTACGGCCCCCAGCGCCGTCCCGCCGAGGTGCCGGTCCTCATCGACGCGGACATCATCGTCACCCGGCCGCTGACCGAGCTCACCGAGGCGGCCGGGCAGGGGCGGATCGTGGCGTTCGTCGACTGCCTGCCCAACAGCCACCGCTTCCACCCCGAGTGGGAGACCACCCTCGGCCTCGGCCCGCCACGCCGCCAGCACTACTTGAACGCGGGTTTCCTCGCCTATCCGCACACCCTGACCGACCGCCTCCTGCCCCCGTGGACGAAGGGCCAGCAGACGATCGGTGTCGCGCACAGCAGATACGGCAGCGCCACGCTGGACGACCCGTTCTACTTCGCCGACCAGGACGTGCTCAACGCGGTGCTCGCGGCCCGGTTCGAACCCGGTGAGCTCCTCGTCCTCGACCACCGACTGGCCCCCCATCCACCGTTCCCGGGGCTGACCCTGACCGACCGGGACCGTCTGACCTGCCGGTACGGCGACGGGTCCGAGCCGTTCCTGCTCCACCACGTGCTGGCCAAACCGTGGCTCAGGGCGACCCGGGACACGCACTACTCCACGCTCATGACCCGGCTGCTCCTGGCCCCCGACGTCGCCCTGCGGCTGGACCCGCTGAGCCTGCCGCTCCGGCTGCGCGAGGGGCGGGCCGCCGCGCTCGACCGGCGTCGGGCCGACGCGGTGACCCTCGTCCACGACCAGGTCCGCCACCAGCTCGGCCGGTTCGGCATCAGGACCCGGCTGGCCCGTCGGCGCGCACGGCAAGCCGCCCGCTGAAGCCGGCATGGGTGCCGGGGCGCCGCACGGCGGGGACGAGGCCCTCACGGGCGGCGAGCTGAGGCGGCGCGCCAAGGCGGGGGTCTTCGTCGTCAGCAGCCGCGGTCTGGTGATCCTCGTGCTCGGGTTCGCCGGGAACGTGGTCGTGGCCCGGCTGCTCGACCCCCACGACTTCGGCGTGGTCGCCATCGGCATGTCCTTCGTGCTGTTCGCCGGGCTGGTCTCCGACGGCGGTCTCGGGGCCGGGCTCATCCGGCGGACGGAACCCCCGAGCAGCGAGGAACTCGGCGCCCTGAGCGCGCTGCAACTGGGCGTGACACTGGCGATGACGGGACTCGCCGCCGCGCTGGCGGTCCCGCTCGGGCGGATCGCCTCGGTGACCGCGGTCATGGTCGCCTCCATGCCGTTCGTCGCCCTGCAGTTCCCGGGCCGCATCCTGCTGGAGCGTGCCCTGCTGTACCGGCGGCTGGTGGCCGTGGAGATGTCCCAGGTGCTGTGCTACCAGGCGTGGGCCATCGGCACCGTCGCCGCCGGGTTCGGGGTGTGGGGGCTCGCCACGGCGACCGTGGTCCGGGCCCTGGCCGGGACGGTGGTCATGGCGTTCGTGTGCCCGGCCGGGCTGGTGCGGCCCCGGCCGACGTTCCGGCTCATCCGACCGCTCGTCGGATTCGGTCTGCGGTTCCAGGCGGTCAACGCGACCTGGCTGCTGCGCGACCAGCTCCTCAACGTGTCCGTCGCCGCCCTCGGCGGAGTCTCGCAGCTCGGCCTGTGGGCACTCGCCAAACGGCTCATGGAGGTGCCGTATCTGATCCTTCAGTCGCTGTGGCGGGTCTCGTTCCCCACGATGTCCCGGCTGATGTCCGACCGGGACCGTGCGACGCGGCTGGTCCGGCAGGCCGTCGAGATCACCTCGGTCGGCATGGGGTTCGTCCTGACCACACTGGCCGGTTCCGCACCGGGTCTGGTGCCCGGCGTCTTCGGGGCCCAGTGGCGGGACGCCGCCGCGGCCGTGCCCGGGGCCTGTCTGGGCCTTGCCGTGGGTGGGGCGGTCTCGGTGGCCACCCAGGGCTACCTCTACGCGCTCGGCGACGCGCGGTCCGTGCTGCGCGCGAGCCTCCTCCAGGCCCTGACCTGGTTCGCGGTCACCCTGCCGCTCATCGCGCCGCTCGGTGTGGCGTCGGTGGGCCTCGGCTGGTGCGCGGCAGGAGTCGTCGAGGCACTGGTGCTCGGCCGGGCGACCAGGCGCCGGATTCCGGTCGGGCTGTTCCGCCCGCTGCTCGCTCCCGTCCTCGTCGGGACGGGCGCGGCCGCGCTGGGCTGGGCGGTGTCCGCGCGCGGTGGCGGCACGCTGGGCTCCGGGCTTGCCGGAGGCGGCTGTTCCGCGGTGTTCTACGCGGTCGGCATGACCCTGGCCGACCGGCGACTGGTCCGGCGGACCTGCGGCTTCGCCACGAGTTCGGTGCGCGCGGCGCTGTCCCGCAGCCGGAGTGAGGAGAGCGGCTGAGACACTGCCCGGTGCCGGTCCCGGTGCCGGGCACCGTCCCCCGGTGGCGTGGTGTCAGGGCTTGACCGCGATCCGTCCCTCGTCCATCCGCAGCAGCAACAGCCGCTCGCCGGTCCGTGCCAGGAACTCGTCCACCGCCTCGCGGGAGCCCTGCCAGGTGCCGTAGTCGTCGATGAGCAGGACCCCGCCGGAGACCAGACGCGGGTACAGGTGCTCCAGTTCGTGCCGGGTGGAGCTGTACCAGTCCGTGTCCAGGCGCAGGATCGCGATCCGCTCGGGCGCCCGCTCGGGCACGGTCTCCTCCACCAGGCCCCGCACATAGTGGATCCGCTTCTTCGGGTACGGGATCGGCGCGAAGCCGGACTTGACGTCCTCGAGACTCGCCACGGCCCGGATCAGACTGTCGGGTTCCGAGTCGGCGAGCAGGCGGTCGGCCGGTTCCCCGTCGTGTCTGCGGTCGTGCCGGGTCGGTGGCGGCATGCCCTCGAAGGTGTCGAAGAGGTAGAGGTCGCGGTCGGCGGCGCCGAGCGAGAGGAGGGTGCGCGCCACGGCGTGCATGCTGCCGCCCCGCCAGACCCCGCACTCGACCACCGCGCCCGGGATGCGGTGGCGCACGACGTACCGGGTCGCCAGGATCAGCGCGTTGACCCGCTCGGCAGGCGTCATGGAGTACGGCCGGACCGCCGCGATCACCGCTCTGGCCTCCTCGTCGTAGTCGGCGGGGTACTCGGCCGCACCCGACCGGGACACGCGGCGGACCTCGAACCCCGTGACCCGTCGCAGGCCCGCGTTGGCGCTTCGCTTCCAGGACATGGCATCAGTTCCTTCTGCCGGTGAGCGGTTCGGCCGGCTGTCTCCCGGACGCGCGGACCAGTGCGGTGGCGAGTCCGACGGAGAGGTAGAAGAGCACCCGCAGCACCGTGCCCTCGAAGCTCGACTCGACCCCGAAGACGATGAGTTGGGCGATGAGCGTGAACCCGACGACCCGGGCCACCGGGCTGGTGCGCCACCGGGAGAAGAAGAAGACGGCCGTCCCGATCAGGGCGAGCGAGACGAGAGCCCCCAGCACGACGCCGTAGTACACCATCTGCTGGAGATAGGTGTTGTGGACTCTCGCCAGATCCCACAGGCCGTCGGGGGCCGTCCCCCCGCCGAAGCCGAGGACGGGCCGCTCGGCGATCTTGTGGATCGCCTCGACGGCGAACTCCGACCGCAGGAGGACGTTGGCCGGGCTGAACCGGCTGGCCACCAGACTGTCCGGGACCAGCCGGTACAGCAGCGCCGCCGCGGCGACGGCCACCGCGACGACGGCGACGGCCCTTCCGGGAATCCGGTTTCCGGCAAGCCGCCGTCGGAGCAGGGCCCCCAGGCCGGCGAGGACCGCCGCCGCCAGCAGTCCGAGCAGGACGCCGCGCGAGAGCGTGCACACCACCGCCGCGAGCGTGACCCATCCGGCCAGGGTGCAGCGTCGGTCGTGCCGCACTCGGCCCCAGTACAGGAGCAGGGGGACGAAGAAGGCCAGGACGGTGGCGAGGTTGTTGGAGGGCCCGAGGGCGGGATGGGAGAGCCTGCTGTAGTACGACAGATACCGGTCGGAGTCGGTGGGCAGTCCGGGCTCCTCGGGGCTGAAGCCGGGCACCCGCAGCAGGAGCAGCACGGCGGGCACGATGAGCAGCAGGCTGTAGCGCCTGATGTACGTCATGACCCGCCCCGGCGAGGCCCCGCCGAGCTCCCGTACGACGAAGAGGTAGGCGACGATGCCCTCCACGTAGATGAGCGTGGCGCGGAACGTCGCGCCGCGGTCCTGCGTCCACAGCATCGACAGTCCGCAGACGACCGCCGGGACGCACAGCAGGGCGAAGAGCATCGGGTAGCCGATGTCCAGCGGTCGGCAGGCCAGGTCGAGGAAGAGGGTCAGCGCCGCGACGGCCAGCAGGATGTCCAGCACGGAGACCGAGTCGATCCCCGGCACGGACCTGAGCAGGCGCACCGGCATCGCGGCCGCGATCAGGACCAGCGTCAGCAGGACGCGGGGGGATGCCCCGGGGCCTGTCCCGGTGCCGTGCCGGGCGGGGGCGCGCGCGGTGGTCATGACGTGCTCCGGTGCCGGGCGCCGCGCGTCCTCATCGGGGCTCCGCCTTCGCGGTGCGCCGGGGTCCGGCACCGTTGCCCGGGGCCCATTCCGCCGTGTGGGACCTGCCGTGGTCCTCCCGGCGCACGTCGCGTCCGTTCAGGCGGGCGGCCGGTGAGACCGCGGGCACGTACGGCCTGCCGCGCCGCCCTCGCTCTCCGCTGAGCACGCTCCCCAGGACGCTGACGCCGACCGAACGCAGGCGCTGGACCGACTGCACGAGGTCCGGCACACGGGTGGCCCTGGCCTCCGCCACGAGGATCACCTGTCCCACGGCCCGGGCCACCACCGTCGCGTCGCTCTGGGTCAGCACGGGAGGCGCGACGAAGACGACGGCCTCGGCCCGCGCCGTGAGCTGTCCGCGCAACGCGGCGACCTCCGCCTGCCGAAGCGGTGCGACGCCGGGGCCGGGTTCCGCGGTCCCGGCGAGTACCCGGAGCGGTACGTCCGCGCGCCACTCCACCAGTGCCTCGTCGAGGGAGACCCGGCCGTCCAGGACGTCCGCCAGGCTCCACGGGGACGCCAGGCCCATCAGGTCGGCCAGGTGGGCCCGCTCTCCCTGGGCGTCGGCCACGATCGTCCGGGTGCCGCCCTCGGCGAGGGCGATCGCGAGCCCGGCCGCGACGGCGTTCGCCTCGTCGGCACGGACGGGCGCGGTCACGACGAGGGCGCGGGGGGTGGGGCCGCGCCCGGCGGTCTCGGTCGTCAGGGCCAGCCAGCGGTAGGCCTGGGCCAGGACCGGCGGACCGGGCAGTCCGCGCCGGAACTCCGTGTCCCGGTGCCGCCCGCCGCGGGGCAGCACACCGAGGACGTCGACGTCCGCGCCCTGCTCCAGATCCCGCACGTCCCGGATCCGGGTGTCCGTGATCTCGCGGGCGACCGCCCACACGAGGCCGAGGAAGAGCCCCAGGGCGAGGCCGATGACGATGTCGAAGCTCTTGTGCGGGGACACCGGGCCGTCGAGGAGTTGCACGGGGTCCAGGGTCCTGACGTTGATCACCGGGGCCTGTCCGCCGTCCTGCCGCCCGGAGTTCTCGGCGGACGAGACGATCTGCGAGAAGGCCGGTCCCAGCGCCTCCGCGATCTCCCGCGCCTGCCGGGCCGAGTGGTCCTCCACCGTGACGTCGATGACCGCGGTGTCGGTCGGGTTGGTCGCGGTGATGTGGTTCTTCATGTGCTCGACCGAGTACGGCAGCCCCAGTCGGTCGGTGAGCTGGTTGAGCACGGACTGCCCGGTCAGGAGCGTGGTGTACGACTTGGCCCGCTGCTGGGCGAGGAGCGCGCCCTGGTATGCCTGGCTCGAGTCCTCGCCCCGGGCGGAGACGGTCACGAGCATCTGGGCCTTGGCCGCGTAGACGGGTTGCTGCGTCTGGGCCACCGCGGCGCCGACGGCCGCGCCCAGGAGCGTGAGCACGAGGATCGCCACCCAGTGGAGGCGGAGCAGGCGGCGATAGGCTTTCAGGTCCATGTCGGGTCCCTGGGCAGATGGGGATCACGGCTGAGCAGGCGTTCCAGCGGACGCAGGGTCTCGTCCCAGCTGAGGCGTTCGGCCTGGGCGTACGCCTCGTCGCTGGCCGACCGCCACCGGCGCTCCTCGCTCAGGTCCTCGACGACGGAGCGGAAGGTCTCCTCGGTGTAGACCACCGAGCCGCGCAGCAGGTCCAGGTGGCGGCGCCAGGAGGGCACGAGCACGGGCAGCCCGTACGACAGGTAGTGGACGTGTTTCGAGGAGAAGCCGTCCCTGCGCAGCTGGTCCTGGCTGCACGTGACCAGTCCCAGCTGGTAGTTGCGCAGCACGTCGATGGAGGGCGCGTAGCCGAGGTAGCGCAGTCCGAGCGCCGGGTCCGGCGGCGGGCCGCCGTAGACGTCGATGTGCGGGTACAGCGTGGACAGCCGTGCCAGCAGGGCCGGGTTGTTGAAGCCGGCGGTCACGTTCCCGAGGTAGACGATCCGTGGCGGGGCGGCGAACCGCGCCCGGCGGGGTGAGGGGGCACAGCCGAAGTTCAGGGACATCAGGTTGCGCCCGCTGATCTTGTAGTGCTCGACGGCGTAGCGCGCGTACGAGTCCCAGTGCAGCGCCAGATGGTCGACACCCTCGAAGACCGCCGTCTCCAGCCGGCGCAGCTTGTGGTGCTGGCGCTCGGTCACCCTGCCGTCGAAGTACACCTCGTCCGCCCACGGGGCGGGGGCGTCGTACAGGGTGCGTGCGGACCGGGCCTCGGCCAGGACCCCGGCGTCGTAGATGGTCTCGCAGATCACCAGGTCGAAGGCGTCGAGGGGCAGCGACCGCTTGAGGATGGCCCGCCGCAGCCGGTGGTCGGCGACGAGCAGGTAGTACGACAGGTGCCGTCGTCCGAAGCGCCAGCGCCGGGTCAGCGCTGCCGAGGTCGCCTCGGTCGCGTAGAGGGCCATCTTGCGGGGGCTCGGCGCGGGAAGCCGGCCCGCGAACCGGGCCGGGCCGCCCTTGGACCGGCTCAGGTGGTAGGTGTCGACGAGGTGGACGTCGTGGCCCCGTTGCCGCAGGAAGCGCTGGATCTCGACGGGCTTCACGCCGTTGGCGTAGGCGTCGAGCTGGCAGATGACGAGGACGTGCCTGGTTCCGGTCGCCCTCGTGGGCACGCTGGTCAACGGACTACCTCCTCGCTGTGGCGGGTTCCTCTCCCGGGGGATCTCCGGCTTCGACGGCGCGGAGCTGGGCGCGCAGTGCGGGCCGGTCCAGGATCAGCACGTACTGGCCGCGGATCATGTCCGAGCGGACGATCGGAGCGGTGCTGAACCGGGTGTGCGCGGAGCTCAGCCGGCGCAGCCCGAAGGCGAGGGCGCGCAGGTCGCCGTTGGACATCCGGTCGTCGACGCTCACGGCACGGGTGATCGCGTCGAGCATGCGGTCGGTGCCGAGCGGGTCGGTGAGGCTGACATCGGCCCGGATCCGGCCCACCAGGCTCTGCAGAAACTGCTGTTGGCGCTTGATGCGGTCCAGTTCGCCACCGGGCAGGCCGTGGCGCTGACGGACGTACGCCAGGGCCTGCTCGCCGTCGAGGACATGGGTGCCGGCGGTGAAGTGCCGGTCCTGCTCGGGGTCGTAGCTGTCGCGTTCGATGGTGACGGGGACGCCGCCGACGGCGTCGGTGAGGGAGCGGAAGCCGTGCCAGTCGATGACGCCGAAGTGGTCGACACGGATGCCGGTGAGCCGCTCCACCGTCTGGATGAGCAGCGGCGGTCCGCCCCAGGAGAAGGCGGCGTTGATCTTCGCCGAGCCGTGGCCCGGGATCGGGACCCAGCTGTCCCGGGGCAGGGAGACGGTGGAGGCGCTGCGTTCGTCGCCGCTGAGGTGCACCAGCATCAGCGTGTCGCTGCGCTGGGCGCCGTACCTCCAGAGCCGGCCCGTGGCGTCGCTGCCGGTGGTGGGCCGGTCGGAGCGGCTGTCGACGCCCGCGAGCAGGAAGGTGGTACCGCCGTCGTGGTCGGGGGGCTCGGGCGGCCGGGGGCCCGTGGGGAAGGCGTCGGGGATACGGGTGACCTGGTCGCCGTAGTGCTCGGTGGCCCACCAGAAGCCGCCGGCGCCCAGGCCGAGCAGGGCGAGGACGGTGACGAGGGCGACTGCCAGGACGCGGCGCAGCAGATGGCGGGGGCGCCGCGGCCTCGGCTCCCAGGTGGGCCACCGTCCCGGCGCGGACATCAGAAGTCGTCCGGGTAGGGGTCGGCCAGGCCGGCCTGCGGCCCGGGTGCCGGCGCGGAGGCGGGGAAGCTGGGGAGGAGGTCGGTCAGGATCCGGCGCACCTCGTCGGTGTCGTTGCCGTCGGCGGCCGCGTACAGCTCGGGCAGGCGCTTCTCGAGGTCGGCGGAGCGGTCGTCGGGGGAGGTGACGGCGAGGATCCGCGGGTGTGCGGTGCGGGTGTGGTGCTCATCGTCGGCGAACAGCGTCTCGTTGAGTTTCTCGCCGGGACGCAGGCCGGTGTAGCGGATGTCCACGTCGGGGACGTGCAGGGAGCGGGCGTAGCCACGGACGAGGTCGACGATCCGCACCGGGCCCTGCATGTCGAGCACCAGCACCTCGCCGCCGCGGGCCGTGCGGGCCGCTTCCAGGACCAGCCCCACGGCCTCCTCCACGGTCATGAAGAAGCGGGTCGCGTCGGGGTGGGTGACGGTCACCGGGGAGCCGGCGCCGAGTTGCTGGGCCACCACCGACAGCAGGGAACCGCGGCTGCCCAGCACGTTGCCGAAGCGGACGGCGGCGAACACGGTCCCGGGCGGGGCGTCCCGCTGTGCGCGGTGCACGATCAGCTCGGCCAGCCGTTTCGTGGCGCCCAGCACCGAGACCGGGTCGGCCGCCTTGTCCGTCGAGATCAGCACGAACCGCTCGGTACCGGTCGCCGCGGCGGCACTGACCAGGTTCTCGGTACCGCGCACATTGGACTTCACGCCCTCGCAGGGGTGCAGTTCGAGGAGCGGCAGGTGCTTGTGGGCGGCCGCGTGGAAGACCACCTCGGGGCGCAGCCGGCGGAAGATCTGGTCGATGCGGGGGCGGTCGCGGATGTCCGAGATCACGATGTCGTCGGAGTGCAGGGCGTCGCCGTGGAGCTCCAGCTGGAGCCGGTGAAGGTTCGACTCGTCGTGGTCCAGGAGGAAGAGGCGGCTGGGGCCGAAGGCGCGGACCTGGTGGCACAGTTCGCTGCCGATCGAGCCGCCGGCGCCGGTGACCAGGACTCTCCGCCCGGTGATGGTGGTGCCCGCTTCGGGGCTGACCACGTGCATCTCGGCGCGGCCGATCAGTGCGCGCACGTCCAGTTCGCGCAGGTCGTCGCCCACCACGTCACGGCGGAGCGCGGCGATGAACGACGGCAGGTAGCGCACGCTGGCCCCGGCGGCCTCGGCGGCCCGTGCCACCCGGCGGAACCGGGCCGGGGTCAGGCCGGGGATGGCCACGACCACCGCTTCGGCCCGGTGCTGCCGCACGGCGCTGCCGGTGTCCTCCAGGGTGCCGAGGACGGGCAGGCCCCCGACGAAGCCCGCCCGTCGCTTGGCGGGGTCGTCGTCCAGGAAGCCGGCGGGTTCGAGCCCGTACTGGGGGGTGTGCGCCAGGTCGCGGGCCAGGGCCCGTCCGGCCTCGCCCGCGCCGATGACCAGGGTGCGCAGACCGGTGGGGCGGCGGGACCCGGCCGAATGCCGGGCCAGGTGGGCGCACACCCGGTCGACGGAGCGCTCGGGCAGGTGCGGGTACAGGGGCAGGGACAGCAGTTGCGGGAAGAGCGCGTCGGCGCCGGGCAGGCCGCCCGCCGGGATGATCGCGGACCGCCGGAAGTACGGCATGTGGTGCAGCGGGATGAAGTGCACCGACGTGCCGATGCCGTGCTCCGCCAGCCGTTCGACGAGTTCGTCGCGGCCCGTCCCGTACGACTCCGTCACCCGGACGACCTGGAGGTGGCGGGCGTGCCGGCCGGGCGCGGGGGACCGCAGCGGTTCGAGTCCCGGTACGGCCGCCAGCGCCGCCGTGTACTGGGCGGCCAGTGCGTCGCGTCGCTCCTGCCAATGGTCCAGGTGACGCAGCTGGGCCCGCCCGATGGCGGCCTGTACGTCCGTCATGTTGGCCTTCAGGCCGGCCTCGTCGACGGTGTAGCGCCAGCTGCCGCCGGGCAGCGCGCGCCGCCATGCGTCGGCGGACATGCCGTGCAGCCGGGCGCGGCGGATCCGGTCGGCGAGCTGCGGATCCTCGGTGGTGACCATGCCGCCCTCGCCGATCGGCAGGTTCTTCGTGGCGTAGAAGCTGAAGCAGGTCGCCCGGGACACGCTGCCGACGGGGCGTTCCCCGACCGTGGCGCCCAGGGCGTGCGCGGCGTCCTCGACGACACGGGCGAGGGGCAGTCCGGCGGCCTCGGCCAGTTCGGCGACGGGTGCGGGGGCCCCGGTGTAGTGCAGGACCATCATCGCGCCCGGCCGGCGGCAGGCGGCGGCCGCGGCGGCGACGGTGGCGGGCGTCGGCATCCCGGTGCCGGGATCGACGTCGACCAGGACCGGCTGGAGCCCGGCGTGCAGGATCGCCTGGGCCGCTCCGCAGAAGGTCAGCGCCGGGACCAGGACGGGGGTGCCGGCCGGCAACCCGAGGGCCCGCATCGCGAGTTCGAGCCCCGCCGTGCAGGAACTCACCGCGACGGCGTGCGCGGCCGAGACGTAGGCCGCGAAGTCGTCCTCGAAGCGTTCCGTCTCGCGGCCGGTGGTGACCCAGCCGGAGGCGAACACCTTCTGGGCGGCCCGCCGGGCCTCGGGGCTGATCCAGGTCGTGGCGAAGGGGACGTCCCGCCGGTCCGGCTCATCCGCGCCGTCCGCGCCTCGCCCGAGGGGTTCGAGGCGGTCCTGGGGAGGCCAGGGGTGCTCTACCGGCTCCTGCCGGGCCCGCAGCCGATGGACGGTCATCTCGTGCTCCCCACTCCTGGCTACCGGGGGGAACGGTGCCCTGCGAGGACAGCCACGCTCCATGCGTCCGTTTGGCGTATATTTACGCCGTATACGTACACCTTGCTCCCGGCTCTGCGTAGAGTCAACACGAGCGGATTCACGGCGCGTACCGACCGTCGGGAGGCGAGGCATGGCCGGTGACAGGGCCGGATCGGGAAGCAGGGACACGCGGGGGGCGGCCGGTGAGCGGGCCGGATCGGGAAGCAGGGGCACACAGGGGGCGGCCGGTCCGGCGCGCCGGGCCGGGGATCGCGGGCGCTACGGGCGGCTGAGCCGGGAGCGGGTCCTGGCCAGCGCCCTGGAACTGGTCGACCGGGAGGGGCTGTCGGCGCTGAGCATGCGGCGGCTCGGGGCGGAGCTGGGCGTGGAGGCGATGGCGCTCTACCGGTACGCGGCGAGCAAGGACGCCCTGCTCGACGGGCTGGTCGAAGCCCTGTACCTGGAACTGGAGGAGCGGATCGCGCGCGAGCCCGAGGCGCCCTCCTGGCGCGCCGGGCTGCACCGCGTCGCCCGGGCCACCTACGACGTCTGCCTCGCCCACCCCCAGGCCGTCCCGCTGCTCGCCACCCGCATGCTCGCCGTCCCCCTGGCCCGGCGGCCGCTCGCCGTGCTGAAGGACCACGAACGGGTCCTCACACTGCTGCGGCGGAGCGGCCTCGACGACGACCGGGTGGCCGTGGCCTTCCGCGCCTTCACCGCCTGGCTGCTGGGCTATGTGTCGGTGGAACTACGGCCGATGGTGGACAACCCCGAGGAGTCGGATCCGGCGTTCCGGCTGGGCCTGCATCTCATGCCGGCCCGGGAACTGCCCGTCCTGCGGGAGACCGCCCCCGCCCTCGCCGAGCGCGGCGGGGTCGCGGGCCTCGCCGAGGGGCTCGACGCGCTCATCGACCGCTTCACCGACACGCGGGAGTGACCGCTCAGTGGGCTGCGTCCAGCCGCGCCCGCTGCTCCCCCGTGAGCTCCAGGTCCACCGCCGCCAGGTTCTCCTCCAGCTGGGCCACGGACGACACCCCGGCCAGCGGGACGATCGGCAGGTCGCTGCCGAACTGCCAGGCCAGGACGACCTGGTTGACGGTGGCACCCGTCTCCTTCGCCACCTCGGCCAGGGCCCGCAGGCGTGGCGGGGTGCCCGGGTGGTCGAAGTCCGCGGGGAGGCGGTCCGGGTGGGTGTAGGCGCCCTTGAGGAGGGGTGAGTAGGCGACCAGGGTGAGGCCGGGCTCCGCGCGCAGGTAGCTCAGCAGATCCGGGCCCGCGTGACCGAGGCTGCCGTCGGGGAACAGGGGCTCGGGCACGTCGGTGCGGGGACGCAGATGGCTGTGGGCGTACTGGAGGACCTCGTAGCCGGGCAGACCGGCCGCCGCCGCCAGGGCCCGGGCCCGCTCCACCCGCCAGATCGCGTGGTTGCTCACGCCCAGCAGGCCCACCGTGCCCTCGGCCACCAGTTCGGCGAACCCCTCGACCGTCTCCTGGAGCGGGACCCGGTGGTCCTCGATGTGCGCGTAGAGGAGGTCCAGCCTGTCCACGCCGAGACGTTCCCGGCTGCGCTCCGCGGACTCGCGGATCACCTTCGCCGACAGGCCCTCCGCGTTGTCGACGTAGCTGGTGCCGGGGGCCAGCGGGCGGGCGCCGAGCTTCGTGGCGATGACGATCTCGTCGCCGATGCCGCGGCTGCGCCGCCACCGGCCGAGCAGTTCCTCGCTCTGGCCGCCCTGACCGCCGTCCTCCCAGAAGGCGTAGTTGTCAGACGTGTCGATGAAGGTGCCGCCCGCCTCGACATAGCGGTCGAGGACGGCGAAGGAGGTCTCCTCGTCGGTCCGTGAGCCGAACAGCATGGCGCCGAGCGCGAGGACGCTGACCTCGCGGCGGGTCGCCGGATCGGTGCCGATGGTGCGGTACTTCATGGTGATTCCCTCCCGTGTGTACCCGTCTTCGGGCACACACGGGAGTCTTCATCTTGAAGCGCACTTCAAGTCAAGGGCCCGCGCGCTCACTTGTCCCTGCCTGCGCCTACTTGGCGAACGGGCCCTCCAGGGCCGCCCATTGGAGCAGCATGATGGTCTTGGCGTCGGCGATCTCCCCGGTGCGGATCAGCTCCAGGGCCCTGCGGAAGGGCAGTTCGAGGATCTCGATGTCCTCGCCCTCCTCGTCGAGGCCGCCGCCCTCGTGGGTTCGGGTCGACGGGGCGTACTCGGCGGCGTAGAAACTGACGCGCTCGGTCACCGAACCGGGGCTCATGTAGACGTCGAAGACGTGCCGGACCTCGCCGATGGTGTGCCCGGTCTCCTCGACGACCTCGCGCCGCACGGCGATCTCGGGGTGCTCGTCATCGTCGTCGAGCAGACCGCCCGGGGTCTCGATGAGCAGGCCGTCGGGGTGGCCGTTGACGTACACCGGGTAGCGGAACTGGCGGGTGAGCAGCACGGTTTCGCGTTCCGCGTCGTACAGCAGCATGGTGGCGCCGTTGCCGCGGTCGTGCGTCTCGCGCTGCTGGGTGCTCCAGGTGCCGTCGGCGCGCTGGAGCTCGAAGGTCGTGGCCCGCTCGACGTACCAGTGGCTGGAGAGCAGTTTCACCTCCCGGACCTTGACGCGCGGGTTGCGGGTCAGGTCCAGGCCGGTGCGGTCGAGTCCGGTGCGGCCGCGGCGGTCGGGGGTGTCGACGCCCTCGGTCATCGGGCACCGGCCGGGTGGAGGGTGGGGCGGGGGAAGTGCGAGTTGGTCATGACCGCTTCTACCACTCCGGTGCGGGTCGCGTCGCGCGGGGCACCCCCTTCCCGGAAGGCCCTCGTACTGCTTAGCGTGCTCGTATGGATCATCCGGCTCTTCCGCCGCGGCCGTCCCTACGGCACTTCGACCACTGCCCCTGGCTCTACGCCGACCAGGCGACCGAGGAGCAGCGCGCGACGCAGCGGGACGTGCTTCGGGCGATCGGCGGCGACACCGAGATCGGTGAGCGGTGCTATGTCGCCGAGTCCGCGGCCGTCTTCCCGGACCGGCTCCGCCTCGGCGACGACTCGTACATCGCCGCGCACGCCTATGTCACGGGTGAGCTGAGCACCGGCCCGCACTGCACGCTGAACCCTTTCACGACCGTGCGCGGCGACGTCGTCCTCGGCGAGGGCGTCCGCATCGGCGCCCACACCTCACTGCTCGGCTTCAACCACACCATGTCCCCCGACCGCCCCGTCCACCAGCAACCCCTCACCAGCCGGGGCATCCGCATCGGCGACGACGTCTGGATCGGCTCCCACGTGGTCGTCGTGGACGGCGTGACCATCGGCGACCACTGCGTCATCGGGGCGGGGGCCGTGGTGACGAAGGATCTCCCGGCGTGGTCGGTGGCGGCGGGGAATCCGGCTCGGGTGTTGCGGGATCGGCGGGGGGACGCGGGTGCGGCGACCCCGGCTTCGGGTGTACGGCGTGAGGATGGCCGTGCGTCCGGGGGCGACTCGGCGACGGTCTCCGGGGTCGGCGGCTCGGAGCGCGGGGCAGGGACGCGTGGCCCCGGTCCGAGCCCCCTGGCCCTGGCCCGCTTCGCGGAGGCCGCCCGTGCCCAGGTGGCCGAGGTTCTCGACCGTTGCTGGGACGGTGAGCGGTACGTCGATCGGCCCGGTGTCGCGCCCACCGTGCGGGCCCACTGCGACGCCGTGGAGATCGCCGCCCTGCTGCTCGGGACGGTGCCGGAGCAGCTGTCCGCCGGGGAGCACGTGGAGCGGCTGCGTGGGCTCCAGGATCCGAAGAGCGGCCTCGTGCCGGAGTTCGGTGAAACCGTGCCGACGGCGGACGACGACGGGTTCATCGGTGAGGGCGCCGCGCTCTACCACGTGCTGTGCGTCGGGTACGCCCTCGATCTCCTCGGCACCGCTCTCCCCCACTCCATCGCAGGCGTACGGGACATGACGGCACGTCAACTGCTCGTACGGCTGGACTCGTTGCCCTGGGACACGGGTGCCTGGGGTGCCGGTGCCTGGATCGACTCCTGGTCCACGGCGGCGCACTGGAACCTGCGGCACGGCCAGGCCGGTGACGCGACCGTGGAGTCGCTGTTCGGCTGGCTGCTCACCAGGGCCGATCCGTGGACCGGCATGTGGGGCACCCCCTCGGCCCAGGCGGGCCGTCTCCAGGTGGTCAACGGCTACTACCGGCTCACGCGGGGCTCGTTCGCGCAGTTCGGGCTGCCGGTGCCGCACCCGGAACGGGTCGTGGACGCCGTCCTGGACCACGCCCGCGACGCACGGTACTTCGGGTCGGGACAGGAGAACGCCTGCAACGTACTGGACGTCGCTCACCCCCTGTGGCTGAGCACCCGGCAACTCGGCCACAGCACGGACGGCTACCGCTCCGGCGAGATCCGCGACTGGGCCGAACGACAGCTCGCCGCGGTCCTGCCGCGCTGGCGGCCCGGCCAGGGCTTCGGCTTCGGCCCGGGCACAGCGGGCCCCGGCCCCGAACCCGGCCTCCAGGGCACGGAGATGTGGCTGGCCATCACTTGGTACCTCGCCGACCTCCTGGGCCGCTCCGACGAACTCGGCTACCACCCCCACGGCATCCACCGCCCGGAACCGGCCCGCCAGGGGACGCGGACGCCGACCTGACCCGGGCAGGCCACCGGGCCCGCCCGGGCCGGCCTCGTCCGTCAGGTCAGCCCCGCCGGCCGAGCTGCGCGAGAATCGTCCGGTCGGTGATCCCCGCGTCGTCGGCGAGCAGGAACGCCTTGCTGAGAATGACCGACAACCGGTCGTCCTCGAACGGGAGGAACACCTTGCCGTCGCCCCTGCCCCGCGCCGGAACGATGCAGAGATAGGAGTTGTCCGGCTCCATCAGGACGTTCGCCGAGCCGAGATGGATCCGGTACGTCCGCAGCGTGCCCCGCACCACGAGGTGTCGGCCGTCGAGCGCGCACCGGTCGGCGATCGTCAGGCGGGGCAGGATGCGTTCAAGCGCGGCACGGCGTGCCTCGGCGCTCGCGGTCAGTGCGGCGCATCCGAAACGCTCCCCCTGCCCGCGCTCGGGACCGCGGTCGGTCCACTCGGGGTCCGCCCCGATCGAGGTCACGCCGACGAAGAGGTCCACGTCCCGCATGGCCTCGCTGAACACCAGGGCCGGCACATCCGTGAGCGGCACCTCCCGCCATCCGCCCTCGACCCGGCGGGCGAAGCGCACCTGATCGGTCGTGGCCAGCGGTTCCTCCTCCTGCCAGTCCGCCGACCGGTGGTGGAAACGGACCCGCCACTCCCCCGCCCCCAGCGTGCGCTCCGCCGCACCCTCGGCCCCGCCGTCCCAGGGCCCGAGCCGGTCGCTCGTCCAGCCACGGGCTCTGAACAGCGCGAACATCCGGTGGTAGTGGACGAGGTGCGCGGCGAAGCGGTCGGAGTGGACGCGGGTCTCCTCCTCGGCCGGGGTGAGGCGATAGATCTCCCGGAACGCCTGCTTGAAGGGCTGCCGTATCTCTCGCTCGACCAGGAGATCCCGCCAGGCCCGCACGGCGTCCGGCTCGGAGCGCAGGGGGTGCCAGAGCCGTACGGCCGCGTCGTCGGGCGCGGCCGGCAGGTCCCCGGCCTCGGGCAGTACGGCCTGCCAGGTGCCGGGCTCGATCTCGACCTCCCAAATCAGCCGGCGTACGACGGTCCGGGCGAGCGGGTGCCGGGCGAGTTCGGCACGCCACCAGCCGTAGCGGTGGACGGCGTCCACGGCGTAGCCGCCCTCCAAGGCGCGGGCGAGTGTCAGGAGTTGGGCGTCCACCCGGCGCACCAGCTCGCGCACCTCCTTGACCAGCGCGGGCTGGTTCCGGCGGACCGGTGCCGGGGCGCTCTTCAGCGGACGCCCGTCCTTGTGCCAGGTCAGCGTGGCGGACCCGGTGACGGTCACGACGGCCGCATAACCGTCGCCCGCCTCCTGGATCAGAACGCCGTCCTCGTCGAAGCCCAGCGTGGGGAGCCGCAGCGCCACGTCGGTCCGCTCGGCGAGGGCCGCCTCGGCCTTCTTGAGCATCTTGTCGAGTTGCTTGGGGACTCCGGCGTGCCGGACGCTCTTGCGCACGGTCCGCAGCGACGCGACCAGCTCCGGAGTGGGGAAGTCCTGTGCGGCGCGGACGAGTTCGTAAAGGAGCGCCTGCGAGGGGAGGGTCCTGGCCGGGGTCGGCGCGAGGGTGATGCCGGGCAGGAGACGGTCGAAGAGGGCCGGCAGCCATGGTTCGTCACGCAGCAGGGCGACCCGGGCGGCCTGCCCGAGGCTGGTGACCTCGCGGTCCGTGAACGCCTTGTCCGCCCGGTAGGGGACCTCGCCGGCGTGGATCGCGTCGGCGCGGTCGGCCGCCGCTTCCAGGGCTCGGCGGGCGAAGGCGACATAGGCGGGGTGCTCGGCGAACGGCTGCCAGATGTCAGGGGTGTTCGCCGGCTCGGCGGTTCCGTGCTGCCGGTCGAGTGCGCACAACAGCGCTTGCTCCGCTGGAGGGAGCCCGACGGCTACGGCGATCTCGTCCGTGACGATGGGCCCCGCCCCTCGGGAGAGACGCTCCACGACCTCGTGCAGCACCTCCTGACCCGCGAGCCCGGCGAGGGCGAGCAGCGTGTGCAGCTGTCGCAGGGTGTCCTTGGCCAGGAGGGTCTCGACCAGGGCGCGGACCGGGTCGGACACGTCGGGCAGCGGACCGGTGCAGTGCTCCAGAGCCTGCACGCCCAGCGTGAGATCCACCCAGCCGTGCTCCTCGCTCCGCTCCACGAGCACGTCGACCATCCGGCGGCACGCGTCGGGGGTGAAGCGCGGGCGACGGCTCGCGGCGGCGCGCTCCACCGCGTGGGCGAGGCTCATGCGGGAGGCCGGGGCGGACGGGCGCACGCCGTGGGCCTCCGGGAGGAGGGTGCCGAGTTCCTCGTCGCTGAGCAGCGGCAGCTCACCGTACGGGACCTCCATCACGAAGTCCGGGTCGGTCAGCGCGCACATCAGCCGGGCCGCGAGGCCCGTGTCCTGGCTGTCGTGGAGCATGCCTCGGATCATGGCAGGAGGCACTGACAACGGGGCCCGTACGAAGTCTGACAAAGGGGCCGTACGAAAAGGGCCCCCGCAGGCTCTCGCCCGTGAAGACCCTTCGCACCGTCGGGACGACAGGATTTGAACCTGCGACCCCTTGACCCCCAGTCAAGTGCGCTACCAAGCTGCGCCACGTCCCGGTGCGCTGCGCCGCGGTGGACCGCGGGAACGCGCGTACAGAACTTTACCCCACGCCGGGGGCTCGGCCGAAGCGGGCACCGGGCGCGGGACAATCGACGTATGGCCAGTACATCCTCAGGACGGCAGACGGACGCGCGGGACCGGGACGGCGAGGGGCGGGCACGCAACGCGCGGCCGCGCGACGGGCTCGGGCGGCCCTTGCCGTACGGCGCCGAAGGCGTCGCCCGTCAGCCGGAAGGCGTGGTGCGCTCACCGGAGGACACGGTGACCGAGGCGCAGCTGCTCCTGGACGCCGGGCGGCCGTTCCACGCCCACGAGGTCTTCGAGGACGCCTGGAAGTCGGGCCCCGAGGAGGAGCGCGAGCTGTGGCGGGGCCTGGCCCAACTGGCGGTCGGGCTCACCCACGCGGCCCGCGGCAACGTCACCGGCGGGGCGAGGCTGCTGCGGCGCGGCGCCGGGGCGGTGTCGGAGTGGGCCGCGTCGGGGGCCGGGCGGGGGCGGCCGTACGGGATCGATCTGGGCGGGCTCGTCGGGTGGGCGCGCGAGCTGGCGGAGGATGTCGAGCGGGGCGGGGCGGCGGTGGACGCCCGGGGGCGCGGTCCTCGGCTCCGGGGCTGACGCGGCCCGCCCCAGCTCCGCACTCGTGACGTGGACTCGGTGACCTCGCTGTCAGTGCCGTGCGGCAGACTCGGGGTGTGCGAAAGATTCATGTCATCGGTATCGGCGCGGGCGACCCCGAGCAGCTGACCCTCCAGGCGGTCAGGGCGCTGCGGAGCACGGACGTGTTCTTCGTCCTGGACAAGGGCGAGGTGAAGAGCGACCTGACGCAGCTGCGCCGGGACATGCTGGAGGCACACATACCGGAGGGCACCTACCGGGTGGTCGAGGCCCGGGACCCGGAGCGGGACCGTGCCGCGGGCGGCTCCGCGTACTCCCCCGCCGTCGGGGACTGGCGCAGCGCCCGCGCCGACATCTACGAGCGGCTGATCTCCGAGGAGCTGGGCGAGGAGGAGAGCGGAGCGTTCCTGGTGTGGGGCGACCCCGCGCTGTACGACAGCACGCTCGGCATCCTGGAGGAGATTCTGGAGCGCGGCTCGGTGGACTTCGCGTACGACGTCGTGCCCGGCATCAGCAGTGTCTCGGCGCTCGTCGCCCGCCACCGCACCGGGCTGAACCGCGTCGCCCGCCCCGTCCAGATCACCACCGGCCGGCGTCTCGCGGAGGGCTTCCCGGAGGGCGTGGACGACGTGGTGGTGATGCTCGACGCCCACCAGTCCTTCCGCGCCTACGCCGACCAGGACATCGACATCTACTGGGGCGCCTACATAGGCACGCCCGACGAGATCCTCGCGTCGGGGCCGATCGCCGAGGCCGCGCCGCGGATCGAGCGGCTGCGCGCGGAGGCCCGGGAGCGCAAGGGCTGGATCATGGACACGTATCTGCTGCGCCGCAACCCGAAGCAGCCGTAAGCGGAAGCGGGAGTGGGCACCCGGGCGGACCGCCCGGCATGCACGGATGGCCCAGCGGTGTGATCGTGCCCTTGTGACCGTCGCCGAGCCCTCCGCGGAACCCGCACCGCCCGCCGCCACCGCTACCGCCCCCCAGCCCCCCGTGCTGGACACCCGCCGCCGCAACGTCGTCTTCGTGACGATCATGCTGGGGATGCTGCTCGCCGCCCTCGACCAGACCATCGTGGGCACCGCCCTGCCGACGATCGTGTCGGACCTCGGCGGCGCCGAGCACATGTCGTGGGTCGTGACGTCGTATCTCCTCGCGGAGACCGTCTCGACCGTGCTGGTCGGCAAGTTCGGCGACCTGTTCGGCCGCAAGGTGGTCTTCCAGGTCTCGGCGATCGTGTTCATCACGGGCTCGTTCCTGTGCGGTCTGGCCTCCGACATGTCGCTGCTGATCACCTGGCGGGCGATGCAGGGCGTCGGGGCCGGCGGTCTGATGGTGACGGCGATGGCGCTGATCGCCGACGTCATCCCGCTGCGCGAGCGCGGCAAGTACCAGGGCGCGATCGGTGCCGTGTTCGGGGTGGCCACCGTCATCGGGCCGCTGCTGGGCGGGCTGTTCACCGACCATCTGACCTGGCGCTGGGCGTTCTACGTCAACGTCCCGATCGCGGTCCTCGTGGTCGTCGCGGCCGCCCGCACCATCCCCGTCGTGAAGTCGGCCGTGCGGCCGGTGATCGACTACCTGGGCATCGCGTTCGTCGCGGTGGGTGCCAGTGCCCTGATCCTGGCGACGAGTTGGGGCGGCAACGAGTACGCGTGGGGTTCCGGCGTCATCATCGGCCTGTTCGCCGGCGGCGCGGTCGCGCTCGGGCTGTTCTGCTGGGTGGAGACCCGGGCCGCCGAACCCATGCTGCCGATGCGGCTGTTCGCCAACCCGGTGTTCACGGTCTGCTCGATCCTGAGCTTCATCGTGGGCTTCGCGATGCTGGGCGCGATGACGTATCTGCCGACCTATCTCCAGTACGTCGACGGCGACTCGGCGACGGTCTCCGGCGTGCGGACGCTGCCCATGGTGATCGGCCTGCTCATCGCGTCGGTCGTGAGCGGCAACGTGGTCAGCAGGACCGGGCAGTACCGGCTCTTCCCGATCGCGGGCTCCCTGGTGATGGGCCTCGGACTGTTCCTGATGTCCCTGATGGGGCCGTCCACGGGCGCCTGGCTGGAGTCGCTGTACATGTTCGTGCTGGGCACCGGCATCGGACTGTGCATGCAGGTCCTGACCATCGCCGTGCAGAACACCGTCGAGTACGCCGACCTCGGCACCGCGACCTCCGGCGTCACCTTCTTCCGTACGCTGGGCAGTTCCTTCGGCACCGCGGTCTTCGGCACGATCTACACCAACTCCCTGACCCCGAACCTCAAGGACGGCATCGCCTCCGCCGTGCAGGCGGGCGGTGGCGGCCTGGACGCGGCCGCCGTCGCCAAGGCCGCGACCAGCCCGGACGGTCTGCACCGGCTGCCGTCGGCCGTCGCCGCACCGATCATCGACGCCTACGCCGACACCCTGCGGACCGTCTTCCTGTGGACGGTGCCGGTGGCCGCGCTGGGCTTCGTCGTCGCCCTGTTCCTCCAACAGGTCCAGCTGCGCGACAGCGCGCGGGCCGGTTCGACCGACCTGGGCGAGGGGTTCGCGTCACCGTCCGGGGCGGATTCGCAGCGGGTGCTGGAGAACGCCGTGGGGAAGATCATCGGCAGCACCGATCTCGACACCGCGCGCCGGATCATCACGGACTCCGACACCCGGCTCGACATCGCCGGGGCCTGGGCCGTGATGCAGGTGGAGCTGCACACCCGGATGGTCGGCCACGCCAGTCTCGGCATGATCGCCGCGCGCCGGCACCTACCGCCCGAGGTGCTGCTGCCGGTTTTCGACCGGATGGTCGAGGAGGGCTATCTGACCCGCGCGGGCCATCACCTCTCGCACACCGAGGGGGGCGCGCGCGAGGCCAGGGTCATCAGCACCGCGTGGGGCAACTGGCTGGCGGACCGGGTGCAGCAGGACATCGGCCGCCCCTCGGGCACGGATCTGCGTGCCGCCGTGGACACCATCGCCAAACGCCTCCTGGTGGAGGACCTCAGCACCGGACTCCCACAGCGCACGAAGGAGCCGGCGACAAGCACCACCGCCTGAAAACCGTGTGCCCCGGGAAGGGGCGGAGGCCATACTCACGGCATGTCCCCCGTCCCCGTCCGCTTCCACGACCCGGGTGCGAAGATCTACGACTTCAGCGCCTCTGCGCTCGTGCGGTGTCCGCGCTGCGACCGGATCGCCCACTTCGAGCGCACCGCCCACCCGGAGCCGCGCGTGGTCTGCCGCTCGTGCGGCCTGTGCCGGGCCGTGAACGGCTGCGACCGGCCCCCGCTGTGGCTGCGTGCCGGGACCCGGCACGGGGAGCTGTGGGCGTACAACCTCGCGCATCTGGACCTGATCCGGCGGTTCGTGGCGGCCTCGCTGCGCGAGCGGGGCCCGTGGTACGAGCACGGCCGGAAGATGACCTGTGTCGCCCGGCTGCCCGCGTGGGTCAAGAGCGCGAAGAACCGTGCCGAGGTGCTCCACGTGATCGACCGCATGCGCGGCTCGGTCACGGCGAGGTGAGCTCCAGCCGCCGTAGGGCTCCCGCCACGTCCGGTACCTCCGTGACCCCGGCGGGCAGGGGCGGTCGGCGTACGACCACCACGGGCAGGGACAGTTCGCGGGCGGCGGTGAGCTTGGCGGCCGTGGCCGCTCCCCCGCTGTCCTTGGTCACCAGGACGTCGATGCGGTGATCGTGGAGGAGCGCCGACTCGTCCGCCACCGTGAACGGGCCGCGGGCCAGGATCACTTCGGTGTGCGGCGGCATCGGCGCCTCGGGCGGCTCCACGGACCGTACGACGAAGTGGAGGTCCGTGAGGTGGGCGAACGCGGCCAGTTCCATCCGGCCGGTGGTCAGGAACACCCGGCGGCCAAGACCCGGCAGCGACTCCGCGGCCTCGGCGAGGGAGTCGACCAGGTGCCAGCGGTCCCGCGGGCCGGGATGCCAGCCGGGGCGGCGCAGCACCAGCGAGGGGACGCCGGTCACCGCGGCGGCCCGGGCCGCGTTGGCGGTGATGGCGCGGGCGAAGGGGTGCGTGGCGTCGACCAGGGCGTCCACGTGCTCCTCCCGCAGCCAGTCGGCGAGACCCTCCGCACCGCCGAAGCCCCCGACCCGCACCTCCCCCGCGATCGCTCCCGGCCGGGCCACGCGTCCCGCGAGGGAGGTGGTCACCCGCACTCCCGGGCGGCCCGCGAGCACGGCGGCCAGCTCACGGGCCTCGGTGGTGCCGCCGAGGATCAGGACGTGGGGGGACATGGCGGTCAGCGTACGAGGTCAGCGGCACACCCCGCACAAGGCCACCACCCGGCTGTCACCGCACCAGCAGCTGTACGGCCCCCACCACCGTCGCCGCGATCACGAGCCGCTCGAAGAGCCGCTGGTTGATCCGGTTCACCGCCCACTTGCCGATGAACGCGCCGGGCACGACGAACACCACGAGGGCGAGGTCGAGCAGCAGCGAGTGGCCGTCGATCAACCCGAGGCCGACGCTGAAGGGCACCTTGGAGACGTTCACGATCAGGAAGAAGAACGCCGAGGTGCCCAGGAAGCCGAGTTTGCGGAAGCCCGCCGAGAGCAGGTACATCGACATCACCGGCCCGCCGGCGTTGGCGACCATGGTGGTGAAGCCGCCGAGGACGCCGTAGGAGCGGGCCTTGACCCGACCGGTGCGGGTGGCGACCGAGTCGGGTTCCTCCTCGGCGTCGGCCGTGCGGCGGCGCCAGACCGTCACACCGGCCATCAGAAGCAGGATCGCGCCGATCGACGTCCGTACGATCCCGTCGTCCGCCCACTCCAGGAACAGGGTGCCCGCGACCACACCGACCGCGACCGCGGGGAACAGCCGCCAGAGCGTCGGCCAGTGCGCGTGCCGCCGGTAGGTGAGCACCGCGAGCACGTCACCCGCGATCAGGATCGGCAGCAGCGCGCCGGTGGAGGCGCGGGCGGGCAGTACGGCGGCGAAGATCGCGAGGCTGACCGTGTTGGCCCCGCTGACGGCCGTCTTGGAGAAGCCGACGAGCAGGGCCGCGGCGGCGAGCGCGGCGAACTCCCAGCCGGAAATGTGCCAGAGCGTCATCGTGTCCATGCGGAGACCGATGCTAAGTGCAGGTAACCGCCCTGGTAAGTGCCGTCTCGCCGAGTGGTCCTGTTGACGCACGCCCGCCGCCGGACACCGAGCGGCTTTGATCGGTGCCGCCGGCATCGGATCACCGAGCAGTTGGAGCAGACATGCCCGAGCACGTCCTCACCGGAACCCACGGCCCCCTCACCGTCCGCGAGTGGCCCCGTGACCGGCCCCGGTACACGGCCCTGCTGGTGCACGGCTACGGCGAGCACATCGGCCGGTACGAGGAGCTCGCCGGGGTCCTCGGGGCGCACGGCGCGGCCGTCCTCGGGCCCGATCACAGGGGGCACGGGAAGTCGTCCGGCGAGCGGGTCCTGATCGAGGACTTCGAGGACGTGGTCACGGACGTGCACGCGGTCGCCGACCTGGTCCGGAGCTCCCACCCCGGCGTACCGCTCGTCATGGTGGGCCACTCCATGGGCGGTTTGATCGCCGCCCGCTTCGCCCAGCGCCACGGCGACGAGCTCGCCGCGCTCGTCCTGTCGGGGCCGGTGATCGGGGCGTGGGAGCTGCCGGGGGCGCTGCTCGCCCTGGACGAGGTCCCCGACACTCCGATCAGCCCGGCCTCGCTCTCCCGCGACCCCGGGGTGGGCGCCGCGTACACCGCGGATCCCCTCGTCTGGCACGGGCCGGTGAAGCGGCCGACGGTGGAGGCGTTCGCGCGCACTCTGAAGACCGTGTCCCAGGGCGGTGGCCTCGGCCCGCTCCCGCTGCTGTGGCTGCACGGCGACGACGACCGGCTGGTCCCGCTCGCCGGGAGCCGGATCGGCATTGAGGAGATCAAGGGCGAGAGGTTCACCGAGCGGATCTACGCCGGCGCCCGGCACGAGGTGTTCCACGAGACGAACAAGGCGCAGGTCTTCGCGGACGTGACGGACTTCGTCGACGACGTGCTCACACGCTGAGACAACGCTGTTTGCACGAGTACGCCCGGGGCACCCGCGCCCCCATGGAGTGGTTGCGTCGAGCGGCCTGTGTGGGAGAGGACCCCGAGCTGTTCTTCCCCGTGGGCACACAAGGCCCGGCCCTGCGGGACACCGCGGCGGCCAAGCGCGTGTGTGCCCGCTGCCCGGTCACCGCCGAGTGCCTCGATCTGGCGCTCAGCAGCGGACAGACCTCGGGCGTGTGGGGCGGAACCTGCGAACAGGAACGCGACGAGCTGCTCCGTGCCGGCATCGACCATGCCAGAAGGAGGAGCACCGTATGACTGTCATGAAGAGCACGCTTCCCGAAGACGCCCGCCAGGTCACCGGAGACGCGTTGCAGAGCACGCTGGTGGATCTCGTCGGGCTCTCCCTGATCGGGAAGCAGGCCCACTGGAACCTGGTGGGGCCGCGCTTCCGTTCCATCCACCTCCAGCTCGACGAGGTGGTCACCGCCGCCCGCGAATTCTCCGACACGGTCGCGGAGCGCGCCGCCGCGCTCGGCCTGCCGCCGGACGGCCGTCCCGAGACCATCGCGTCCGCGTTCACCCTGCCCGGCCCGAAGGACGGCTGGGTGCGGGACACCGAGGTCGTCGGGCTCATGGTCGAGTCCCTGGAGGCGGCCATCACACGGCTGCGGGAGCGCATCGAGGCCACCGAGAAGGCGGACCCGGTCACCCAGGACCTGCTGATCGCCATCACCGCGGAGCTGGAGAAGCAGCGCTGGATGTTCGACGCGGAGAACTGGCCGAAGGACAGCTGACGGCGCACGTACGTACACGGAAGGGGCACCCGATGACCGACGCCCTCGAACTCGACGCGCTGTGGGAGGACTTCCACCGCGCGGTGAACATGACCTCGCAGGAACTCGCCGCCTGGCTGCGGGTGAGCGACGCCGACGAGTCCGCGGAACCGCTGCCGGAGCACGCCGGCGAGCCGACGGGGCAGCATGTCCTGGCGATCCTCCAGAAGCGGCGGACGGACCTGACCGACGAGGACATCGAGGTCATGTACGAGGTCGTGGACACCGTCGAGGCGGAGGCCGACGTGGAGAGCGAGCCCGGGGCCGAGGAGAGCCCGCGCAGGCACCGGCTGATGTCCGTCGGACACGACCCGCTCAGGCCGTGACGCGGCCGTGCGCGTCGTAGCGAGTGCGCACGCTGCAGCGCCGTGACAGCTCTTCGCAGACGCGTCCGTGCGCGCCGTACGGGACCACCCGTCGGCGCGCACGGACGCGTGTGCGCCCCTGAACGCGATCTCCAACCAGCCGTCCTGCCGGCCGCGTTGGCGCGGCCGGGGCGGTCGGCGTCGACATGGCCGAAGACCGCCCCCGGGGGCCCGGCGATCGTGGCAGACTGCTCGCACATCTTGTCGAGCAGAGGAGTTGTGTGTGACCGGGACCGAGTCGGCCGGCCGGCGGATCGACACGAGCAGGCCGCATCCGGCCCGGGTGTACGACTGGTTCCTCGGCGGGAAGGACAACTACCCCGTCGACGAGGAGCTCGGACGGCAGATCACCGCGCAGGGCGACGCCCCCCGGCAGGCACGCGCCAACCGCCGGTTCATGGAGCGGGCCACGCGGGTCGTCGTACGGGAGGCGGGTGTTCGGCAGTTCCTCGACATCGGCTCCGGCATCCCCACCGAGCCCAACCTCCACCAGATCGCCCAGTCCGCCGTACCGGACGCGCGGATCGTGTACGTCGACAACGACCCGATCGTCCTGGCCCACGCGGCCGCCCTGCTGCACGGCACCCCGGAGGGGGCGACGCACTACCTCCAGGCCGACGCGCGCGAGCCGGAGCGCATCCTCCAAGGGGCCTCGGCCGTCCTCGACTTCGACCAGCCCGTCGCGCTGTCGCTGATCGCGCTGCTGCACTTCGTCTCCGACGCGGACGGCGCCCAGGAGCTGGTGGCCACGCTGGTCGACGCGCTCGCGCCGGGCAGTTGTCTGGTGCTGTCGGCGATGACCGCGGACTTCGATCCGGAGAACGTCAACGCGGGCATCGCGGCTTACACGGCGAAGGGGGTCACCCTCGTGGCGCGTTCGCACGACGAAGTGAGCCGTCTCTTCAAAGGACTTGAGGTGCTGGAGCCGGGGATCGTGTCCCTGTCGCGGTGGCGTCCGGACGAGCGGGAGGACGGCGAACTCGTGTCGCTGTACGGGGCGGTCGGCATCAAGCGCTGAGCCCCTGCCCCTCCCTGTCCCCTGGGCACTCACCCCAGCAACCATCCCCCGTCCACGCTCAACTCCACCGCGTTCACCGAGCCGTTGCGCAGCAGGAAGTCCACGGCGTCCACGACGTCGGCCATCGTGGCGAGCCGGCCGGTCGGCGTCCTGGCCCGCAGGCCCGCCAGCACCTGCTCCGGTTTGGCCCGCCAGTGGGGGCTGTCGCCGACGACTCCGGGATGGATCGCGTTGACCCGGACGGGAGCGAGTTCGACGGCGAGGGTGTGCGTCAGCCCGCTCACCCCCGCGTTGACGGTGGCCACGGTCGTCGCGCCCGGGTAGGGCCGCTCCTTGGCCTGGCCGCCGAACAGCACGATGGCGCTGTCGTCGTGGAGACGGGACCGCAGGGCGTGCACGACCGCGGTGTAGCCGACGAGCTTGAGCGTGACGAGGTGGACCGCCGCGTCGATGTCGTATGCGGAGACCCGGTTCTCGTCGCGGGAGATGCCCGCGATCACCAGGTGGTCGACGGCGCCGACGTCACGCAGTGCGTCGGTGATCCCTTTCGGTCGCGCGAGGTCCAGGGCGAGCCCGCGGGCGCCGATCTCCTTGGCGACGGTTTCGGTGCGGTGGGCGTCCCGCCCGGTGATCACCACCTCGTCGCCGCGGTTCGCCCGCACCCGGGCGAACTCCCGCCCGATGCCGGAGGTTCCGCCGATCACGACCACGCTGCTCATCGGGGTGACTCCCTCAGATAGTCCCAGTCCCGCGTGAAGCGGTACGAGTGCCGGGAGGGCGGCTGCGGCGCCTGCGTCTCCAGCCAACGCAGCGACCCGTCACCGGCGTTGGCGAAGCCGTGCACACAACCGGCCCCCGCCCAGGCGCAGTCGCCGGGCCCGAGCCGGTAACGGACACCGTCGAACACCGCGTCGACCTCCCCTTCGAGGAACAGATAGGTCTCCTCGAAGGGGTGGTCGTGCGTGCCCGCGACGCCGTCGGGCGCGTACTGCACCATGAACATCGTCGAGGCGACCGCGCCGAGGTCGCCGTCGACCATCATCTTCACGGTGATCCCGCTGTAGACGAGCAGCGCGGTCCGCATGCTCGCCGACACCGCGAGCAGGTCCTGCGACTGCTTCCCGGGGTCCATCTGCGCGGGCTCGAAGTGCCCGAAGGACCGGGTGCGCGGATCGCGGACGTCGATCCGTACGGGCTCACCTGCGGGCCATGGCGAGACCGGCTGGGTGTCGTACCCGTACCGGGCCCGCGGTACGGGCGCGAGCATGTCCGCCCAGCGGGCGACGCCGTCCCCGGCTCCGCGCCACGCGTGCGGGACACCGGTCGGCAGGAGGCCGTAGTCGCCCTCCTCCAGCAGGTACGACCCCTCCGGCACATCCAGGATCACGGTCCCGTCGAGGACGTGGAAGCTCTCCTCGTACGAGTGCACATGGGCCGCGACGCTCCCGTCGGGGCGCAGCTCGCACACCCCGAAACCGGTGTGCGAGCTGCCGTCGCCCTCGCCGACCAACTCCCGCCGCCGGAAGCCGTGTTCGTCGTACGACGGCTCCGGTCCCTCGGTGGCGCGGCGCACCAGGTGCAGCGTCACGCCTTGGCCTCCTTCGCGGCGAGCAGCCGGTCGCGTGACTCCTCTACGAGGCGCCGGGCCCGGGCCACGTCGGCCGTCAGCCTGCCGTCGCGCTTGCGGACCACGCCGTCGACGATGACGGTCTCCACGTTGGACACGTCGGCGCTCAGCGCCACCGCGGCGGCCGCGTCGTGAACCGGGGCCACGTTCAGGGCGGTCGCGTCGATCGCGACGACGTCGGCGCGCTTGCCGGGGGTGAGGGAGCCGGTGCGGTCCTCCAGGCCCGCCACGTGGGCGCCGTTGCGGGTGGCGATCCCCAGCATCTGACGTGCCGTCAACATCGTCTCCGGGACCGGGACATCGGCCTGCCAGCTGTCCGCGTTGACGCGGGCGCGCTCGGCGCCGAAGGCCGCGCGGATCTGCGTGAACATGTCGCCGGGCACGGTGGTGACGACGTCGATGCTGAGCGAGGGGCGCAGGCCGTGCTCGATGGCCTTCATCACCGGCGGCCAGCCGTGCCCCATCTGCGTCTCGACCTGCGGCGCGATGGAGACCGTACCGCCGCTGTCGGCGACCAGCCGCCACTCCTCCTCGCTGAAGTAGCAGCAGTGGATGTAGGTGGTGTCGGGGCCGAGCAGGCCGAGGTCGTGGAGCTGTTTGACCATGCCGAAGCGGCCGGCCAGGCGTCCCATGGCCACGTGGACGGTGATGGGGATGTCGAGTTCGCGGGCGAGGGCCCATTCGGCGGTGACGACGTCGTTGACGCAGAAGCCGGGACCGCGGGTGGCGAGGGCCATCGTCAGCAGGCCGTCGGAGGCGAAGTACTCGGTGCGGATCCGGCGTACGTCGTCGCCCGGGATCGCGATCTTGCTCTCGAACCAGTAGTCGGCGAGGGAGGTGTTGGCGCTGCCGTACGCGTACTGGGCGCGGATGCCGGTCTCCGTGAGGGCCCGGATCGCCGCGTCCGGATGCTCGGGCGTGTTGTTGATGTGGGACCAGTCGACGAGCGTGGTGATGCCGGCGTTGAGGCATTCCAGGGCGCCCGCGAGGTTGGCCGCGTACACGTCCTCGGGGGTGTAGAGGGGCGCGAAGGTGTCGAGGATGTCGACGAAGTAGTCGTCGAGGGTGGCGTCGGGCGCCACGTTGCGGATCGAGGCCTCCCAGGTGTGGCGGTGGGTGTCGACGAAGCCGGGGATCACGATCCGGCCGGTCATGTCGAGGACTTCGGCGTCGGCGCTGATCTCGCGGTCGACCGCCGCGATCCGCCCGTCCTCGATGAGGACGTCACCCCTCGGGAGGTCCCCGATGTCGGGATCCATCGAGAGCACGTGTCCGGCACGAAGGAGTGTCCGTTGGGTCATCGCGCTTCCTCCTCAGGGGTGTTCGGTACGCGGCTGTTCAGTACGCGGCCAGGCTCCTGACGGCCGCAACGACCTTGTCGACGGTGGGGATGACCTGTTCCTCCAGCACGTCCGCGAAGGGCAGCGGCACGCACTCCCCCGCGACCCGGCGCACCGGCGCGTCCAGCAGCCCGAAGCCCTCGTCGGCGACGACGGAGACGACGGTCGCTCCCCAGCCGCCCTGGTACGGGTTCTCCTCGACGACGACCAGCCGGGAGGTCCGGCCGAGCGAGGCGAGGACGGTGGCCATGTCGAGCGGCACGAGCGAGCGCAGGTCGACGACTTCGACGTCGATGTCCTCCTGGGCGAGCCGCTCCGCGGCCTTCAGCGCGACGGGCACCATCGAGGCGAGCGCCACGAGTGTCACGTCCGCGCCTTCGCGCACGACGGCCGCACGGCCCAGCTCGACGACGTGATCCGGCTCGGGGGGTGCTCCCTTGCCGGCCAGCAGCCCCTTGTGCTCGAAGAACACGACCGGGTCGTCGCTGCGGATCGCCGCCGCCATCATGCCGATCACGTCGGCGGGCGTCGAAGGCGCGGCGATCTTCAGCCCGGGGACGGTCAGGGCCCAGTTCTCCGTGGCCTGCGAGTGCTGGGCGCCGAAACCGAGCCCGCCGCCGTTGGCGGTGCGCACGACGAGGGGCACGGTGACCTGACCACCCGTCATGTAACGCACCTTGGGTATCTCGTTGGCGAGATAGTCCCAGCAACAGGCAAAGAAGTCCGAGAACATGATCTCCGCGACGGGCCGCAGCCCGGTCATCGCGGCGCCCATCGCCGCGCCCACGATGGCCTGTTCGGAGATCGGCGTGTCCCACACCCGCTCGGGCCCGAACTCCTTGTGCAGCCCGACGGTCGTCTTGAACACCCCGCCGGCCGCGCCGATGTCCTCGCCCAGGCAGACGACCGACGGATCGCGCCGCATCTCCCGCGCGATGCCCTCGGCGACGGCGTCCCGGTAACTGATCTGCCGCGCGGCGGCTCCCCGCACCTCGGTCACGTCCGCCATGCCGCACCTCCGTCGGCCCACACGTCGGTGAACGCCTCCCGCGGATCCGGTGCCGGGGCATTCTTCGCCGCGTCGATCGCCTGCCGTACGACCGCCTGAACGCGCTCGTCGGCCGCGGTGACCGTCTCCTCGGGGACCCCGGCCTCGACGAGCCGCCCCCGCGCGATGTCCAACGGGTCGTGCTTGAGCCAGCGTTCGACCTCCTCGGCCGGGCGGTAGGTCGCCGGGTCGGTCCTGCTGTGCCCGAAGTGACGGTAGGTCTCGGCCTCCAGTACGGCGGGCCCGTCTCCGGCCCGGGCCCGCCCCGCCAGCCGTGCCACCGCTTCCTGGACGGAGACGACGTCGTTGCCGTCGACGACCTCGCCGGGGATGCCGTACGCGGGCGCCCGGTCGGCGGCCGGCCGGGCCACCGCCGTGACGTCGGCGATCGGCGTGTACTCCATGTACAGGTTGTTCTCGCAGACGAACAGCACCGGCAGCTTCCATACGGCGGCCAGGTTCAGGGCCTCGTGGAAGGCGCCGATGTTGGTGGCTCCGTCCCCGAAGAAGGCGACCGCGAGCTGTCCGGTCCCGCGGAGTTTCGCCGACCAGGCGGCGCCGACCGCCATCGGGAGGTGGGCGCCGACGATGGCGTAGGAGCCGAGCATGAACGCGTCGGCCTTGGTGAGGTGCATCGAGCCGCCCTTGGCCCGGCACAACCCCGTGGCCCGCTGCATGAGTTCGGCGAGGCACTCCTCAGGGGTGGCACCCCGGGCCATGGCGTGGTGGTGGCCGCGGTAGGTGGCGAAGACGTAGTCGTCGTCGCGCAGGGCGGCGCTCGCGCCGACGGCGATCGCCTCGTGGCCTGCGGCGAGATGGGTGGTGCCCTTGACGAGGCCCTGGAGGAACAGGTCGTGGGCAGCCTTCTCGGTGCGGCGGATGAGGGCCATCTGCTCGTAGCGGGCGAGGAGTTCAGCGGTGTCCATCGCCGGTCCCGGTGTTCGGTGGGTGCCCGTTCGCGGTCCGGGTGTTCAGGTGGGACTGCGCCTCCCGGGCGGTGTTGAGCTCGCCGCCCACCGTCCAGTACTTGCGGCCCGCCACCAGCAGTTCCTCGGCGGGGAACTTGGTGATGACCTCGCAGCCGTCGGCGGTGACGACCAGCTCCTCCTCGATCCGCGCGGCGGACCAGCCGTCGGCGGCGGGCCAATAGGTCTCCAGGGCGAACACCATGCCCTCTTCGAGGACTTCGGGGTGGTCGAGGGAGACCAGGCGGCTGAAGATGGGCTTCTCCCAGATGGACAGCCCGACGCCGTGGCCGTACTGGAGGGCGAACGCGGCGGTCTCGTCGGCGAAGCCGAACTCCTCCGCCCGCGGCCAGACCTGGACGATGTCGGCGGTGGTGGCGCCCGGCCGGACGAGCGCGATGGCCTGGTCCATGTACTCCCGGCAGCGGACGTACGCGTCCCGTTGTGCACGGGAGGCACTGCCGACGGCGAAGGTGCGGTAGTAGCAGGTGCGGTAGCCGAGGTGGCTGTGCAGGATGTCGAAGAAGGCGGGGTCGCCGGGACGGATCAGACGGTCGCTGTAGACGTGCGGATGGGGTGAACAGCGCTCCCCCGAGATCGCGTTGACCCCTTCGACGTACTCGCTGCCGAGGTCGTACAGCACCTTGCTGACCAGCCCGACGCACTCGTTCTCCCGGATGCCGGGGCGCAGGTGGGCGTAGAGCTCCTCGTAAGCGGCGTCGACCATCGCGCAGGCCTGGGCGAGCAGGGAGATCTCGTCGCCGGTCTTGATGCGGCGGGCCTCCAGGAAGACCTGCTGGCCGTCGACCACGTCGATGCCCTCGGCGCGCAGGGCGGCGAGCACGGGCATCTCGGCGACGTCGATGCCGAGCGGTTCCCCGGCCAGGCCGTGCGCGCGGAGTTCGGCGGCGATCTTCGCGGCGACGTCCTCGGCGATCCCGGCGTCCGGGTGGAAGGCGCCGCGCAGGGTGGAGATGCCGGCGCGGGCTCCGGTGGGCGGGCCGCCCTTGCCGTCGCTGTAGTCGAGCCAAGGGTTGTAGAGCTGGTGGTGACGGGCCGCGGAGCCGAAGTCCCAGACGACCGGTTCGCCGCCACGGACCAGCAGGGCGAAGCGGATCAGCTTGTCCATCGCCCAGGTGCCGATGTGCGTGGCGGTCATGTAGCGGATGTTGGCGAAGTCGAAGCTGAGCACGGCGCCCAGTTCGGAGCGGTTCAGCGTGTCGTGGAGCCGGGCCAGGCGCTGTGTGCGCAGCCGGTCCAGGTCGACGCGCTCTTCCCAGTCGACGGCATTGGGGCCGTAAGTGCGGATCGCCATCGCGACCACCCCCACCTTCGAGTCAACGACCGTCCACGGGGAGTGTCAAGTGTCACTGAACACTTTGGCTCGACACGAACCAGACGCCCACGGCCGGCTCGTCGCCGTCGTTGCGGTAGCGGTGCGGGGTCGCCGACTCGAAGCAGACCGCGTCGCCGGGGCGCAGGATCTGTTCGTCGAAGCCGAGGGTGAGGACGAGTTCGCCGGAGGTGAGATAGCCGTACTCGGTGCCGGTGTGCCGCATCAGGCCGCCCGAGCCGGAGGAGGAGCCGCCGGGCCGGTAGGTGACGAGCAGGAAGTCGACGTCGGTACCGGGGACGTGCCCGAGCCGCTCCCACACCACGCCGGAGTCCAGCTCCAGCACCTCCCGCTCACCGGGGGTGACCAGGGGACCCAGGCGCCGGGCCGGGTCGGCCGCGAAGGCCGCCAGCGCGTGCACGGCGGCGGCCGGGTGCACCGCGGCGGCGGTCTCCCGCCCTTCGGAGAGCGACTCGACGGAGAAGAGTGACTCGACGGAGATGCCGAGGGCCGTGGTGATGGCGTACAGGGTGCTCACCGACGGCTGGCTCTTGCCGGTCTCTATCTGCGACACCAGGCTCGCCGAGACTCCGACCTCACGGGCCAGGGCACGCAGCCCCAGACCACGCTCCAGCCGCGCCTGCCGGATGCGGGCGCCGACGGACGGCACGGGGGCGGAGGCGGGGGACACGGCGGGCTCCTCTCATGTTCAGCCCCATTGAACAACCGGTCGCGTGATCCGGGAAAGACCACGGGTGGGGGCGGGGCGGGGGCGGGGCGGGGGGTGGGGTGGGGTGGGGTCACGGGGAGGGTGGGTCGCCACCGGGTGGGACCGTCGGGGGCTCCGTTTCCGTTTCCGTTCGCCGGTGGCGGGTCGGGGCGGTGGTGTGAGGCTCTGGCAGGTTCGGCTGGGGTACCGGGGTCGGGCGAGTTCGACTGGGGTACCGGGATCGGGCGGATCCGGCCTGGAGCACTGAGACCGGGCGGGTCCTGTTGAGGCACCGGGACGGGGCGGGCCAGCCTGGAACACCGAGACCGGGCGGGTCGGCCTGGAACACCGGCTCTCGGCACGAATCGGCGCTGCCACTGGCACGCTTGGCCCTGCCACCGCGCCCAGCACGCTCGGGTCTGCCACCGGCACCGGGCAAGGTCGACCGCGTCACCGGCACTAGCACTGGCACCGGCACCGGCACCGGCACCGGCACCGGCAGGTTGGGCCCTGCCACCGCCCCCCAGCACAGTCAGCCTGCCACCGGCAGCCAGCCCCCCCCCTCCGCCACCTCACCCAGGAAACACCGCCCGCACCTCCCACCCGTCCCCGGCCCGTGGCCCCGCGTGCAGTTCTCCGCCCAGTGCCGTCACCCGTTCCTTCAGGCCGACCAGCCCGAAGCCGCCCCCGTGCGCCGCCGCCGGCAACTGGCTGCCGCCGCGGCCGTCGTCGGACACGGAGACCTCCAGCCGGGACCGCTCGTACCGCAGTGCGACGGTGACCTGGGTGGCGTCGCCCGCGTGCCGCCGTACGTTGGTCAGCGCCTCCTGCACCACCCGGAAGGCCGCCGCCTGGATCTCGTGCGGGAGGTCCTCGGGAACCGCGGGTGCGCGGTGCAGCGCTGCTGTCTGGACGGGGGTGGCGAAGCCGTCGACGAGACCGGCGATGCCCGCGAGGTCACCCACCGGGCGGCGCTCGGCCGCGTCGTCGGTGTCGCGGAGCACGCCGACCGTGCGGCGCATCGACGCGAGCGCCTCGGTCGCGGCGCGCTCGATACCGGCGAGGACGGGATCGAGTTGGTCGGGGCCGGTGTCCGTCATCATGCGGGCCACCTGCGTCTGCACCAGGATCCCGGTGACGTGGTGGGCGACGAAGTCGTGCAGGTCCGCGGCGATGGCGAGGCGTTCGGCGCGCCGGGTCTCGCTGACGGCGACGGTCCGCCGGTAGTCCTGCGAACGCAGATACGCGGCGAACGCCACCGTAAGGCCCACCAGGAGGAGCCCGATGAACATGAACCCGAGCATGGTCTCCTGCTCGCCCGCATAGGGCCGTGCCGGAAGCGCCAGCACGGCGCTCCCGTCCAGCACGGCGCAGGCCACGACCCACTTGCGCGGACAGTGCCGAACGGCGACGAAGAGCAGGCACAGCAGGATCGCCAGCTCGGCCGGGCCGAACAGGACACCGGAGCGGACCACCGAGTCCACCGTGCACGCCAGGGAGGCGAGGGCGGGCACGGCGGTGCGCAGCTGCGGGGTGAGCCACCTGGGGTGCCGGGCGGCGGGCCACAGGACGGCGGCGCCACCGACCAGCAGCGTGGCGGCCATCGGCCAGGAGGGACCGTCACCCTCGTTCGAGTAGGCCACGTCGACGAAGGCGGCCGCGAACAGGCCGCCGACACCGGCGCCACCCGCGCAGCCCCGGGCAGATACGGACTTCATGCCGATCACCGTATGCGCGACGGCCTCCCGCCGGATCGGCCGAACGGTCGAGGCGCCGTCCGGCCCGTGCTCATGGACCCTGGCCGTTCGGCCGAGGCGGGCGCCCGCGCCGAGGGGCGAGAGTGGAGTCACTCGCCCCGCCGGGCGTCCTCCACCCCCGGCAGCACTCCCTCACCTTTCTTCAGGAGCACGTGATGCAACGCAAGACCCTCGTCAGCGCCGTCGGCGGCGTGGCCGGTGCGGCCGTCGTCTTCGGGCTCGGCACCTATTTCCTCTCCGGCACCGAGTCGAACACGCGGCTGAGCGAGGACACCACGGTGTCGGTGGGCGGCCACCGGGCCCTCGCGGCGAACATCGTCGCGGGCCGCACCCAGAGCAAGTACCACCCTCTGCCCTGGGTGGGCGTGAAGCTCACCGAGGTGTCCTGCCCGAGCGGGCTCAAGGCCGTCGCCGGCGCGACCCTCACCTGTACCGGCAAGAAGAGCGGCGGCGGGACCGTGGAGATACCGGTCACCGTCGTCAAGGCCTCGGACAGGTCCGTCACCTGGAAGTTCGACCGCTAGCAGAGGACCGCCTCACATCATGAACACCGTCCTGGCCGGCTACGGCCTCGTCAAGAATTACGGCTCCGCCACCGCGCTCGCCGGGGTGGACGTCGAGGTCGGCGAGCGCGACTCGCTGGCGATCATGGGCCCGTCGGGATCCGGCAAGTCCACGCTGCTGCACACCCTCGCGGGGATCGTCCGCCCGGACGGCGGCGAGGTGCTGCTGAGAGGCGAGCGCGGCGCGGGCGGGAGCCGCCCGACCGAGGGCCTGGACCGTATCGACCAGCTCGGCGAGAACAGACTCAGCGCACTGCGCCGCAAGCGCTTCGGATTCGTCTTCCAGTCCGGACAGCTGCTCCCGGAGCTGCCCGCCGAGGAGAATGTCGCTCTGCCGCTGATGCTGGAGGGTGTGCCGCGCAGACAGGCCGTCGAGCGGGCCCGGCGCTGGTTCGCTCCGCTGGGCCTCGACGGTCTCGCGCACCGCAGGCCCGGTCAGCTCTCCGGCGGTCAGGCCCAGCGCGTGGCGATCGCCCGCGCCCTGGCCGTGGAACCGGACGTGGTCTTCGCCGACGAGCCGACGGGCGCGCTGGACCAGGCCACCAGCACGGAGGTGGTGCGGCTGCTGACGTCCGTCACCCGTGAGCAGGGCGCAGCCCTGGTGATGGTCACCCATGACGCGGACGTCGCCGCCCACTGCGACCGCGTCCTGCATGTCCGCGACGGCCGTATCAGCGGCCACAGCCAGTACACGGTCGCCTGAGCGGCAGGAGATGCCATGCGTTCCCCCGTCCTGTCCCTGACCTGGCGCCTGGTCCGTTCCTCGGGCCGTCGCGGTCTCCAGAGCCGGCTGCTCGCGGCCGCCGCGGCCGCCGTCGGCGCGTTCGTCCTGCTGGTGATGGTCGCCGCCGCCCTCGGTTCCGGCACCCGCGCCGACCGCACCGCGTGGCGCACCCCCGAGCCAGCTAGACACGCCACCGCGATCCAGGCACTCGCGACGACATACGTACGCCATGAGCCGGTCTCGGTGGTCTCCCTCGCCCAGCTCCCCGGACGCCCCGGGACCCCCGCCCCGCCGGGCCTCGCCTCCTTCCCGAAGCGGGGCGAGGTGTACGTCTCCCCCGCCCTGGCCGCGCTGCTGCACGAACTGCCCGCGGACCAGCTCGCCGACCGGTTCCCGAAGGTGTCGTCGTACGGCACGATCGGTGCGGCCGGTCTGGCATCGCCGGACGAACTGGTGGCCGTCGTCGGCCGCGCTCCGACCGACCCCGCGGTGTCCAAGGCGGCGGAAGGGTCCACCGTGGCCGACATCGGCCTGGCCGGGCGTGCCGGGATCACCGGGTTCCACGGCACCCAAGCGAACCTGTTCACCTCCTACGACCGGCAGACCGCACTGCTGGGTGTGGCGCTGCTCGTGATGCCGGTGGTGGTCCTCGCCGCGGCCTCCGGACGGCTGGGCGCGGCCCGGCGCGAGCAGCAGCTGGCCGCCCTGCGGCTCGCCGGGGCCACCCCGCGGCAGGTCGTCGGGATGACCGCGCTGGAGAGCGCGGCACTCGGCGCGGCCGGGGCCCTGACGGGCGCGGGGCTGTACGTGGCCCTGCTGCCTCTGCTCGCCGAGGTGCCGTACGGCGTGGGCGGCTGGTATGTCAGCCAGTTGTGGGTCGGGCTGCCGTGGCTGGTGGCGGTCGTGTCGGTGGTCACCGGGCTCATCACGGTCAGCGCGGTGTCGATGCTGCGTCAGGTCGCGGTCTCGCCCCTCGGGGTGGCCCAGCAGTCCGCCCCGCGCCGGACCCGGATCATTCGGCTCGTGCTGTTCGTGGCGGTGTTGCTCTACCTCTGGGGTTCCACCGGCGGCGGTCAGTTGTCGACCCGTCGGGTGATCGGTCTGCTGCTGATGTTCTACGGCGCGTTCTGGCTGTTCGGGCCCTGGGTGGTCGACCGGCTCGGTCGTCTGGTGAGCCGCTTCGCCCGCCGTCCGGCGACCCTGCTGGCGGGCCGCCGTCTCAGCGACGACCCGCGTGGGGCGTGGCGCACGGTCAGCGGTCTCGTCCTGGCCGGGTTCGCGGCGGGGTTCTTCGCCGTCAGCATGGTCGGCATGGACGGCTCCGCGCACCGCGGCCAGGTCGCGGTGGCCGGCGCCCAGGTCTCCGAAGTCCGTACGCTCCTGCGCGAGGCGGGCATCGCGGCGACCGTCCGCTCGGTGGGCGAGGACGACTGGGACGGACTGTTGCCCGGGACACCGGGCGTGGTGGCCCACATGTCCGGAGGCGGGCAGGCCGAGCTCGACAGGGCCGTCACCGCGCTGACCCCGGCCAACCCGGCCCGTCCGCCCATCACGCAGGACTATGTGACGGCGAGCGACCGCACGGCCGTCGGCCGCTTCGCCGAGGTCAGCACGGCGACGCTGGCCCTGAGCTTCCTCGTCGCCACGGCCTCCGCCGGCCTCACCGCCGCCGCGGGGGTCCTGGACCGGCGTCGGGTCTACGGCCTCCTCCGGCTCGCCGGCACCCCCCTGAAGGTGCTGGACCGGGCCCGGGTCCGCGAGACGGTGATCCCCCTGGTCGCCCTGGCGGGCGGCACGACCGCGATCGGTGTCTACGCCTCCTACCGCCTCAACAAGCTCCTCGGCGCCTCGATCAACGCGACGGGCGCACTGGAGCTGGCCGCGTGCGTGGCTGTGGGAGCGCTGGCGATGTTCGCGGCGATAGGTGGCAGCCGCCCGCTACTGCGGAGGGTGACGGAGGACGCGGCGAGAAGCGCGGACTGACGGGGCGATCGAGAGGAACCGCTGGGCACCGGGCCCCTTTGAGACCGGCGCGGCAGCTGGGGCACGCGGCAGCCCCTCAAGACCGGCACCGAGTCCGACCGTCACCCTCCGGCCGGACTCGGTGCCCCATCCGCACTCGCACACCCGCACTCCCGCTTCAGCACCCTCCCCATCCGCGCTCTCCCCTCAGCACCCCCTGCCACCCGCACCCCCTCCCCTCCGCACCCCGCCCATGCCACACCCGCCTCCGACCACCCCGCCCCACCCTCCACCACTCACCGCCCCACCCACCACCCACCGCTCACCACCCACCGCTCAGCACCCCACCCACCGTTCACGGCCCACCACCCCTCCCCCACCCCCTGAGGCATGATCGACCCATGACGAGTCCCACCCCGCCGGCCGCGCCCATCCGCGTGCTGATCGCCGATGACCAGGAGATGGTGCGTTCGGGATTCCGTTTCTTCCTGGACGCGCAGCCCGACATGACCGTGGTGGCGGAGGCCGCGGACGGGGAGACGGCGGTACGGCTGGCTCGGGAGCTGCGACCCGATGTGTGTCTGCTGGACATCCGGATGCCGAAGCTGGACGGTCTGGAGGCGACCCGGTTGCTCGCCGGACCCGGTGTCGCCGACCCCCTGCGGGTGGTCGTGGTCACCACCTTCGACCTGGACGAGTACGTGTACGGCGCACTGCGCGGCGGGGCCTGCGGGTTCCTGCTGAAGGACTCGGGACCGACGCTCCTCGCGGAGGCGGTCCGCGCCGCCGCGGCCGGGGATTCACTGGTCTCCCCCTCCGTCACCGTCCGTCTGCTCCGGCATGTCACAGAAGGCTCGACGGACATGGCGGCGGCGCCCGAGCCGGTCGTCGAAACTCGACCCGCGTCCGCCACCGAGCCGCTGACCGACCGTGAGCTCGACGTGGTACGCCTGGTGGCCCTCGGCCGTACGAACGCCGAGATCGCCGCGGAACTGTACGTCTCCCTGTCCACGGTCAAGACCCACCTCTCCAGCATCCAGCTCAAACTCGCCGCACGGAACCGCGTGGAGATCGCCGCCTGGGCCTGGCAGCACGGTCACGCCCGGCCGGCGAGCTGAGTCACCGCTTCTTCCTGGCCGGCTCCAGCAGTTCCTCCAGCCGGTCGAAGCGCTCGTGCAGGGCGTGCAGGGCCTCCGCGCCGACCTCGTGGAGCCCGTGCCGCCGCTTCTGCTCCCGCGCCACGAACCAGGTCGCGAGGGCCGCGGTGACCATGCCGTACGTCGTGATGCCGACGACCATGACGACCGTGCCGACGACCCGGCCCCACCAGGTCACCGGGAAGAAGTCGCCGTATCCGACGGTGGTCGCCGTCTCGACCGACCACCACAGGGCCTTGGGGTAGGAGGTCAGATTGGCTCCCCGCGCCCCGTCCTCGGCGGCGAGCACCGCCCAGGAACCGAGCAGCATCACGACGAGCAGGACGGCCGTCGCACCGCCCGCCGCCTTCAGATGGAGCGAGCGTCCTTCCCGGCCGAACAGCAACTCGACCGCCCTGGTGAGGAATCCGGGCAGCATGCGCACTCCTCGCGGCAAGGGGTCCGTACCCGGCCAGTGTCCCCGCCGGAAGATCCGCGGGCATCTCGGACGGGGCGTTCAGGTCGCGGTTTCCGGGACAAGCTGATCATCGGGCGGCACAATGGCGGCAACGGCCGCAGGCACGAGAAGGAGCACTGTCGTGAGCGAGAGCCACACCCCGTCGGGCGTATCGGCGAGGCTGAACACAGGTGTGGCGCACAACGCGCGCGTGTGGAACTACTGGATCGGCGGCAAGGACAACTACGAGGTCGACCAGCGGGTCGGTGACCATGTCGCCGGGATGTTCCCGATCATCCGGGAGATCGCCCGCGCCGATCGCTGGTTCCTGGGCCGCTCGGTGCGCTTCCTCGCCGAGGAGCAGGGCATCCGGCAGTTCCTCGACATCGGCACCGGACTGCCGACGGTGGACAACACCCATCAGATCGCGCAGCGCATCGCGCCCGACGCGCGGATCGTCTACGTCGACAACGACCCGATCGTGCTCGTCCACGCCCGCACCCTGCTGACCAGCACCCCCGAGGGCGTCACCGACTACATCGACGCCGATGTCCACGACCCGGCCGCCATCCTCGAACGCGCCTCCCAAACGCTGGACTTCAGCAAGCCGGTCGCGGTGATGATGCTCGGCATCCTCAACTTCGTCCTGGACACCGACGAGGCACGCAGGATCGCGCGGGAGGTCATGGCCGCGATGCCCGCGGGCAGCCATCTCGCTCTGACCCACCCCACGTTCGACGCGGACCTGGGCGGCGAGGGCCAGATCCCGGCCATGAAGTTCTGGAACGAGAACGCCACTCCGCCGATCACCGCCCGCAGCGGCGAGGACATCGCCACCTTCTTCGAGGGACTGGACCTGCTCGAACCGGGTCTCGTCTCCTGTTCGCAGTGGCGTGCCGAGTCGGACTCCCCGGCCGTGGTACCGCAGTTCGGCGCGGTGGCCGTGAAACCCTGACGCGGGACCTGACCCAGCCGAGCCCGTCGTGGAGGACGTATGACCACCCTTGCCGATCCCGTCCCCGGCGGCCGTCCCGGTGACGTGGAGCGGGCCACCGCACTGGGCGACGAGCTGTTCAAGAAGGGTGTGCACGGCGTGGTCCTGGCCTACGTCGACACCGCGGGCATCTGCCGGGTGAAGACGGTCCCGACGGCCAAGCTGCCCTCCGCGGCGGCCTGGGGCGTGGGCATGTCGCCGGTGTTCGACACCTTCCTGGCCAACGACTCCATCGTCACCACCGACACCCTGGGCTCCCCCGACGGCGATCTGCGCCTGTACCCCGACCTCGACCGGCTGGTGGCCCTGGCCGGGCAGCCCGGCTGGGCCTGGGCGCCGGTCGACCGGATCACGCAGGAGGGCGACCCGCATCCGGGCTGTTCCCGCACGGTGCTGCGGCGGATCGTCTCCGAGGCGGCCGAGCGGTACGGAATCACCTTCAAGGCGGGCGTCGAGATCGAGTGGGCGGTGGGCCAGGGCCCGGTGGCCGACGGCGAGTTCGTGCCCGCCGCGTGGGGACCGGCGTACGGCGGCGTCCGGCAGGTCGAGCTCGGTGACTACACGGCCGACCTGCTGGCGGCCTGCGCCGAGCAGGGCATCGAGGTCGAGCAGCTGCATCCCGAGTACGCGGCGGGGCAGTTCGAGATCTCGACGAGTGCGCTGGACCCGGTGGCGGCGGCCGACGTCAGTGTGCTGGTGCGGCAGACGATCCGGGCGGTGGCGCAGCGGCACGGGCTCGTCGTCTCCTTCTCTCCGGCGGTCTTCGCGGAGGGGGTGGGCAACGGCGGCCATCTCCACCTCTCCGTCTGGCGCGACGGCGTGAACCTCCACTCCGGCGGCAAGGGCCGGTACGGCATGACCACGGACGCGGAGTCGTTCATCGCGGGTGTGCTCTCCCATCTGCACGCGCTCACGGCCCTGACCGCGCCGAGCCCGGCCAGCTATCTGCGCCTCAAACCCTCCCAGTGGGCCGGGGTGTTCAGCGTCTGGGGCCGCGAGACCCGGGAGGCGGCCGTCCGGATCGTCACCGGCACGGCGGGCCTGACCGACCGGTCCGCGAACATGGAACTGAAGCCGGTCGACCTGGCCGCCAACCCGTATCTCGCCCTCACCGGCCTGATCGCCGCCGGACTCGACGGACTGACCTCGGCCATGCCCCTGCCCCGGGAGATCACCGGCGATCCGGCCCTGCTCCCCGCCGACCAGGCCGCCGCGGCGGGCGTACGCCGGCTGCCGACCTCGCTCTCCCAGGCGGTGCGGGCGTTCCGCGCCGACGAGAAGCTGCGGGCCTCGCTGGGCCCGGCCCTCGCCGACGCCGTGGTCGCGGTGCGGTTCGGGGAGAGCGATGCCGTGGCCGAGCTGGACGACGAGCAGATCGCGGCGGCGTACCGCTGGAAGTACTGAGCATGAGCGAACCTCCTCCGCGGCCGGGTACGGGCGCGCACCCCGTCCACGAGGCCCTCGCCGGCGCCCGTCTCGTGGACCACCACTGCCACGGGGTCGTCACCGACGCACTCGACCGCCCGGGCTTCGAGTCGCTGCTCACCGAGGGTGCGGCCTGGCCCGGGATCTCGCCCTTCGACAGCCCTGTCGGCGTGGCGGTCCGCCGCCACTGCGCGCCCGTCCTCGACCTGCCGCGCCACGCGCCGCCGGAGGACTACCTGGCCCGGCGCGGGGAGCTCGGCCCGCGCGAGGTCAACCGCCGTTTCCTGACCGCTGCGGGCACGGACGTCTTCTGCGTGGACACCGGGTATCTGCCGGAACGTCTCAGCACCCCGGCCCAGCTGGCCGAGGCGGCGGGCGGGACGGCGTACGAGGTCGTCCGGCTGGAGAGTGTCGCCGAGGCCGTGGCGGCGCGGGGAGTGCGGCCGCGGGCGTACGCCGACGCGTTCCGCGCGGCGGCTCTGGAGGCGGTGGGGCGGCCGGGCGTGGTGGCGGTGAAGTCGGTCGCCGCCTACCGCACCGGCTTCGACCTGGACCCGGCCCGGCCCACCGACCAGGAGGTCGCCCGTGCCGCCGCCGACTGGTTGGCCCGCGGTGGCCGGCTGGCCGATCCGGTGCTGGTACGGCATCTGCTGTGGACCGCCGTGGACCTGGGGTTGCCGCTTCAGCTGCACACCGGGTTCGGTGACAGTGACATCCGGATGCACCGTGTCGACCCGACCCACCTCACGGACTGGCTGCACCTGACCGCGGGCACCATCCCGGTCCTGCTGCTGCACTGCTGGCCGTATCAGCGGCAGGCCGCCTATCTGGCCGCGGTGTTCGAGCAGGTGTACCTGGACGTGGGCCTCACGCTCCACTACGTCGGCCCGGCGCGGGCGCGGGCGATCCTGGCGGAGGCACTGGAGATCACCCCGTTCCGCAAGCTGCTGTACAGCTCGGACGCGTACGGAGTGGCGGAATTCCATCTGCTCGGCGCGCTGTCCTTCCGGCAGGGTCTGGCCGCTCTGCTCCAGGAGCGGGTGGACGCCGACGAGCTGAGCCTGCCGGACGCGTTGCGCATCGCGGCCTGGACGAGCGGGGACAACGCCCGCCGCCTCTACGGACTTCCTGCCCCGGCCCCCGTCCCACCAGACGGGCGCGACTGAGCGCCCGCCGTCCCCGGAAAGTATGATCTAGCAATGTCTGACTTGACCGAAACCACGCCCGGCTGGCTGAGCGCCGACGATCTCGAGCAGGCGCGCGCCCGGATGCCCATCCTGTACGTCGAGGCCGTGCCCGTGCGCGTCGACGACAGCGGCGAAGTCACCAGCGTCGGCCTGCTGCTGCGCATCGGACCCGACGGAACGGTCAGCCGGACTCTGGTATCCGGCCGCGTTCTGCACCACGAGCGGGTGCGGGACGCCCTGTTGCGGCACCTGGAGAAGGACCTGGGCCCCGTGGCGCTGCCCCGGATCCCGTCGTCGCTCCAGCCGTTCACGGTGGCGGAGTACTTCCCCACTCAGGGCGTCACGCCGTTCCACGACCCGCGTCAGCACGCGGTGTCCCTCGCCTACGTGGTCCCGGTGGCCGGCGACTGCCGGCCGCGGCAGGACGCCCTGGACCTGGTGTGGTTCAGCCCGCAGGAGGCCCTGTCACCGGCGGTGGCGAGCGAGATGCCCGGCGGTCACGGCGTGCTGCTCAAGCAGGCGCTGGCCCATGTCGGCTGCGTGATCTGAGGCACCCCGGTCAGTCGGTCTCCTTGCGCTGGGTGGTACCGGGCGCGCCGCCGTCCCGCGTCCACTCGACGACGAGTTTGCTGCCGAAGCGGACCAGGTGGCTGCCGACGGCGGTCTCCAAGAGATCGAGGTTCTCGGACTCCGTCTCCAGGGTCAGCAGCAGCGCGCCCTCGGCCGCGGTGAGGGAGCCCTTGCCTCCGTTCGGGAAGAGCAGGGTGCCCTCACCGCTGTCCTCGTCCCAGCTGGTCTGAAGCCGACGGCCCAGGTGTGCGGCGAGCTGCTTGGCGTAGCGGTGCGGGCGGTCGGTGGCGACGCGGGCTTCGGAGCGGGGCACGGGTACTCCCAGGAGTGCGGGTGGCGCGGTACGGACTCGATGCTCCCGCAACACCGATCGCCCCGCACCCATTCCGCACCCCTCGCACACCGCAACGTATGTGTGCGCCCTACGCGCGGGTCTTGCTCGTCATGGAGAACTCGTCGGCCTCCGCCAGGTCGAACTCCCCGTGGTCGCTGCCCAGTCCCTGTGCGACCAGTGCGGCCGCCGCGCTGCCCAGGATCGCGGCCTCGCGGGGCGTACGGCCCAGGCTCGTCCCGCGCAGGAAGCCCGCCGAGAACGCGTCGCCGCAGCCGGTGGTGTCGACGACCTCGACGTCGAAGGCGGGGACGGTCTCGGTGCCCTCGGCGGTGACCAGGAGGGCGCCTTCGCCGCCGCGGGTGACCGCGACCAGGCCCACCCCGCCGGCCAGGAACTTCCTGGCGCCGGTCACGAGGTCGTCCTCCTCGCTGAAGCCGAGGACCTGGTCGTCGTTCGGGAGCAGGAAGTCGATGTACGGGAGCAGCGGTTCGATCTGGTCGAAGGTGCCGAGGAAGCCGGGGGCGAGGAGGTCCACCGAGGTGACGACGCCGTGGTCCTTGGCGTGCGCCAGGATGCGGGCGCCGACGTCGGCGCCGATCAGTTCGGGGCCGCCGAGGTGCAGGTGGCTCGCTTCGGCGACCGCGTCCCAGGGGACGTCGTCGAGGCCGTAGGTGATGTTGGCGCCGAGGAGGTGGAGCGAGGGGCGGTCGCCGTTGGGGCGGATCGGCAGGACACTCGCGGAGGTGGAGGTGTCCCGGCGCCGCACCAGCAGTTCGGTGTCGATGCCCGCCGTGCGCAGCAGCTGGACCAGCAGGTCGCCCGTGGGGTCGGTGCCGATCGCGCCGGCCGTGCGGACCGAGGCGCCCAGCTTGGCGAGGGTGAGGGCGGTGCCGGCGGCGGTACCGGCGGCGGTCATGCGGATGTCCTCGACGAGGGTCGCGCCCTGCCCCTCGGGTATCTCCTCGACCGGCCGGACCAGTACGTCCAGTACATGCACACCCATGGTGACGACGTTCATCGCTTCCCCTCCTGTGCGGATTGCGTGGTGCCGTAGTTGCGGGCGAGGGCGGCCTCGATCACCGCGATCTGCTGCTGTTCGTCGAGGGCGCGCGGCTTCCCGAGAGCGGCCGCGTGCTGGTACACACCGCAGGCCCATTCGAGGAGCAGTGCATGCTCGACGGCCTTGTCGAGGGTCGGGGCGTGGGTCACGGCCCCGTGGTTGGCCATCAGCGCCGCGCCCCGCCCCTCCAGCGCGGTGAGGACCGACTCGGCGAGCTCCGGGGTGCCGAAGGTGGCGTAGGGCGCGACCCGGACGGTGCCGCCGAGCGCGAGCAACTGGTAGTGGATGCAGGGCAGTTCGTCGAGGACGAGGGAGAGCGCGGTGGCCATCGGGGCGTGGGTGTGGACGACCGCGGTGGTGCCGTAGCGGCGGTAGACACCGAGGTGGAGGTCGAGCTCCGAGGTCGGCAGCAGGCTTCCGGCCACGATCTCGCCGTCGAGGTCCACGACGGTCACCTGGTCGGGGGTGAGCCCGGCGAGGACGGCCCCGGTGGCGGTGATGGCGACCCGGTCCTCGACGCGCACGCTGACGTTGCCCGCCGTACCGATGAGCAGGCCCTCGGCCCCCAGACGGCGGCAGGCGTCCGCCACGGCGGCCCGCTCCTCGCTCAGCACCGGGCTTGAGTCGGTCATGCGCGCGACGCTAACCTAAACGTGAAACAAAGTCACGTTCAGGTTTGGAGGTTGGTACGTGAGCGAGGCCGACGCGGACTCCGACTCGGCCGCATGGATCGCCTCCCTGCGCCGCACGCCCCAACAGGCCCGCAGCCGGGCCCGGTTGGCCAGGGTGCTGGACGCCGCCGAGCGCATCCTGGTCGAGGAGGGCGTCGAGGCGCTCACCACGACCCGGATCGCGTCCGAGGCCCGGGTGTCGGTCGGCTCCCTGTACCAGTACCTGCCCGACCGCGGCGCGATCATCGAGGCGCTGGCGGCCGGCTACTTCACGAAGCTGGAAGCGGCGATGGACGCGCTCGTGGTCGCCGCGGGCGCCGAGCACTGGGACGACCCGGTCGGTGTCCTCATCGACGCGTACGCGGAGATCTACCGCAGCGAACACGGCTTCCGCGCCCTGTGGTTCGGCAGCGGGCTGACCGAGCGGACCCGGGCCGCGGACCGTGAGCACAAGCGCCGGATGGCCGACGGGATCCGCCGGATCCTGCTCGCCCTGCGGCTCGCCGAGGACGACGACACCCTCGCCCGTGTCTGCCACGCGGCCGTCCTCGCCGCCGACGCCCTCGCGCAGGAGGCGTTCCGCCGGGACGTGAAGGGGGACGCGGCGCTGCTGGAGGAGGCGAAGATCCTGCTGCGGGGTTATCTCACGGACATCGCGGCGCGGTACAACGTCTCCTGACGTCTTCGAACGGACGGGGGACCCATGCGGCTCACCTTCACCGGCCGGGTGCTCGAATGGCGCGGCCCGGCGCCGTACTACTTCGTCCCGGTGCCCGAGCAGGAGTCGGCCGACATCGGCGAGGTGGCCAGGATGGCCACGTACGGCTGGGGCGTGGTCCCGGTCGAGGCCCGCATCGGCGGAATCACCTTCACGACATCGCTCTTCCCGAAGGACGGCGGCTATCTCCTGCCGCTCAAGAACGCCGTGCGCAAGCCGGAGGGACTGACGGCGGGCGACGACGTGCGCGTGGAGTTGACGGTCCGCGTCTGACCTGGGCGGGTGATCACCGGCGGACGTATCGTTCAGCCGTGACCGACACCGAGCCCCTGCGGCTGCCCGACATGCCGTTGCACGATCCGTTCGTCGTCGCGGACGAGGAGACCCGGACGTACTACCTCTACACGTCCAACGAACCGTCCGTGTCGGGGGTGGAGGGGGTCGGGACGATGGTCTACCGCAGCCGCGACCTGCGGGAGTGGACCCGGCCGGTAGTGGTGTTCCGGACCGACGAGCAGGAGGGGCTCTGGGCGCGGGACGGCGGCTGGGCGCCGGAGGTGCACACCTGGGGCGGCAGGTACCACCTGTTCACCACGCTGCACGACGAGAGCCGTGAGCTGCCGGTGCCGCCTGTCGGGCGGTGGGGCACGCCCTTCCAGTTGCCGAACCACGCGCGCGGGACGATCACCGCCGTGTCCGACTCGCTGCTGGGCCCCTTCACCGTCGTCGACCCGACCGGGCCCACCCCGCCAGCGCGGCTCATGACGCTCGACGGCACGCTGTACGTCGATCCGGCCGGGCAGCCCTGGATGGTGTACGCGCACGAGTGGCTCCAGACCGTCGACGGGACCATGGAGGCCATCCGGTTGGCCCCGGATCTCACCGGGACGATCGGCGACCCCGTCTTCCTGTTCAAGGGCTCGGACGCGTCCTGGCTCGGCGAGCAGATCCCCGCGGGTGTACCGCACCAGCTCGCGCCCTACGTCACCGACGGCCCGCAGCTCCACCGCACCCCTGACGGCGCCCTCCTCATGCTGTGGTCGACGTACGAGAAGAACACGGCCGGTGCGGACGGCACCGTCAGCGGTGGTTACGTGCAGACCTACGCGGTCTCCAAGTCGGGTGAGCTCACAGGGCCTTGGGAGCAGCGCCGGCCGCTGGTCCGGGAGGACAGCGGGCACGGCATGCTGTTCCGGGCCTTCGACGGCCGGCTGCTGATGATCCTGCACCGTCCCTTCGAGAACGCGCGCGGGAAGCTGTACGAGATGGTCGTGGAGGACGATGCCCTGCGGGTGGTACGGCAGTGCACCGAACTCGACGGCGACGATCTCAGCGTCTGAGTCCCGCGTTAGCGGGTGGTGTCCGCGACACGGAAGGGGGCCACGGTGAGGCCGTGGGTGGTGAAGTGCACCCGAGGGCGGCTTCCCCGGTGCCGGCGTACGCCTGAGCGATCAGCGTCTGCGCGTGGGGGGGTTGGGACATGCTCGGTCTCCGATCGTCGGATTCGTCAGCGTGGGGTCGTCGGCAGCCACACCCGCATCGTCGAAGGACCCCGGTTCGCCCAGGAGTTGTACGGCACCAGCGCGATCCCGCGCTCTTCGGCGGTGGGAACCCCGGCCCGGTCCAGCGGCTGATAGGGCCATGCCCGAGTGGGTGGCTCGGCCAGCTCACCCGGCGCCACGACCGTGCCGTCCGGCCCGTCCACCGGCTCGGCGGCCGGATCCACCCGTACGGCGTCGACGTCCCGCCCGTCCGGCAGGTCCACGGACTCGGCGCAGTACACGAGGGGGCCGCGCTGGACGGCGACCGTGCCGCGCACCGCGTCGACGCGGGGGTCCGGGACGATCCAGCGCGGGGCGACGGGCAGTTCGAGCCGGATCTCGTCGCCGGGGCGGAAGACCCGGGTGACCGTGGCGGTGCCCGGGGTGACCGCGCGGCGGGTCCCGTCCGTGTCGACCAGCGCGGCCTCGGCGCCCGCGGTCCAGGAGGGGACGCGCAGGGACAGGGTCCAGGGATGGTCCGGAGCCCGGGTGACCCGCACGGTCACGGTTCCGCCGGACGGGTAGTCGGTGCGGACGCTCAGGCCGACCGCGCCCACCGAGATCTCCGCGTCGGCGTACTGGTGGAGCTGGACGCCCCCGTCGTCCGTCGTGGCCAGGTAGGTGGGCAGCAGGGCCAGGGTGCGGGCCACGTTGGTCGGGCAGCAGGACACCGCGAACCAGGGGGCGCGCAGGCCGGATTCGGCGCGCGGGCTCTCGGCGTCCGGCGCGGGGACGGTGCCGCGTCGGCGGCGGTGCAGGGTGTTGGCGTAGAAGAAGGAGCGGCCGTCCTCGGCGGGTGAGGTCGCGACGACGTTGAGCAGGGTCCGCTCGGCGAGGTCGGCGAAGCGTGGTTCGCCGGTGGCGAGGAGGAGCCGCCAGCTGAGCATCACCGAGGCGACGGCGGCGCAGGTCTCCGAGTAGGCGCGGTCGGGCGGCAGGACGAAATCGTCGCCGAAGGACTCGTCGCGGTGGTGGGAGCCCATGCCGCCGGTCAGATAGGTGCGGCGGGCGACCGTGGCCTCCCACTGCCGTACGACGGCCGCGAGGAGTTGTTCGTCGCCCGTCTCCACGGCCACGTCGACCGCGCCGGCGGCGAGGTAGAGGGCGCGGACGGCGTGGCCGCGCAGGACCGTCGCCTGACGTATGGGGATGTCGTCCTGGTAGTAGGCGCGGCCGAACTCGCCGTCGGCGAGGGTGCCCCGGCCTCGGCGGTCGACGAAGAGGGCGGCCTGGTCGAGGTAGCGCTGTTCGCCGGTGGCGCGGGCCAGTTCGACCAGGGCCGTCTCGATCTCGGGGTGGCCGCAGACGCCTTCGATGCCCCCTGGTCCGAAGGCGGCGCACACGTGGTCGGCGGCGCGTCGGGCGATCTTCGCCAGTGCGTCCTCGCCCCGGGTGCGGATCTGCGCGACCCCGGCCTGGATCAAGTGGCCGTAGCAGTACAGCTCGTGGCCCCATTCGAGGTCGCTGTAGCGGGGCTGCTGGCCGGGGCGGCCGAAGTGGGTGTTGAGGTAGCCGTCGGGTTCCTGGGCGGCGGCGATCGTCTCGGTGACCGGGTCGAAGCCGACGCCCGCCCAGGTCATCGCCTCGAGCAGTTTGTAGATGTCGGAGTCGGCGAACTCCCGTCCGCGCCGGGCCTCCACGGGTGCGGTGAAGTTGGCGGTCCAGCCGACGCGGTCCACCCACTCCCGGCAGTGGTCGAGGGTCGCGGTGGCGTTGACCTCCCGGCGCCCGGCCCAGAAGCCGCCGGTGATCCGGACCTCGTCGAGGCCGAGCGGGCGTAGCCGGCCGCGGCTCGGCGCCACCGGTACGACAGGAGCTGTGTGCGCCTTCGCATCAGGCTTCAACGCGTCATCCCTTCAGGGCACCGGACATGAATCCGCGCACGTAGTGCCGTTGCAGTAGCAGGAACACGAGGAGACAGGGCACGGCGAGGACCACCACGCCCGCCTCGGTGGCGCCGTAGTCGACGGCGCCCATGCTCTGTTGGCGCAGGTTGGCGACGGCCAGCGGCAGGGGCGCCTTCTCGCTGTCCGAGATGAGGATCAGCGGGGCGATGAAGTCGTTCCAGGCGGCGAGGAAGGCGAACAGGCCGACGGTGATCAGTCCCGGTCGCACCGCCGGGAGCAGCACCCGGCGCAGGGCGCCCGCCGTGCCGCAGCCGTCGACGAGGGCCGACTCCTCCAGTTCGCGCGGGACGGCCTCGAAGGAGATCCGCATCATGAAGGTGGCGAACGGGAGTTGGAACATGGCAAGGACCAGGCTCAGCCCGATCAGGGAGTTCTGGAGGTGCAGCCGGCCGAGGAGGACGTAGAGGGGGATGAGGAGGGTGGCGTACGGGACCATGAGGATGGCCAGGGTCAGCAGGAACAGCAGGTTCTTGCCGGGGAATTGGAAGCGGGCGAAGGCGTAGCCGCCGAGCAGGGACACCCCGACGGTCAGGGCGACCGTGAGGGCCGAGACGACGGTCGAGTTGAGGAGGTAGCGCCACAGGCCGGCGTCGTAGTCGAGCAGGGTTCGGTAGTTGCCGAGGCCGTAGCCGGACTCCTGGGCGGTGCCGGGCTGGGCGCTCACCGAGGCCCAGGTGTTCCACAGCAGCGGGAAGAGGAAGATGACGGCGAGGCCGCCGGCGACGACGTAGTAGGGCGTACGGGCGAGCGTTCGGGTGGGCACGGCGAGGTCCCTCCTCATGACTCGTCGGCGTGGCGCAGTCCGCGGAACTGGAGGGCGTTGAGGAGCAGCAGCGCGGCCAGGACGAGGATCGAGAGGGCCGCCGCCGTACCGAGGTCGAGCCGCTGGAAGGCCTCCCGGTAGATCAACTGCACCACCGTCACCGTGCTGTTGTCGGGTCCGCCCTTGGTGAGGACGAAGAACTGGTCGAAGGCGAGCAGGGATCCGGTCACGCACAGGAGCAGGGACAGTGCGAGGGACGGTCGCAGCAGGGGCAGCGTGACGGACCGGAAGATCTGGCCGCGGCCGGCGCCGTCCATGCGGGCGGCCTCGTACAGCTCGTGCGGGATGCGCTGGAGGCCGACCAGCAGGATCAGCATGTAGAACCCGGCGAACTTCCACACGACGAGGAACACCGTCGACAGCAGGGCGGAGGTCGGTGTGCCGAGGAAGGACACCGGCCCGTCCACGAGTCCGAGCTTCTCCAGGGGGCGGCTGAGGGGGCCGGTGGTCGGGCTGTACATGCCCCAGAAGAGGAGGGAGGCCGACGCCAGTCCGAGGGCGCCCGGCAGGAAGTAGACCGTGCGGAAGAAGCCGGTGCCGGGGCGGGACTCCTGCACCAGCAGGGCGAGGAGGAGCGCGAGGCCGAGGAGGACGACCGTGACGATGCCCGTGTAGAGGAGCGTGAAGCGGACGGCGGGCCAGAACAGGGTGCTGTCGGTGACGTCGGTGTAGTTCTCGGGGGCGTTGCCGCCCCGGTCCCCGGCGAGCAGCGGCCAGTCGTGCAGCGACATCTGGCCGACGAGGAGCAGCGGGAGGACGAAGAAGAGGGCGACGAACGCGGCCGTCGGGGCGGCGTAGCCGAGGCCCTGAAGGGTGCGGGAATTGCGGGAGAGCCACCACCGCGCGCGGCGACGGGGCGCCGGGTCCGTCCGGACCGGGGGTTCGACGCTCACCCGGTCCGGTGTCCTCACCTGCATGTCAGTCGCCCAGGGAGGCGGTGACGGCCTCGTTGTCCTTGTCGACCTTCGCCGCGTCCCCGAAGACGGCGTCGCGCATCAGGGTCAGCCAGGGCCCGTTGGGGTCGTTGAAGGTCTGGCCGAACTTCAGGGCGTAAGGGGTACGGCCGTCCGCGACCAGCTGGTTGACGGTGACCAGGCGCGGATCCGCCTCGGAGTACTTGTTGGACGCGAGGTCGGTGCGCGCGACCACGTCCTTGTGCGCGGCGACCACGTCGACCTGTGCCTCGTCGCCCACGGACCAGGCGAGGAAGTTCCAGGCCTGGTCGGCCTTGTCGCTGGTGGCGGAGATGCCGATGGCGTCACCGCCGACGAAGGTGGACTTTCCGCCGTCGGGTCCGGGGATCGGGGCGACGCCGAGGTCGAGGTCCTTGGGCATCAGGCCCAGGGTCGTCGAGGGCATCGGCATCACGCCGACCTTGCCCTTCGGGAAGACTCCGGTCCAGGTCACTCCGGTCTCGTCGCGGGCGCCGGGGGCCACGATGTCGTCCTGGACCCAGCCGCGGTAGGTGTCGTAGACCTTCTTGGCGGTGCCGGAGGCGAGGTCGGCCTCGGTGCCGTCCTTGTTCAGTACGTCGTCGCCGGCGGCCCAGATCGAGGGCCACCAGGTGAAGACACCGCAGCCGCCGCAGTTGCCGCCGAAGAAGGTGCCGTTGACGCCCCCGCCCAACTTGTCGACAGCGCGCGCCTGTCGGTCCCATTCGGCGAGCGTGGTGGGCGGCTTCTCGGGGTCGAGCTTCGCCTTGCGGTAGAGGTCCTTGTTGTAGAAGAGCACCGACAGGTCGAGGGTGTGCGGGACGACGTACTTCTTGCCGTCGTAGGTGCCCGCCTTGATGTGCGACTGGGCGAGGTCGTCGGCGAAGGGCAGGGCGTCGATCCGGTCGGTGAGGTCGGCGAAGAGCCCGCTGGAGGTGTAGTTCGGGACGAACACCACGTCGGAGGCGAAGAGATCGGGGAGGTCCTTCGACCCGGCCGCCGCGCCGACCTTGGTCTGGTAGTCGTCGGTGGGGACGACGGTCAGCTCGACCTTGTTCCTGTGCTTGGCGTTGTACGCCTTGACAAGTGCCTCGCTCTGCGGGCGGGTCGCCGCGCGGGTCCACATGGTGAGGGTGGCTCCGTCGTCGACGCCCTTGGCGTCGGCCGCGCCGCCTCCCCCTCCCCCGCCGCCCTTGTCGCCGTCGCCGGATCCGCAGGCCGTGGCCAGCGCGGCGGTGGCGATCAGGGCGACCGCCGCGGCGATCAGACGATGGATCCGTCCCGGTGACGTGGTCGGGCTCCCCATGACGATCCCCCTTCGTGACGAGCACCCGGAAGAAACGAGCCGAAAAGGCTTTCGTCAAGCTAGAGCCGAGCTGAGGGCACGTCAATCCCTCGTGCAGCGACACGAGTTCAGGTGGGCGGCCGAAAGTTCTCGCGTACCGTTGAGACCACGTGACGCCAGACACGTGACGCAGGACAGGAGACCCGCATGACATCCGCACCCGGCCCCGCTCGTGCGCACACCGCGACCCTCACCGACGTGGCCCGGCTGGCCGGCGTCTCGGTGGCCACCGCCTCCAAGGCCCTCAACGGCCGCAGCCAGGTGCGCGCCGAGACCCGGCAGCGGGTGATCGAGGCGGCCGAGCGGCTGTCGTTCCGGCCCAACCAGCTGGCCCGCGGTCTGCTCGCCGGGCGGACCGGCACCGTCGGACTGCTCACCAGCGACTTGGAGGGCAGGTTCAGCATTCCGATCCTGATGGGCGCCGAGGACGCGTTCGGCGCGGGCGAGGTCGCGGTGTTCCTGTGCGACGCGCGCGGTGACGCGATCCGCGAGCAGCACCATGTGCGCGCGCTCCTCGGACGCCGGGTCGACGGACTGATCGTGGTGGGCAGCAGGACCGATCCGCGCCCATCGCTCGGCCGTGACCTGCCCGTTCCCGTCGTGTACGCCTACGCCCCCTCGGACGATCCGGCGGATCTGTCGATCGTGCCCGACAACGTGGACGCGGGCCGGATCGCGGTCGAGCACCTGCTGGCCTGCGGCCGCACCCGGATCGCGCACATCAGCGGAGACCCGGGCTATCTCGCGGCGCGGGACCGGGCGGACGGGGCCCGGGCGGCGCTCGCCGCGGCGGGGCTGGACTTCGTCGGGGAGCCACGGTTCGCGGAGTGGTCCGAGGGGTGGGGGCGGGCCGGTACCGCGATGCTGCTGGAGCGGCATCCCGAGGTGGACGCGGTGCTCTGCGGCAGCGATCAGATCGCGCGCGGGGTCATCGAGATCCTGCGGGAGCGCGGGCACAAGGTGCCGGAGGACGTGGCGGTGATGGGCTTCGACAACTGGCAGATCCTGACCTCCGCGTCCCGGCCGCAGCTGACGAGCGTCGACATGAACCTGGAGCAGGTCGGGCGGGCGGCGGCGCAGGCGTTGTTCGGGGCGATCGCGGGGGCCCCGCGGGCTGGGGTGGAGACGCTGCCCTGCCGGGTGGTGATCCGGGGGTCCACGGCTCACCTGTCCTGAACCGCAACCCTCCCGAACTGCGGGCCCAACGACCTCTCTTGACACTCCATCAGCTCGCTCCTACGTTGCGAAAACCTTTTAGGCATTTTCCGCCACAGGTCGTTTCGGCAAAGGGGAGCATCCGATGCGAAGACGAACAGAGCCCATCCTCCAGCGCCTCCTCGTGGTCCTGACCCTCCTGCTCTGTTCCGTCTCCCTCGCGGCCCCCGCCCGCGCCGCGCAGACCATCGGTTTCCCCACCTTCACCGGGCCCGCGATCCCGGCCCCGCCCGTCGCCCAGACCACCGGCGACATGATGCGGGCGATCTACGACGCGGAGAGCTCGGGCACCGACTTCTGGATGGACCGCCTGCTGGCCCGCACCGGCGACGACCCGGCGGGGCCCTGGCTGATGAGCCGTGGCCGTGCCCTCTTCATGAAGGAGCACAACCCCGCCCAGCTCGGCTTCGGCGGCAAGGTCGCCTACTGGGAGAGCGTCAACGACAACAGCGCCTACACGGTCGCGATCACCCCGGGCACCTTCACCGAACAGGTCTCCCAGCGCCGCCAGACGCCCAGCCACTGGAAGAGCGTCCACACCAGCGGCTCGGTCTCGGTCGAGCAGACCAAGTTCATCACCGACAACAACGTGGCCGTGACCAACCTGGCCATCAAGAACAACGGCGGCAGCTCGACCACCCTGCAACTGCGGGCCACGTCGCCGTACGCCACGACAGGCACCGGCAGCGAGCTGACCGGCCAGGTCAACGCCTACAACAACCTCACCACCCTCCGGCCCCGCCTCACCGGCGACGGCTTCACCGTCTCCAGCGGCGGCCTCAACCGGTCGGTGACAATCGCGGCCGGGGCCACGGTGACCGCCAAGGTGGTGATGGGCTTCGTCACCGACGAGATCCCAGAGTCGCTGACCGAGTACAACGCCTACGCCGGCTACTCCCCCGCGACCGCCTTCGCCACCCACGTCAAGGCCTACAACCTGTGGTGGGCGCAGAACGTGCCCTACATCGACGTCCCCGAGCCGGCGATCAAGAAGAGCATCTACTACCGCTGGTGGCTGATGCGCTTCAACAACCTCGACGCGGACATCCCCGGCCAGACCTTCCAGTTCCCGACCTCCACGGAGGGCGTCCTCGGCTACAACAACGCGATCGCGCTGACCCAGCCGATGCACATCGACGACCTCAAGTACCTGCGCAACCCCGCCTATGCGTACGGCGACTGGCTGAGCGTCGGCCAGATCTCCAAGGGCGGCCGCTTCCTCGACAACCCGGGTGACCCGGCGAACTGGTCCAACAGCTACACCCAGTACATCGCCGAGGCGGCCTGGAAGAGCTACCAGATCCACGGCGGCCAACCCGCGATCGCGAACCAGCTCGCCCACTACGCCGAGGGCGACGTGAAGGGACAGCTGGCCTACTACGACCACGACAACAACAAGCTGATCGAGTACGACTGGGGCGCCCTGACCGGCAACGACGCCGACGCCGTCTCCTTCCACTGGAAGCCCGGGAACATGGACCGCGCCGAGTCCGCCTACCAGTACAGCGGCGCCCTCGCCGCCGCGCAGGCGTACGAGGCGACCGGCAACACGGCCAAGGCGACGGAGATGCGCACCCTGGCGAACCAGATCAAGGACGCCATCGTCAACGTGCTCTGGAACCCCAACCGGCAGCTGTTCGAACACCGGCTGAAGTCGACCAACGAGTGGGTGCCCTGGAAGGAGATCAACAACTACTACCCGTTCTCGGTCGGCGCGGTCCCCAACACCGCTGCGTACAAGCAGGCGTTGCGCCTGTACGACGACCCGGCCCAGTACCCGGTCTTCCCCTTCTACACGGCCAACCAGGTCGACAAGAAGGCGGCCGCCGACGCGGGCGAGCCCGGCTCCAACAACTTCTCGACCATCAACTCCACGGTCCAGTTCCGGCTCTACTCCTCGGTGCTGCGCAACTACCCCAACTCCTGGATGAACGCGACCGACTACAAGAAGCTCCTCTACTGGAACGCCTGGGCGCAGTACGTCGGCGGCAACACCCAGTGGCCGGACGCCAACGAGTTCTGGGCCGACTGGAACGGCAGCGCGATCACCTACCGCTCCTGGATCCACCACAACATCCTCGGCAGCAGCAACTGGACCGTGATCGAGGACGTGGCGGGCCTCAGGCCCCGCAACGACGACAAGGTCGAGCTCTCCCCCATCGACATCGGCTGGGACCACTTCACGGTGAACAACCTCCGCTACCGGGGCGCCGACCTGTCGATCGTCTGGGACGACCCGGCCGACGGCGTGGTGCGCTACCCGGGCATCCCGGAGGGCTACTCGGTCTACGTGAACGGCAGCCGGGTCGCCACCGTCTCCTCGCTGGTGCCCCTCACCTGGGACCCGGCCACCGGTGACGTCACCACCAGCGGCACGGTCACCCACCACACGGCCGTCGCCGGGCTCAAGGCGCCGAACCAGGTCGTGCAGGACAGCCCCCGCATGGTCGACATGCTCGCCAAGGCGGGCGTCGACCTCACCGCCGACCTGCCCAACCTCGCCGCCGGGGCGACCGTGTCCGCCTCCTCCACCGGTTCCGGGAGCAGCGCCGCCGGGGCGGTCGACGGCTACCCCACCAACGAGCCGTTCTGGGGCGCGGGCGGATCAGCCGCCCAGGACTGGTACGAGCTGAACTTCGGCACCAGTCGCACGCTCAACGAGGTGCGGCTGTACTTCAAGGACAGCCGCCCCGCCTCCACCACCTATCGAGCTCCGTCGGCGTACACCGTCCAGTACTACAACGGCAGTTCATGGGTCGATGCCCCGAGCCAGACGAAGAGTCCGGCCGCGCCGCGCGCCAACTACAACCTGGTGAGGTTCCCGGCCGTCAGCACCCAGCGCATCAGGGTCCTGGCCACCAACGCCTCCGGCGCGAGAACCGGCCTGACCGAGGTCAAGGTGTACAACCGGGGCGGGGTCCAGCCACCGGCCAACCAGGCGACCTCGGCCACCGCGTCGGCGTCGTACACCTCCGCCTGGGAGAGCGTCAACGCGGTCAACGACGGCATCGACCCGCCCTCCTCCAACGACACCGTCAACCCCCGCTGGGGCACCTGGCCGGAGACCGGTCAGCAGTGGGCGGAACTGACCTGGCCCGCGGCGAAGACCCTGAACAGGGCCGACGTGTACTTCTTCGACGACGACCAGGGCATCGACATGCCTGCCTCCTGGAGGCTCCAGTACTGGAACGGCAGCGCGTACGTCGACGTGCCGGGCGCGAGCGGCTATCCGCTGGCGAAGAACCAGTACAACAGCGTCACCTTCACCGCCACGAACACCACCCGGCTGCGGGTGCTGCTCACGAGCAACGGCACGAACTCCGTCGGCCTCCTCGAAGCAAAGGTGTACGGCCCGTGACCAGATGCAGACTCCTCCTGGCGCTGCTCGTGCTGACGACGGCCTTCCTCGTCGCACCGTCGGCGCCCGCGTCCGCCGCCGTCACCTTCACCTCGACGGCCGTCAACCAGAACGGCGGCAACTGCCTGGACCTCCCCGGAAGTTCGACCACGGCCGGGACTCAACTCCGGGCGTTCACCTGCTCGTCGGGAGCCAACCAGAACCTCTCCTACACCCCCGTCTCCGGCACGAGCGACACGTACACGATCATCACCCAGTCCGGTCAGTGCGTGGACGTCCACGGCGCCTCCACCGCGGACAACGCGGCGATCATCCAGTGGCCCTGCCACGGCGGCAGCAACCAGCAGTGGCGGCTCGCCCCCGTGACGGTCGCGGGCGCGGACAAGACCTTCAACCTGGTCTCCGTCGGCTCCGGCAAGTGCGTGACGCCCAGCGGCGGTTCGTCGGCGTCCAACACCAACCTGGTCCAACTGCCGTGCTCCACGAGCGGCGGCAGGGTGTGGCGGCTGCCCTCGTTCACCGGCGGTGGCACCACGCCGGGCACCTTCACCAACCCGCTCTCCCAGCACGGGCCCGACCCCTGGCTGACGTACTACAACGGCTCCTACTACCTCGCCACGACCACCTGGAACTCGACGGTCACCATGCGCAAGGCGAGCACCCTCGCCGGGCTCGCCACGGCCACCGACCAGGTGATCTTCAACCTGACCCGGCCCAACGGGGCGGGCACCATGTGGGCGCCGGAGTTCCACCTGCTCGACGGCCCCAACGGCAAGCGCTGGTACTTCTACTACACGGCCGGGCGGGAGCCGTACGACCTCGGCACCCAGCGGATCCACGTGCTGGAGAGCGCGGGCCTGGACCCGATGGGCCCGTACACCTTCAAGGCCGACCTGCTCGACCCGACCCAGGACAACACCTGGGAACTGGACCCGAGCATCCTGCAACTCAACGGACAGCTCTATCTGTTGGGCACCTTCTACAACGGTTCGCAGCCCATGTTCATCCGGCCGCTGTCGAACCCGTGGACTGCGAGCGGCACCCGGCGGGTGCTGTCCACGCCGACCTACAGCTGGGAGACCGTGGGCGGCGCGGTCAACGAGGGCGCCGAGGTGCTCCAGCGGGGCGGCAAGACCTTCATCGTCTACTCGGCCAGCCACTGCTCCACGCCCGACTACAAGTTGGGCATGCTCACCTACAACGGCGGTGACCCGCTGAACTCCTCGTCCTGGGTGAAGTCACCGAACCCGGTGTTCCAGCGGTCCAACGCCAACGGGGTCTACGGTCCGGGCCACAACGGGTTCTTCAAGTCACCGGACGGCACCGAGGACTGGATGGTGTACCACGCCAACAGCTCCACGAGCGGCGGCTGCGACATGAACCGCACCACCAGGGCGCAGAAGTTCACCTGGAACGCCGACGGCACCCCGAACTTCGGCGCCCCCGTGGCTCTAGGCGTCGCGCTGCCCGCACCCTCGGGCGAGTAGTCCGGGCTCAGATGGCCTCGCGCACGGCCCGCTCGAAGCCCTCCACATGGCTGCGGGCGAGCCGTGCCGCGCGGTCGGCGTCACCGGCGACGATCGCCGTGATCAGCGGGCCGTGCTCCTCGACGTGGCCGGCCATGTCGGACAGCCGGTCCACGAACAGGCACCAGATGCGGGTGGCCAGGTTGTCGTGGCGGACGAGGGTGTCCTCCAGGTACGGATTGTGCGTGGCGGCGTAGACGGCCCGGTGGACCCGGAGGTCCAGGCGCATCAGCTCGGCGGGGTTCCGGCCGGGCGCGTCCTCGTCCAGTTCGGCCCGCAGCGCCGTCAGGTTCGCCCGGTCGGCGGCCGTGGCGCGCCGCGCGGCCTGGGCCGCGGCCAGGGGTTCGAGTTCCTGGCGCACCTCGGAGATATGGGCCAGGTCGGTGATGTTGACCTCGGTGGCGAAGGTGCCGCGCCGGGGATAGGTGGTGATCAGGCGTTCGTACTGGAGCCGCTTGAGAGCCTCGCGCACCGGGGTACGGCCGACACCGAGGGACTGTCCGAGCTGCTCCTCGTTGATGGGCGCTCCGGGGCGGATCTCCAGCATGACGAGCCGGTCGCGGATGGCGCGGTACGCGCGCTCGGCGAGCGACAGCTCCTCGACCTCGGCCGCGGCCTGTTGCATGGACGCCCCCTTGACCTGTCGGATGAGCTCCCATACTTTACCGCAGAGGTTGATATATCAGTTGCCCATGAGTTGGCTCTCAGGATGGTGCACAGATGGCAACGAGTACGTCGCTCACCACGCCCACCTCCCCCCTCTCCCTCCCGCTCGACGAACTCGACCCGGAGATCGCCGCCGCGGTGGCCGCCGAACTGCACCGCCAGCAGTCCACCCTCGAGATGATCGCCTCGGAGAACTTCGCGCCGGCCGCGGTCATGGAGGCGCAGGGCTCGGTCCTGACCAACAAGTACGCCGAGGGCTACCCGGGCCGCCGCTACTACGGCGGCTGTGAACACGTCGACGTCATCGAGCGGTTGGCCATCGCCCGGGTCCGGGAGCTCTTCGGCGCCGAGGCCGCCAACGTCCAGCCGCACTCGGGAGCCCAGGCCAACGCGGCCGCGATGTTCGCCCTGTTGCAGCCCGGCGACACCATCCTCGGGCTCGACCTCGCGCACGGCGGGCATCTGACCCACGGCATGCGGCTCAACTACTCCGGCAAGCTGTACAACGTGGTGCCGTACCACGTCCGTGAGTCCGACCTGCGCGTCGACATGGACGAGGTCGAGCAACTCGCCCTGGCACACCGGCCGAGGATGATCGTGGCGGGCTGGTCGGCCTATCCCCGACAGCTGGACTTCGCGGAGTTCCGCCGGATCGCCGACGCGGTGGGCGCGTATCTGATGGTGGACATGGCGCACTTCGCGGGTCTGGTGGCCGCGGGGCTCCATCCGAACCCGGTGCCGTACGCCGACGTCGTCACGACCACCACCCACAAGACCCTCGGCGGCCCGCGCGGCGGGGTGATCCTCAGCCGGGCCGACCTGGCCAAGAAGATCAACTCGGCCGTCTTCCCGGGGCAGCAGGGCGGCCCGCTGGAGCATGTCGTAGCGGCGAAGGCGGTGGCCTTCAAGGTGGCCGCCTCGGAGGAGTTCAGGGAGCGCCAGCGGCGCACGCTGCGGGGCGCGAAGATCCTCGCGGGCCGGCTGCTCGCCGACGACGTCGCCGAGGCCGGCATCACCGTCCTGACCGGCGGCACCGAAGTCCACCTGATCCTGGTCGACTTGAGGAACTCCGAGCTGGACGGCAAGCAGGCCGAGGACCGGCTGCACCGCATCGGCATCACGGTCAACCGCAACGCGGTGCCCTTCGACCCACGCCCGCCGATGATCTCCTCCGGCCTGCGCATCGGCACGCCCGCCCTGGCCACCCGCGGTTTCGGCGACGTGGAGTTCCGTGAGGTCGCCGACATCATCGCGGAGTCCCTGAAGGGCGAACGCCCCGAGGACGAACTGCGCGCCCGGGTCGAGAAACTCGCCGCGGCCTTCCCGCTCTACCCGGACGGCTCCCGACGAGACTGAAGCACATGGAAAAGGCCGTTTTCCCCTTCTTGGGAAAACGGCCTCCGACCTGCGTGAAGCTGGTCGGGACGACAGGATTTGAACCTGCGACCCCTTGACCCCCAGTCAAGTGCGCTACCAAGCTGCGCCACGTCCCGGTGCCCGTCTGACCTGGGGTTTCCCCTGGCCGAACGCGCAGAGAAACCATACCGCACTCGGGTCGATGGTCGCGCACCCCTTTCCCGCTTGACCTCAGGTTTGGTTGAGGTTGCACGATCGACCGCATGACGATCACCGAGGAACGCGGACGGACGTACGCCTACGAGGACCTGCCCCGGCTCATGGGGCTGATGACGGGCGACGAGAAGCACGGACCGGCGGCGACCTCCACGCTGGACGTGCTGTGGGTGCTCTACGACCGTGTCCTGCGGGTGCGCCCGGAACAGTCGGACGACCCCGCGCGGGACCGGTTCCTGCTGTCCAAGGGGCACGGGCCGATGGCGTACTACGCGGTGCTGGCCGCGAAGGGCTTCGTGCCCGTGGACTGGCTGCCGGGCTTCGGCTCGTACGACTCCCCGCTCGGCCACCACCCGGACCGGGTCCTGGTGCCCGGTGCCGAGATCGGCAGCGGTTCGCTGGGGCACGGGCTGCCGATCGGCGTCGGCACGGCGCTGGGGCTGCGCGCCCAGGGCCTGGACGATCCGCGGGTGTGGGTGCTGATCGGGGACGCGGAGCTGGACGAGGGCAGCAACCACGAGGCCATCGCCTTCGCCGGGCCCGCGGGGCTGGAGCGCCTGCACACCGTCGTCGTCGACAACTCCTCCGCGAGTCACGCCCGGCCCGGCGGCATCGCGGCCCGCTTCGAGGCCGCGGGCTGGTCCGCCGTCACGGTCGACGGCCGTGACCACGAGGCGCTGTACGCCGCTTTCACGGCCCCGCATCCGGGCCGACCGCACGTGGTCGTGGCCCAGGTCGAGCCGAAGTCGTTCTGAACACTCTCTCCCGGAAGAGGTCCGTATCCCCATGGACACCATGCGTGAGCGTTTCACCACCGTCGTCTCGCGACTGCTCGACGAGGATCCCCGGGTCGCGGTCGTGCTCGCCGAGATCGGCGCGGACGGCTTCTCCGGGGCGGCCCGCCGCCATCCCGACCGGGTCGTCAACGTCGGCATCCGCGAGCAGCTCCTCGTCGGCGCGGGCGCGGGACTGGCGCTGACCGGGCTGCGGCCCGTCCTGCACACCTTCGCCAGCTTCCTCGTGGAGCGGCCCTTCGAGCAGGTCAAGCTGGACCTCGGGCACCAGGACGCGGGCGCGGTCCTGGTGAGCGCGGCCGCCTCCTTCGACTGGCCCGCCGGTGGCTACACGCACATGGCCCCCGGGGACGTGGCTCTCCTCGACACCCTCGACGGCTGGACCGTGCAGGTGCCCGGGCACCCCGACGAGGCCGAGACCCTGCTGCGGCACGCCGTGGCGGCGGGCGACGACAAGGTGTACGTACGGCTGTCCCTCCAGGCCAACCGGGACGCGCTGCCGGTGGACGGCGAGCGGTTCCGGACGGTCCGCGAGGGAGGCTCCGGGGTCGTGCTGGCGGTCGGGCCGATGCTCGACCACGTGCTCGCCGCCACGGAGGGCCTGGACGTGACCATCCTGTACGCGACGACCGTACGGCCCTTCGACGCGGCCGCGCTGCGCCGGGCCACGCGCACCGCGGGCACCGACGTCGTACTGGTCGAGCCGTACCTGGCGGGCACGTCCACCGCGGCGGCGAACGACGCCCTCGCCGACGTACCGCACCGGGTACTGGGCCTCGGCGTGGGCCGCCGTGAGCTGCGGCGGTACGGCACGATCGAGGAACACGTCGCCGCGCACGGGCTGGACGCGCGGTCGCTGCGGGAGCGGATCGGCGCCTTCCTCACCCCCTAGGAGGGTCCGGCAGCCCCAGCGCCGGATACGCGTCGAGCAGCCGCGACGGGGCCGCCTGCCGCCAGGAGTCGGCGAGGATGTCGCGCAGTTCGGCCTCGTCCTCGATCGCGGTCAGGCGGGCGCGCACCCACGCGAACTGCGCCTCGTGGTCGGCGATCCAGAACTTCCCCGGTTCCGCCAGCACCAGTTCGTCCCGCTCCTCCTTGGGGCAGCGCACGGCGATGGAGGTCTCGTCCTCGGGCAGCGTGGCGAACATCTTGCCCGCGACCCGGAACGTGGGCATGCTCCAGGCGATCTTCTCCGTGGTGTCCGGCAGGGACAGGGCGATACGGCGTACGTCTTCGGCGTCCGGCATGACAGGCACCGTATCGGCCCGCACTGACAATCACCTGGTGGGAGCGGCCGCACCCAGCTGCTTGTAGTACAGCGTCGTCGGCCGCAGCTCCCCGCCGGGATCGGCCGCGTAGTCGGGGATGATCCCGGCCCGGGTCCAGCCGGCCGAGCCGTAGAGGCGTTCGGCGGGGCTGTCGGTCTCGGTGTCGAGGTGGAGCAGGGTGATGCCGGCCGCGGCGGCTTCCTCTTCCGCGAGGGCGAGGAGCCTGCGTCCGAGGCCGCGCCCGCGGGCGTCCCGGTGCACCATCAGCTTGACCAGTTCGGCGCGGTGGCGGGAGTTGGGCTTGTCGGGGAAGACCAGGCTGACCGTGCCGAGCACGCGGTGGCCGTCGCAGGCCGCCCACACCGCCAGGTGACCGGCGGTCACCGCGGCCGCGCGCTCCTTCCACCAGGCCACGGCCTCGGCGTGGTCGAGGGGCGCGAGGAAGCCGATGGAGGCGCCGCCGTCCACGGTGTCGACCAGCAGTCCGGTCAACTCGTCGATACGGTCCATCAGTTGGGCTTGGTCCAGGCGGGTGACGATCACGGCAGCACCACCGCCAGCACGTACCGCACCGCGTCGGGGCCGGTGCAGCGGAAGCGGGTCGGTCCCCACACGCGCAGGCGCAGGCAGTCCCCGGCGTCGAGGTGGTGCTCGACGCCTCGGGCGGTGACGTCGAGCGCGCCCTCCAGCACCCAGATGTGCTGTTCGAGGCCGGGCACGGGCGGGCGGTCGTAGGAGATGTCGGCGCCGGCGGTGAGACGTCCCTCGACGAGTTCACCGCGCAGCCCGGGGTGCGGCGGGGACACGGACCGCCGTACGAACCCGGAGGCCGGGTCCGCCCACACCGTCTGCTCGGCGCCGCGCACCAGCGGCGCGGGCTCGGCCTCGACCTCGCTGAGCAGCTGCGACATGGTCCGCCCGTACACCCCGCACAACCGGTTCAGCAGGGAGGCGGTCGGGCTGATCTCGGCCCGCTCGGCACGCGAGAGAGTCGACTTGCTGACTCCGCTGCGCTCCGCCAACTCCCCGAGGGACCAGCCGTGTTCGGTCCGCAGCCCGGCGAGCCGGGCGGCGAGACGGAGATCGACGGAGTCCACCGCGCTCTCGACCACATCGCGTTTCATATCCGGGACGATATCCCTGATGTGAAACAGAGAGGTTTCCGGAAGCTCTCCGCGGGCCGCTACGCCCCGGCCGCCTCGCCCAGCGCCTCCAGCACCGGCCGGATCAGCGGATGCGTCTCCGCCCCGCGTCGCACCGCCGCGAACACCCGCCGCGTCGGCGCCGCGCCGTCCACCGGTCGTACGACCACCCCCGCGAGGTCCATCCCGCGCAGCGCCGACCGTGGCACCAGGGCCACCCCGGCGCCCGCCGAGGCCAGGGCCACCACCGCGCGGAAGTCGTCCGAGGAGTGCTCCAGGCGCGGCTGGAAACCGGCGTTCTCGCAGGCCAGGACCACCACGTCATGGCAGGGGTTGCCCGGGTAGGGGCCGATCCACGGGTCCTTGGCGAGCTCCGCCAGCGGCACCTCGCCCGCGTCGGCGAGCCGGTGACCGGCCGGGACGACCGCGTCGAAGGGCTCGGCGTACAGGGGCACGTGGGCCAGCCGGGGGTCGTCGGCCGGCGGGGCCCCGCGGTACTCCACCGCGACCGCCACGTCGACCTGCCGGTCCAGCACCATCGGCAGACTCGCGTCGCCCTCGGCGTCCTGGACGCGCAGCTGGATGCCGGGGGCCGTCCTCGCGAGCCGGGTCACCGCGGGCGCCACGACCAGGGCGATCCCGGTCGCGAAGGAGGCGACGGTGACCGTGCCGGCCTCCCCCGCGCCGTACGCGGCGAGTTCGGCCTCCGCCCGCTCCAGCTGGGCGAGGACCGCGTTGGTGTGGCCGAGCAGGATCTCGCCGGCCGGAGTCAGCCGTACGCCTTTCGCGCCGCGCTCGACCAGCCGGTGGCCGGTCTCCTGCTCCAGGGCGGTCAGCTGCTGGGAGACCGCCGAGGGCGTGAGGTACAGCGCGGCGGCAGCCGCCGTCACCGTGCGGTGGTCGGCCACCGCACGCAGGATGTGGAGCCGCCGCGCTTCGATCATGGGATCGATTGTCTCAAATGCCCCCGTGTGCTCCGGCTCAGCTCCCGTCGAGCTCCGCGCGGGCCGCGACGAAGGCCTCCACCGCGCGGTTGACGTCCTCGGTCGAGTGCGCGGCCGACAGCTGTACGCGGATCCGCGCCTGGCCCTGCGGGACGACCGGGTAGGAGAACCCGATCACGTACACCCCGCGTTCCAGCAGCAGCTCCGCGAGCCGGCCCGCCCGGGAGGCGTCGCCGATCATCACGGGCGCGATGGCGTGGTCGCCGGGGAGGATGTCGAAGCCCTCCTCGGTCATCCGGCGGCGGAACAGGGCGGTGTTCTCGCGCAGCCGCACCCGCAGGTCGTCGGCCGACTCCAGCAGGTCCAGGACCTTCAGGGAGGCCGCGGCGATCACCGGGGCGAGTGTGTTGGAGAAGAGGTACGGCCGGGAGCGCTGACGCAGCAGGGCGACGATCTCGGCACGGGCGGCGACGTACCCGCCGGAGGCCCCGCCGAGGGCCTTGCCGAGGGTGCCGGTGATGATGTCGACGCGGTCCATCACGCCGTGCAGCTCGGGGGTGCCGCGACCGCCGGGGCCTACGAAGCCGACGGCGTGCGAGTCGTCCACCATGACCATGGCGTCGTAGCGTTCGGCGAGGTCGCAGATCTCGCGCAGCGGCGCCACGTAACCGTCCATGGAGAAGACGCCGTCGGTGACGACCAGCCGCCGGCGCGCGTCGGAGGCGTCCTTCAACTGCCTTTCCAGGTCGGCCAGATCGCGGTTTGCGTAGCGGAATCGGCGGGCCTTCGACAACCGGATGCCGTCGATGATGGAGGCGTGGTTCAGGGCGTCGGAGATCACCGCGTCCTCGGGGCCCAACAGGGTTTCGAAGACACCGCCGTTGGCGTCGAAGCAGGAGGAGTACAGGATCGTGTCCTCCTGGCCGAGGAAGGCGGAAAGGCGTGCCTCCAGCTCCTTGTGCACCTCCTGGGTGCCGCAGATGAAACGGACCGAGGCCATGCCGTAGCCCCAGCGGTCCAGGGCCTCGTGGGCGGCGGCGACCACCTCGGGGTGGTCGGCGAGGCCGAGGTAGTTGTTGGCGCAGAAGTTGAGGACCTCGCCCGGACGGCCTCCCGAGGAGACGTTCACGGTGGCGGACTGCGGGGTGTCGATCACGCGCTCGGGCTTGTGCAGTCCGGCGGCGCGGATCTCGTCGAGGGTGGCGCGCAGGTCGTCGCGCACGGAGTCGAACATCGTGGGTCCCTTGGTCAGTTGGTCCAGTCGAGGATGACCTTGCCGCCGCGGCCGCTCGCCGCGTCGGCGAACGCCGCCTCGAAGTCGCGGTGGCCGTAGCGGCCGGTGATCACGGGGGCTAGGTCGAGTCCGCCCTCCAGGAGGACCGACATCGCGTACCAGGTCTCGAACATCTCACGGCCGTAGATGCCCTTGATGGTGATCATCGAGGTGACGATCCGGGCCCAGTCGACGGGGAACTCCGCGGCCGGCAGCCCCAGCATCGCGATCCGGCCGCCGTGCGTCATGTTGGCGATCATGTCGCGCAGCGCCTCGGGGCGCCCGGACATCTCCAGGCCGATGTCGAAGCCCTCGCGCAGCCCCAACTCCCTCTGCCCGTCTGCGATCTGCCCCTCCGCCACGTTGAGCGCGAGGCTCACCCCGATCTTGCGGGCCAGCTCCAGGCGCTCCTCGCTGACGTCGGTGATCACGACGTTGCGGGCACCAGCGTGCCGGGCGACGGCCGCCGCCATCAGACCGATCGGACCGGCCCCGGTGATCAGCACGTCCTCGCCGACCAGGGGGAAGGACAGTGCGGTGTGCACGGCGTTGCCGAACGGGTCGAAGATCGCGGCCACGTCGAGTTCCACGGGAACCCGGTGCACCCACACATTGGCCGCCGGCAGGGCGACGTACTCGGCGAAGGCCCCGTCCCTGCCGACGCCGAGCCCGACCGTGGCTCGGCACAGGTGCCGCCGACCGGCAAGACAGTTGCGGCACTTCCCGCAGACGAGGTGCCCCTCGCCGCTCACCCGGTCGCCGACCTGGATCTCCGCGACATCGCGCCCGGTCTCGACGACCTCGCCGACGAACTCGTGCCCGAGGACGAGCGGGGTGCGGATCGCCTGCTGCGCCCAGCCGTCCCAGTTCCGGATGTGCAGATCGGTGCCGCAGATCCCCGTGCGCAGCACCTTGATCAGCACATCGCCGGGTCCGACGGCGGGCTCCGGGACGTCCGCGAGCCAGAGCCCGGGCTCGGCCCTCTCCTTGACCAGCGCCTTCACGCTACGGCTCCTGTGGGTGCGAGGGGTGGAAACGCCCAGCAATCTGCCGTACGGCGCCGTCCTGGTCCATCGAGGATTTCTTAAGCGGCACCACAGCTTGGCTTCACGCCTGGCGGTGGGGGGTGCGGTGACGGGTCAACTCGGGGTCTGGTGACGGGGCTTGGCGTTGGGCGGGGAGCGGCCTGGGACGGGGGGCGGTGTGGCGGGGCGTGCGGATCGCCTGGGGGCTGCGCAGCCGTCCGGGGGGGGCTGGAGGCCGGGGCGCTCGTGGAGCGGGCGCACTGGCGGCCGGGGGGAGAGGCCGGCGACGCTCGAAGGGCGGGCAGCGCGACCGCCGCTGGTTCCGGGCACTGTTCGTCGGCTGCACCCGCGCCGAATGCATCGTAGCGGGACCTTCCTGGTCGCCGCGATCGAGCAGAGGTCCCCCGCCCAGCCCAGCTCGCCGCTGGTCGCGCCGCCGCCTGCTGCTTTCTGATGCTTACGGCCCCGCTGATCCAGGGGGTCGGCATCGCCCTGCCCGCCCTGGCCAGCTTCATCGGCGTCTGCACGCTCGCCCTGACCATGGCGCCCCTCTACGGTTCCCGGGTCCCGCCACGCTGCTGACCGCCGGTACTCCGTCGGCCGCACCCTCGGCTCGCCGATCCTCGCCCCGCCGCTCCACGACGGGTGCCGATCGGCGCTCCTCCTGGCGCCGTCGCTCGACCCAGCCGCGGCGACCGTCGTCCTGTGGGTCGGATTCCCGCATCGCATGGTCATCGTGGGCCGATCGCGGAGAGAATCGACCGAGGGTGCCAGGCTCGCGCACCGCGGTCCCCGCGCCCCCGCCCCGCACCCGGCCGACTGACCTGGAGCCGCTCATGACCACCGCACGGGACCTCGCGATCGTCGCTCTGGAGGTGGCTCGCAACCGCTCCCTGGAGCAGGGTGACCTCTCGCTCGCGCTCGCGGGGGCCGAGTTGCTCGACCTGGTGGACGCCGGGGCGATCGCCCTGGACGACGACCGGATCGTGCCGGGCCCGCAGGCGGCGACGGGAGACCGGCTGCTGGACGAGGCCACCACGTCGCTCGTCCGGCAGGAGCCCTACGAGACGGTGGAGGACTGGCTGTGGCGGCGGGGCAGCGAGCTCGCCGCGGCCTACGTCGACGACCTGGAGAAGATCGGACTGACCACTCGCAGACGCGGCGGTCGCCTCCCGCTGCTCTCCGGGCGGACGGTGCCGGTCGACTCCCCGGCCCGCAGCGGCGCGGAGGAACGCCGGGCGTCGGGCGAGCCGGTCCTCGCCGCCCTGGCAGCAGCGGCCGGGGTCGACGACAAGGAACCGGAGTTCGACGAGAAACTCGTCGGAGAGGCGGCCACGACCGTGCTGGCCGCCGTCGGGGACGCGGTGATGGAGCTGGAGGCCGTACGGCAACGGCGGGCGATCGAGAGCTCCGCCTTCGACAACGTCTGGCGCGGCGGGGTGTGACGCGGCGCGGGCTCGTGACGCTCGCGGGTGGGTGAAGTCACGGGCGTCTGACGCTCACGGGCGTCTGACGCTCACCGCCTTGTGCTGCTCACCGCCCTGTGCCGCTCACAGCGGGAACCCGTCGGCCTCCCTCCGCTCCAGCCGTGCCACGAGTTCGGCCGCCGACGACTTGATGGTCTCGAGACCGGACTTCCCCCAGGTCCGCGGCTCCACGTCCTCGACGCACACCGTGCCGAGGACCATCCCGGTGGAGTCGATGAGCGGTGCGCCCAGATAGGACCGGATGCCGAACTCGTCGACCACCGGGTTGCCGGCGAAGCGCGGGTAGTCGCGGACGTCCTCCAGGGCCAACGCCTTGCGACGGACGACCACATGGGGGCAGAACCCATGGTCCCGCTCCATATAGCGGCCCACTTCCGGCTTGGCCTCGGCACCGTCCGCCGGGGCGGGAGGCCGGGCCGCAGGAATCCTGAGACCGGCGAAGAACTGCCGTTGCTCGCCGATGAAGTTGACCATCGCGTACGGCGCCCCCGTGCGCTCGGCGAGCCGCTCGGCGAAGGCGTCGAGCACGGGTTCCGGCTGCTCCCCGAGCCCCAGCAGGCGCAGCCGGCGCGCCCGGTCCGGGGCCTCCTTGTCCTCCGGGGTGAGCAGCAGCCGACCGGCCGGGCGTGGTGGGTCGTAGCTCATGGGCGGCTTCCGTCGCTGTGGACGTCGGTCATATGCGGCTCCGTGACGGTGTGTGCGGGGGTCACATGTGGGCGCCATGGCTCGGCGCGGGCGCCGGGCTGTGGGCGATGAGATGGCGTACGAGGGTGAGCAGGGTCTGCACCCCCGAACTGGAGATCCGGGCGTCGCAGCGCACGATCGGGATCTCCGGCGGCAGGTCGATGGCGGCACGGACCTCCTCCGGGTCGTAGCGGTACCCGCCGTCGAACTCGTTGATCGCGACGATGAACCCGAGTCCGCGCTGTTCGAAGAAGTCGACCGCCGCGAAGCAGTCCTCCAGCCGACGGGTGTCCGCGAGGATCACCGCGCCGAGCGCGCCCTCGGAGAGCTCGTCCCACATGAACCAGAACCGCTCCTGCCCGGGCGTACCGAACAGGTAGAGCACGTGTTCCGGATCGAGCGTGATGCGTCCGAAGTCCATGGCCACCGTCGTCTCGACCTTGTTCTCGATGCCGTCGAGACTGTCGGTCGCGGCGCTGACCGTGGTGAGCAGTTCCTCCGTGCTGAGCGGGGCGATCTCGCTGACCGCGCCCACGAAGGTCGTCTTGCCTACCCCGAACCCTCCCGCCACCAGGATCTTCAGTGCGGTGGGGAAGGGGTCAGAGCTGTCGTCGTAGTCCATCGAGCACTGCCTCCAGAAGAGCCCGGTCAGTCGGGTTGTGGGTGAACTCGGGGGGCTGGGTGGTCAGCGCCCCGCAGTCGACGAGGTCGGACAGGAGCACCTTGGTGACCACCGCCGGCAGCTTCAGATGGGCGGCGACCTCGGCGACCGAGACGGTCGCGCGGCACAGGTCGAGCGCCTGTGCGTGCTCGGGGCCGAGGTAGCCGATGGGGGTGACTCCGGTGGCCCGGACGTGCGACAGGAGGTCGAGCGCGATGGACGGCCGGGTGCGGCCGTTGCTGACCGTGAAGGGCCGCACCAGCCGCCCGGCCGCGTCGTCGAGCCAGGGCCCGTCGCCGGCCGCCGCCACGCTCAAGGCCTCATCGCCGGGGATTCGACGGCATGCTGCCGGGGCGCGGTCACCAGGTAGGGGCGGACGCTCTTGACGAGCATCGCCATCTCGTAGCCGAGCACGGCGGCGTCGGCCTCGCGTCCCGCCAGGACGGCGAGACAGGTGCCGGAGCCGGCGGTGGTCACGAACAGCAGCGTCGAGTCGAGTTCGACGACGACCTGGCGGACGTCTCCGCCGTCGCCGAAACGTGCGCCCGCGCTGCGGCCGAGGGAGTAGAGGCCGGAGGCCAGGGCGGCCATGTGGTCGGCGCTGTCCACATCGAGGCCGTGGACCGACTTCACGAGCCCGTCGCAGGACAGCAGGACCGCGCTGCTGGTGTGCGGCACACGCTGCACGAGGCCGCTCATCAGCCAGTCGAGGTCGGATACATGGCCGGTCGGCGCTTCGCTCGCCATGGTGGATCGACTCCTTGAGGTACGAAGGTCTGCGGGAGCGCTGGGGGGTGGGGTGAACGCGGGGACGGTCATCCGGCGGGTGCGCTCCCGTCGTGCCGGGGGTTGGTGCGGTCGGGTCCGAGGCCGTGCACGTCGGATATGTGGGGCCGCTCCATGGGGGTTACGTCTATGTCGGCGGACTCTGTCGTGGGTGCGGCGGCGGCCGTACGACCCGTGCCCTCACCGAAGTCGAACGCGGCGGAGGGGTCGGGGGCCGGAACGGGCCGGGACTGCAGCGGGGCGGCCACGCTGTCCGTACGGGACGGGCCGGTGCCGCTGTAGGTCTCCATGGGGGCGTGGGCCACGGGCGGCGTCGAGTCCAAGGGGGCGGAGGCCGTGTGGGCGGAGGCCGTGTGGGCGGAGGCCGTGTGGGCGGAGGCCGTGTGGGCGGAGGCCGTGTGGGCGGAGGCCGTGTGGGCGGAGCCCAGGGCACCGGACCCCATGTGGCCGCCCGCTGTGTGCGCGGAACCCAGGGCGCCGGAGTCCATGTGGCCGCCCGCTGTGTGCGCCGGGCCCAGGGCACCGGACTCCATGTGGCTGGACGCCGTATGCGCGGAGCTAGGGAGGCTGGCCTCCATGGTGTGACCGGACTCCGTGTGCGCCGGGCCCGTGTGGCTGGATGCCGACGGGTCGGTGCGGGCGGACTCCGTGTGGGGCGGAGCCGCAGGCATGGCCGGTTCCGGTTCGCCGGGCGCCGCTTCCAGGTGCTGTTGGGCTTCCGCGAGGCTGATGCCACGTTGGAAGGCCGCCATCAGTCCCGGATCGTGCCCGCCGAGGTACTCGGCGTCCTGCCGGGGCGCGGGCCCGCCGCGCAGCTGGGGCACGATGTGCTCCTGGGCGCGACGCCGGGGCAGTTGGGGCTTGCCCATGGTGCCCCGCACGGTCCCGGTGCGCGGGGTGGGAGGCGCGACCACATGCTCCGCGACCAGCCGCCGATCGCCGGGCCTGATCCCGGGCACGGCTTCGGCGGGATTGGGCCGCCGGGCCTGCGCCCCTCGCACAGGCAACGGCGCGGGCCGCCCGGACCGAGCCCCCTGCCCCGTCGCCCCGCCCCGCCCATCGCCGACCCCGTTGGCCATGGCCCGGTTGTCACCAGCTGAGGCCCTGTCGGCCCCCACTCCGTCACCACCGGCCGACACCCCGGTCCTGTTGGCGTCGACTGCGTGGCCGTCGACCGACAGCCGGGTCTCGTCGGATCCCACGGCGCTACCACCGGCCGACAACCCGTTCCGGTTGCCGCCCGCCGCATTGCCACCACCGGACGACCCGGTCCACTCAACGCCCGCTGCATTTCCAACGGACGACAACCCGGTCCGATCGACGCCTGCTGCCTTGCCACCGGCCGACACCCCCTGCTGGTTGGCGCCCGCCGCACTTCCACCGGCCGACGGCCCGTTCCGATCGGTGCCCCCTGCGAAGCCACCGGTCGAGGGTGTGACACCGTCCGGCACAACACCGCCGCCACCGACCGGGAGCGCGACACCGTCCGGCACAACACCGTTGCCGTCCGTCGACCGCCAATTCCCGTCCGGTGAAGCTCCGTTGCCAACAGGCGACGATCCGACCCCATTCAGAGCAGCTCGGTTGCCGCCCCCAGCCGACCCGATCCCGCCTGGTCCCGATCCACCACCACCCGACGCTCGACCACCGTCCCCCGCCGCCCCCTCGACACCACCGGTCACACCTGTCCCACGCTCACCGGCGCCCCCGGCCCCGGACTCGCGCACACCAACGCCCGACGCACGCCCACCCCGCCCAGGTCCACCACCCGCGCTCTCCGCCCCGGCATCAGCCACCGCCCCCCGTCCATTCACCGCACCCCGCGCCCCCGCCCCGCCACCACTCGCCGACGGCATCACACGGCCGTTGCGGTTCGCCCCCGCGCCGCCCCGGCCATCCCGTGGCCCCAGGTCCCCCCCGGAACGCGGCTCCGCGGGTGCACCCCGGTGCCGTGCCGCGGGACCGGGCCGCGACTGCCCCGGACTCCGCGGGGGCGCATCCGCGCCCGCCCCCACCGCCCCCGGCGCCGCCCCCAACAACGCCTGCGGTACGACGAGAACGGCCTGCACCCCGCCGTAGATGTTGGTCTGGAGCCGCACATGGATCCCGTGCCGCTTGGCGAGCTGTGACACCACGAACAACCCGATGCGGCCGTCCGCCAGCAGGCTGGCCACATTCACCTGATCGGGGTCCGTCAACAGCGCGTTCATGCGGTGCTGTTCGGCGACCGGCATACCGAGCCCACGGTCCTCGACCTCGACCGCGAGCCCCGACGTCACGAGGTTGGCCCGCAGCAGCACCTGGGTGTGCGGCGCCGAGAACACCGTGGCGTTCTCGACGAGTTCGGCCAGCAGATGGATGACGTCGGCGACGGCGTGCCCGCGCAGCGTGCCGTCGATCGGCGGCACCAGTTTGACCCGCGAGTACTGCTCGACCTCGGCGATCGCCGAGCGCAGCACCTCGGTCATGGAGACGGGGTTGCTCCACTGCCGACGCGAGACGGCGCCGCCGAGCACCGCGAGGTTCTCGGCGTGCCGCCGGATCCGGGTCGCGAGGTGGTCGACGTGGAAGAGCCCCTTGAGCAGGTCGGGATCCTCGATCTCGTTCTCCAGCTCGTCGAGGATCGAGATCTCCCGGTGCACCAGCGACTGAAGCCGCCGCGCGAGGTTGACGAACACCTCCAGCTTCTGTTCGCTGCCCGCCTGGCTGGAGAGCTGGGCGGCCTGGACGACGGCGGTGACGGCACCGTCGTGCGCCCGTGCAAGGTCGGCGGCGAGCAGTTCGAAGTCGTCGGCGTCGTCGGGCGGACCGCTGCGCGGACCCCGCCCCGGCGGGACCTCCCCGCGCCGCAACCCCTCGACCAGCGTCCGCAGTTCGGCCTCGCTGCGCGCGCTGCTGCGGCGCAGCGCGCCCACCCGGTCGCTCACCGTCTTCGCGGCTCGGTCGGCCGCCACCGCGGCGATCAGGATGCCCGCGAGCGTGACCGAGACCGCGCCGCCGAGGACGCCCCACAGGACAAGGCTGGGGCGGGCTCCGGTGGAGCGGACGGTGAACAGGACGGCCGCGCAGCCGCTGAGGGCGACCGCGATCGGCGGGAGCACGGCCAGCCGCAACAACTGCGGCCGTATGTGCGTCTCCGGCAGCGAGGGTGCGGGGCGGGCGACCTGCCGCCCGTGCCGCCCGCCCTCACGGCGGTCTGCGCGCGCGGCCGGTGCACGGAGGTGAGACATCGGTGTCCTTGTGCTGGTCCGTCGGTCCTGATGGCCGGAGGGCCCCGGGCTGACCCGCCCGGGCCGGCGGGCCGCGGCGCGCGCCCCTGCGGGCTGCCGGGCAGGGGGTGTCGGGGTGGGTGCGGCGGCGCGTTCGTCGGTCACCGGCGCGTCCCCTCCCTCCTCCCCGCCCCCGCGGCGGTCTGCCGTGGGCATGCGTCGTGGCGTACCGGTCGAGAGAACCGAATACTTCAACCCCTCGTCGCCCGGCGGACACTCACAGTAGTCGCCAACGCATCATGTGCGAGCGGCAGTTGACAAAGTCCCCCGGGGAGCGTCCCACTCTGGTATGAGCCCTCGCACGACAGAGCGACAAGCCGACCGGCGGGGCGCCCCCGAACGAGTGATTACCGATCAGCCCTGGTCAGAAGAGTTCACGAACACACGACGAGGCCTCAGGACGCCCGGGCGCGTCGGTCATCACATCAGCCGCTTTATCGCGTACGACCACCCACGGAAGCCCCTTCGGACCATTGGCCCAAGCCTTCCCCACCGTCACTGAACGTGTCCGTCACCCCTGACCGCCACGGCCCCCACGCCACGACCCACACGCCACGAGAAACGCACAAAAAGGGGTGCCGCGCGCCCCCAACGGAACCCTCGCCCCGCCGCGACCACCCGACACCCCATGCCCCAACGCACAGCGCCCGACAAGCAACGCTCAGCCGTCAGCCCTCAAGCACAGCCTCCGGTTCCCCCGTGGCCGTGGGCAACGCCTCCCACCCCCCGGCCGGCGCCTTCGCCACCGCCCGCCACCAGGGATCCACCACCGGAACCGCCCCCGGCTCGAACGGCTCCCCCGGCCGCGGCGAAGCCATCGCGACCCCGGCCTTGTGCGCCAGCAGCATCGTCTGCTCAGCCGGCTCCGCCCACGGATGCGTCGCGAGATTGAACGTCCCCCAGTGAATCGGCAGCAACACCCCCCGCCCCGCGTCCCCGCCCTGCAGGTCCAGATGGGACCGCAGCGCCTCGTCGGGGGTCATGTGGATGTCCGGCCAGAATTCCGAGTACGCACCGAGCTGGATCATCGTGGCGTCGAAGGGCCCGAAGGCCGCGCCGATGTCCTTGAAGCCGTCGAAGTACCCGGTGTCACCGCTGTGGTACACCCGGTGCTCCGCACTGGAGACGACCCAGGACGCCCACAGCGTGTGCTGGGTGTTCCGCAGTCCGCGCCCGCAGAAGTGCCGGGCCGGTGTGGCCGTCAGCGTCAGCCCGGCGACCTGCGTGGACTCGTGCCAGTCCAGCTCGCGCAGCCGGTCCGCGGGCACGCCCCAGTGCTCCAGGTGCGCTCCGACCCCGAGCGGCACGGCGAAGACGGTGTCCGTCCCGGCGAGTGCCTTGATCGTGGGCATGTCCAGGTGGTCGTAGTGGTCGTGGGAGATCACGACCACGTCGACCGGTCCGATCGCGGCGATCGGCAGCGGCACGGGGTGCAGCCGCTTGGGCCCGGCGAAGGGGAAGGGGGAGCACCGCTCACCCCAGACGGGGTCGAACAGCACCCGCCTGCCGTCGATCTCGGCGAGCACGCTGGAGTGGCCCATCCAGGTCAGCCGCAGTCCGGTGGCCGGCGGCTTGGACAGGTCGGCGAGTGTCGTGGGGTGCACCGGGATCCGGCCTTCGGGAGCCCGCCGGGGCCGGCTGTCGCCGTCGAAGAAGACCTTGGCGAAGTCCAGCGGCGACGCGTCGGGGCGGACCCGCGTGGGCTGTCCGCCGGGGTTCTGGAAGACGCCGTCCTTGAAGTGGGGGGATCTGCGGATGCGCGCCATGCGCTCACCGCTCGGGTCCGCACCGAAGGCCGCGGGCTGCACCGCGCGGAGCCCGGAGCTCAGGGAACGGAAACCGGTCACGGTACCTCCATGTGGCGAAGCTGAGGCATCCATTATGGTCCGCCCCGCTGACAGAGCCGGGGTCTACCCGGTCACATGCGTAAGGACGCCGTGGGACGGGTTCACGTTGACAGGGCGGACCCCGATGCCAATACTGACTGATCATTCAGTAACCCGCCGCCGCCCCCGGAGCCCGTGTGACCACCCCCCTGCTGTCGCTCACCTGGACCGACCACGTCACCGGCCGCCACGGCTTCCTGGTCGTCGACCGGCTGGTGCGGGGCGTCGCCAGCGGCGGTCTGCGGATGCGCCCGGGCTGCACGCTGGACGAGGTCACCGGACTCGCCCGGGGCATGACCATGAAGGAAGCCCTGCACTACGACCCCGCCGCGCGCTACGTCCCGCTGGGCGGCGCGAAGGGCGGTATCGACTGCGACCCCCGGGACCCGGAGGCGTACGGCCTCCTCGTGCGCTACCTGCGCGCCATGCGGCCGTACGTCGAGAGTCTGTGGACGACCGGCGAGGACCTCGGTCTCAGCCAGGACCTGGTGGACCGGGCGGCCGCGGAGGCGGGCCTGGTCTCCTCGATCCAGGCGGTGTACCCGCTGCTCGACGACGAGGCCGCGGCCCGGCGGCGGCTCGCGGACGCCTTCGCCGTCGAGGTGGACGGCATCGGCCTCGACGAACTGGCGGGCGGCTGCGGGGTCGCCGAGTCGGTGCTCACGGCCCTGGACCGGGCCGGGGTGCCGTACGCGGGCACGCGCGTGGCCGTTCAGGGGCTCGGCACCATGGGCGGGGCCACGGCCCGCTTCCTCACGCGCGCGGGGCTCACCGTGGTGGCCGTCGCCGACATCAAGGGCACGGTCTTCAACCCCGCCGGCCTCGACGTCGAGGCACTGCTCGCCGCCCGGGACTCCTACGGCACCGTGGACCGCTCGGTGCTGCGCCCCGCCGACCGCGAGCTGCCCGGCGACGCCTGGCTGTCGGTCGACGCGGAGGTGCTGGTGCCCGCGGCGGTCTCCTACACGGTCGACACCGGCAACCAGGCGCGGATCCGGGCCCGTTGGATCGTCGAGGCGGCCAACATGCCCGTCCTGCCCGCGGCGGAGGCGATGCTGGCCGCGCGCGGGATCACCGTGCTGCCGGACGTGGTGGTCAACTCCGGGACGAACGCCTGGTGGTGGTGGACCCTGTTCGGTGACATCGGCGCGGACGCGGACGAGGCCTTCGCACACCTACGGCGTTCCATGCGCGCCCTGGTCGAGCAGTTGCTGGCGCGGGCGGAGACGGACGGCATCTCGCCGCGCGCCGCCGCGCACGCGCTGGTCGCGGACCGGTTGCCGGTGATCGCGGAGCGGTTCGGCTGGTACCGCTGACCCCGACCCGGCCGGGCGGTGACACCCCGGGCGACGGATTAGGGTGACCTTGTGGCGAGAGTGCGGTTGACAGTGGCCGAGCGGCGCGAGGAGCTGCTGCGGGCGGCGATCGAGCAGATCGAGGCGCGGGGCGTGGCGGCCGTCAGGATCGCCGACGTGGCCTCGGCGCTCGGGGTGAGCAACGCCCTGGTGCTGTATCACTTCTCGACGAAGGAGAAGCTGGTCGCGGCTGCCTTCACCCATGCCGCCGAAGCGGATCTGGCGCACCTGCGCAAGCTCCTCGGCCGCCGTACCAGCGCCCTGCGCCGGCTGCGCTCGGCCGTGCGCTGGTACGCCCCGACGGGCCAGGCCAAGGGCTGGCGGCTGTGGATCGAGGGCTGGGCGGTGGCGCTGCGCGAGCCGGCCCTCCAGGAGGTCACCCGCGACCTCGACCGGCGCTGGAAGGCGGCGCTGGCCGAGGTGATCACCGAGGGCGTCACGGCGGGCGAGTTCCACTGCCCGGACCCGGCGGCCGCGGCCCTGCGCCTGACCGCCCTCCTGGACGGCCTCGCCGTACAGCTGACGTCCTACGCCGGAGCGGTCCCCCGGACCCGGGCCCAGGAGTGGGTGGACGAGGCCCTCGCCCGCGAACTGGGCGTGGACCGGGGCGCGTTGACGACGTAGCCCGGCCTGGCCGTAGCACGCCTTGACCGCAGCCCGGCCTCGAAGGGAACCCCCTCCAGATCCCCTCAGGCCACCGAAGCGATCCGGGTCTTGATGTCGTCCGGTGACAGCACGCCCTTGGCCGTCACATGGTCGCCGGAGGACTCCCCCCGCAGTCGGCGGCCGATCCACGGCACCAGGTACTCCCGTGCCCAGTGGACGTCGTCCCGCCGCACGTCCAGCGGTCCGCGGGGCGGCAGCGGCGGCCACGCCTGGTCCGGGTCGGCCGGGACCTCGAGGCCGAGGACCTGGCCCGCGCGCAGCGCCACACGCGTGTGGCCCTCCGGGGACAGGTGCAGCCGGTCGCCGTCCCAGGCCCGCCGGTCCTGGATCGTCTTCAGGGACCACAGGTCGAGCACCGGGCACCCGTACCGGTCGGCGATGGCCCGCACATGCCCGTTGTACGTGGCGATCTTGCCGCGCAGGTGCTTGAGCACGGGCACGCCACGGGTGTCGAAGCCGGTGGTCACCATGACGGTGCCGCACGCCTCGCTGAGCCGGGCGACCGCCCGCTCGAAGCGCTCGGCGACCTCGTCGGGGTCGGTACCGGGCCGGATGATGTCGTTGCCGCCGGCGCAGAAGGACACCAGGTCCGGTGCCAGTTCCACGGCCTGCGGGAGCTGGTCCTCGACGATCTGGTCGAGCAGCTTCCCGCGCACGGCGAGATTGCTGTACCTGAAGTCGCCCTCGGGCCGCCGGTCCGCGAGAAGCACCGCGAACCGGTCGGCCCAGCCGACGAACGCCCCGTCGGGGCCGGGGTCGCCGACGCCCTCGGTGAAGCTGTCCCCCACCGCCACGTACGACCCGATCACTGATCTGCTGTCATTCTTCGAATCGTCTGCCACAGACATTCATGATTCACCTTCGAATGTGACCTACGCGACCGTAGGAAGGGCTTGACGGGCGGTGAGATAAGCCACTCCTAAAGTGTTCGCCAAACAAGGAATAGGTCTCTCGTCACGGCTGTTGACGCTGCGATCGCCATACCCGGAAGTCGTTGATCCGGAAGTGGCTCCAGGTGGTCCGGAACGCGAAGTGCCCACTCGTGTACGGCGCCGGGTCGGCGTAGTCGAAGACGAGCCGCCCGTTGTTCCACCACTTCACCCCGGAGCCGTCGGAGACGATGCGCACCCGGTTCGGCCGGTTCGCGACGAGCAGCGGCTCGGTGTAGTCGTAGATCAGCGGCCGCGCGCCGGCCTCGCCGACATAGCGGCGCAGTCGGGTCGTGGTGTTGGTGTTGGCGCCGTAGCCGACGTAGTACGTCTTGAGGTAGTCGTACTCGGCGAGCGCCCCGCCACGCTGCGTGGCGAAGATGTTCCGCGGGGACCGGACGTCGATCGCGTTCCAGAAGTTGTTCAGGTCGGAGACGCGGTCGTTGACCCCGCCCTCGGAGACCGGTGTGGCGGTGTACTCGATGACGTACGGCCCTGCGAGCGGCTGCTTGAACCAGATCGTCGCGCCGGCGGGCACGTCGACCTCCAGGGTCCCCCGCTTCGCGGTGACCGTGCCGCCCTGTTCCAGCTCGACGGCCCACTGTCGGAGGCCGTGGCGGAAGTCGTCGTGGGCGATGAGGCGGCGGTGGCGGGGCGAGGCGCTCGCGTCCGCCGCGGGGCCGAGGGCGGCCAGGGCGGCACCTGCGGCGAGGGCTCCGAAGGCTCTGCGGGTGGTCGTCATGTCAGGGGGCTCCTTTCGGGGGCCTGCTTCGAAAATTCGGGATGCTGCTTCGAGGATTCGGGATGCTGCCTCGTCGTTTCGGTGTGCTCCTTCGCGATGAGGCCGATCAACCGTTCGGCCACCCTGCGGTGGCCCTGGGCACTGGGATGGACCGTGCCGTTGAAGTCGCCCCGCGTGGCGTCGAGCCAGCCTGTGGTGTCGACGAACTCGACGCGCCGGTCCGCGAGTTCGTCGACGACGACCGCTATGTCGGCGGCATGGCTGCCGTCGAAGGGGCGCAGGGCGAGGATGCGGGCGTGCGGTGCGCCGGCCCGGAGCCGGGTCAGATAGGCGCGGTAGGCGGCACGGAACTCGGCGGAGCCGAACGTGGCGTCGTTGGTGCCCTGGTTCACCACGATCACATCGGCCCGGCGGTCCGAATCGGCCCTGGAGCCCGCGTAGTTCCAGCCGTACGCGTCGGACGCGGCGGGAACGCCCCCGTTGCCGGTCTGGATCACTCCCTGCCGTCCGAAGCCGACCTGGGTGAGCGAGGCGTGCAGGGCGTCGGCGACCAGCGTGGGGTAGGCGGCCGTACCGTCCGCGCAGTCCGAGGTGTTGACCTCGCACAGGGCCATCACGCCCTGGGTGATCGAGTCACCGTAGAACGCCAATTCACGCTTCTTGACGGGGGGTTGTGGCAGCAGGTGACCCCGGATACCCGTCAGCGCCACCCCGGTCTCCAGTGGCGGGACCCACCGGTTGACCCGCGAGAAGACGTCCTTGACGGAGATCTCGACGGAGTGCGGCCCGCCGCCGGCCGCCGTGATCGCCAGATCTGCCCGGTCGACGGAGTGCAGCTGCTCGGGGCCGCCGTCGATCGACACGTAGATCTGCGCGGGGACGGTGACGGACGAGACGTCGAAGAGGGCGTGGACGGACGGGCCGGTGAAGCGGAACCGCAGCCGGGAGCCGGAGTTGACGGTGACGGCGGCTTCGGCGGTCCGGCTCCAGTGCCCCTCGTAAGCGATACGCCGGTCGTCGGGCCGTACGACGGTCTGGGCGCCGGACGCGAGGGCGGGCGGCACCGCGCCGGCGAGCAGACCCGCGACGGTGGCCGCGGTCGCGAGGGTGCGTCTCATGACGGGATCCGGTCTCCGATCAGGGCCAGGTTCTGGATCGCCGCGAGGGCCCACTGGGCGGAGGAGTTGGTGGAGATCCAGGGGATCTCCCGCGTGGTGCGCAGGACCGCCGGAGTCTTGATCGTGACCGGGTTCCAGTCGTTGGACGGGAAGTAGGTGTCGCTGCCGGTGAAGAACTCCTTCCACGCGCGCGTGGCGAGCGTCGGGTCGTCCTTGCGCTGGGCCGCGTACGCGGTGATGCGCGAATGTGCGGCCGGGAGCGCCGACTTCCAGGTGGAGCCGGTGAGTTGGCGCTTCTGGGCGTCGGTGGCGTTGTAGTACTGCGCGTAGTTCAGCCAGGCCGTCCGGAACTCCGGTTCCTCCTCGCCCAGCAACGAGACGATCTCGCTGTTGGTCTCGACGAGGCCGAAGACGGCACCGAGATGGGACACGTTGACGGCCGTGTCGGTCGTCACGGCGAACTTCCCGGTGTCGGCGTCGAGCAGACCCGCCCCCGTGAAGAAGCCGTTGGGCTGTGCGGCGATGGTCCGCAGCGAGTTGACGAGCTTGGCCTTCGCCCGGGCCGCGCCCGGACCGCCCCGCTCCCATTCGGTGAGCCAGGCAGCCGAGATCCCGCCCCAGTCGGTGCCGAAGCCGACCGACAGGGCGTGCCGGTCACCGGGCTCGTAGCCGTCGGTGCGGACCTTGCGCTGCGGGTCGACCTCCAGGAACGTCAGCTCCACGTCGGCGAGTTCGCTCAGCAGGTCCCCGGTGCGCTCGTCGCCGGTGAGGTAGTAGTGGAAGCGGCGGTTGGCGGCCGTGGAGATGCGGACCTGCTTGGCGCTGTCCGCCCAGTGCTGCACGCCGTGCCGGGTGCCCAGGCCCGCCCACTTGCCCAGGTGGTAGACGTCGACCTCGCCGGTGTGCCGGGTCATCGCCTCCGCGAACCGGAAGACCTCCGGGGAGCCGGTCCGCAGGAAGTGGTACCAGAGCCAGAGGTCGGTGCCCAACTCCGAGTTGTCCCAGGCGAATCCGCCGACGTCGTAGCGCCAGACGTGCCGGTCGTCGTCGTAGGTGTGCTGGACGTCGCCGTAGTCGAGGAAGCCGTACCAGCGGCGCTCCTCGCGCTGGTCGCGGTAGTAGGCGAACAGGTCGTCGAGGTGGTCCTCGATCACCGAGCGGGCCTTCGAGGAGCGGTCCACGGGCGCCCAGTCGCCGAACACACCTGCCGAGCGCAGCCGTTGGGGAGTGGCGGCGAGCAGCGGAGGAGCGGCCACCGCCTTCGCCTGGGCGGCCAGGACCTCGGCGGGCGGGGTCTTCTCCAGGGCCCAGAAGGTCAGTTCGGTGGTGCGGGCGATGCCGTACGGGGTGCCGAAGCCCGGCTCGTAGTCCTCGTACGTGATCTCCAGGCCGCCGTCGGACTGTTCCTCGTAGGTGTCCTGGCCGAGGCCGTCGTGGTAGAAGCGCAGGTCGAGTGGTTGGGCCTCGGGTGAGTAGAGCCAGAGGGTGACCTCGGCGGCCGTGGACTCGGCGCCGCGCACGTCGAGTTGGGCGGGGTGGCGCTGCCAGAAGTCCCGCAGGCCGAAGGAGAGTCCGCCGCTCGCGCCGCCGACGTAGCCGAAGCCGGCCGCGCGCTGTCCGGCCGCGGCCGGGATCCAGCCGTAGCCCGCCGTGGTGCGCTTGCGGATCTGGTAGCCGTCGGCGGTCGGCTGGGTGAGCGTGTAGTCGCCCCAGCGCGGGATGTACGCGAGCCGGCTCGCCACCCGGGTGTCCCACGTGGCGGTGTCGGGGAGCCGTTCGCCCGCGATCTGTGCGGCCCGCACCGCCGCGCCCGGGTCGCGCCGCAGCCCGGTGATTCCCTGGACGGCCTCGCTGAACAGGCCGCCGCCCGAGTCGGCGAACCGCACATGGCGGTCGTAGGGCTGATCGCTCAGCGGCACGGTGAAGCGGACGCCGAGTCCGCGCAGGAAGTCGCCCTGGTCGGAGCCGGGCCGCTGCTCGCCGTCCCAGACGAAGGTGTGCACCAGGCGGAAGGACTCCGCACCGGCGAAGAAGGCGAACCGCAGTACGAACGGCAGCCAGGCCCTGCCGCCGTGCCGGTGCCGCCCTTCGACCCGGATCACGGCACGGACGGGTCCGTCCTGCTCGACGGTGATCTTCTCGATCCGGCCCGCGAAGCTGTCGAGGTCCGCGCCCTCGCGCACGGAGTCCTGGCGCAGTGCCACCAGCCGTCCGTCGCGGGCGATCTCGGTCGTGCCGCGCCGGATGCCGCGTACGACGGTGTCGGAGCCCTTGGTCCCGAAGACGGCGGTGATCACGCCGGTCGACACCTCGATCCGGCCGCCGCTGCCCCGGCCGACGGTGACGCGGTGGGCGGGCACGGCCGGACTGCCCGCGCTCAGCAGATAGCGGTCGGCCCGCGGCGCGTCGGGGGCGATGGCGTGCGCGGTCCACTTCACCGAGCCGTCGGGCCAGTAGGCGGTGGCCCAGCTCTGCACCGGGACCTCGTCGCCGCCCGAGGTGGCGAGCCGGAACCGCTGCTCCGGGCGGTGGGTGCCGCGCGCCCACGGCACGCCCCAGGTGGCACCGGCGTGGACGTCGGGCCGCCCCTCCAGCCAGTGGAGTTCGGTGTCGTCGTCACCGGCCACCGCGGCGGCGGAGCGGGACTGCGCCCAGGAGAACTGGGTGAGGGCGGCCGCGGCTGCGGCGCCCTTGAAGACGGTGCGTCGGTCGACGCCGGGCACGGTGACCTCCGAAGGCCGTAGAAAGCGCTTGCGCAACAACGGAGTTCACTGTGTCCCCACCTTCCCCTCCCTGTCGACGCTCTGAGCACCCCTGCCACAAGAACGCAATGAAGTGATCATGAAGGCGCAAACACCCGTGCGGGGGCTGTCGGCGGGAAACACCGAAGGCCGGACCCGGGGATCGGGGTCCGGCCTTCGGTGGCACAGGGGCGGGGTCAGCCGACGGCGACGCCCTTCGAGCGGAGGTAGGCGACCGGGTCCACGTCCGAGCCGTAGTCCGGCGTGGTGCGGATCTCGAAGTGCAGGTGCGGTCCTGTCACGTTGCCGGTGGCGCCGGAGAGGCCGATCTGCTGGCCCTCGGTCACGGTCTGGCCGGCCGAGACGGAGAGCTGCGAGAGGTGGGCGTACTGGGCGTAGTAGCCGTCGTTCAGCTTGATGACGACCTGGTTGCCGTAGGCGCCGCCCCAGCCCGCGGAGACGACCGTGCCCGCGGCGACGGCCTTCAGCGAGGTGCCGGTCGGGACGACGAAGTCGACTCCGGTGTGGTAACCGCTGGACCACATGGCGCCCGCCACGCGGTAACCGGTGCCGATGGTGGCACCGCTGACCGGGAGGGTGTAGCCGCTGGAGCTGGTGTCGGAGCTCTGGGTCGCGGCCGTCGACTTCGACGACTTCGCCTCCGCCTTCTCCACCTTCGCGGAAGACGGCTTCGAGGAGGACGACTTGGCCGAGGACCCGGTCTTCGTCGGGCCCGTGGTCGCCTTCTTGCCGATCGACAGCTTCAGGCCGGGGTGGATCAGCGAGGGGTCGTCACCGACGGCCTCACGGTTGTCGGCGTAGAGCTTCTTCCAGCCGCCGGCGACATTCTGCTCGTCGGCGATCTTCGAAAGACAGTCGCCGACACGCACCGAATAGGTGCGCACGGTCGAGACCTTCGCGGTGTCCTTCTTGGCGGTCTTTTCGGCCGGATTTCCGGCGGCCTTCTGCGTGACCGGAAGGGACTGAACGGCCTTTTGCGGCACGGACTGCGCGGTGGCGGCGTGAGCGCCGGTGGCCCCCATGAGCGGGAGGGCGAGCGCGGCACCCCCGGTACCGGCGACGGCGATCGAGCGGGTGAAGCGCTGGGACTTCGGACGGCGGTGCTTACCCTTCGCGGGCATGACGAATTCCTCTCCGGCGCCTGCGAGGTGAGCTGTCGGGTGCGAGCTGGAGATGCCCGGCCGCGTCGGGACGCGACTAAACCCCAAGCCTGTTCCGGAGACCGGAACAGGCGGTACTGCCTGTGGGTCCCCCGCTCCTGCCGTGCACGGGTGAGTGTGTGCGGAATCCGTTCGGCGGCAGGATTGGGCGTCCGACCGGATCGGTGGCGAACGTAAACGAGCAAGACGCAAAGGGACAAGTGAGCAGTTCCCCGCGCATGCATTCCTGTTGATCCCTTATGGGAATTACCGGTCACCCTGCGTGAATCAGACGCCCGCCCCCGACACAAAGCCCCTTGAAAACCACACGAATTACGTGAACATGACGGGCGACGCACCGTCACCGATATGACGCTCCTCACGTCACGAATTCACAGGACCCCACACTCCGGAAGGAGTTGGAAAGAATCCAGCAATTCGGACAGAAGCCTTAGATGCGGCGCAGCCGGAGAACTGTCGCATCCAGGTCGCCCCGCAAACCGGTGCGAAGTCCGTGATGCAGCAATACGGCCCCTCGGTGAACTTCGCCCGTTTCGAGGCATTCGTACGACGCCGTCGGGTCCAGTGCGCGCAGCCGCACCGCCGGTACCGGTTCCCCGTAGTGCTGGGCCTGAAGCCAGGCGAGCACGACCGTCTCGTCCCCGCGGACGTACTGCACCGCGCTCAGCCCGCCCCGCGGTGGCCGCAGCCGGTGGAGCTCGCCGTGCTGCACCAGGGGCCGGATCTCCTTGTAGAGGTCCACCCAGCGGCGGGCCTCGGCGAGCTCCTCCTCGGTCCACTCCGTCAGGTCGCCGCCGACCCCGAGTACCCCGGCCATGGAGCTCACGAACCGGAACCGCAGCGAGCTCACCCGGTCGTTGAGCTGGGTGTTGGGGCTGTCGGTGACCCAGGCGGCCATCACGCGCGCGGGGTGGATCTGACTGAAGCCGTGCTGGATGGCGAGACGGTCGAGCGGGTCGGTGTTGTCCGAGGTCCACACCTGGTCGGTGCGGCTCAGCACCCCGAGGTCGATCCGGCCGCCGCCGCCCGAGCAGGACTCGAAGGCGACACCGGGGTGGGCCGCGCGCAACCGGTCCAGCAGGGCGTAGAAGCCGTGCACGTGGTCCACCCACAGGCGCTGCGGGTAGGGGTCGCCGGGCCAGCCCGCGTCGGTGAAGCAGCGGTTGAAGTCCCACTTGACGTAGTCGATCGGGGCGCTCGAGAGCAGTGCGTCGAGCTGCTCCCACAGGTACTCCTGGACGTCCTCGCGCGCCAGGTTCAGTACGAGCTGATTGCGGAACTCCGTCCGCTTTCGTCCCGCTTGGTACTGCACCCAGTCCGGGTGGGCGCGGTACAGCTCGCTGTCCGGGTTGACCATCTCCGGCTCGACCCAGATGCCGAACTGCATGCCGAGCGCGTGCACGTAGTCGCCGAGCGGCTTGAGGCCGGCGGGGAAGCGGTCCGGGTTGGGGGCCCAGTCGCCGAGCCCGGCGCGGTCGCTGGTGCGGGCGCCGAACCAGCCGTCGTCGACCACGAACAGCTCGACACCGACCGCGGCGGCCCGCCGGGCGAGGGTGCCCTGCTGCTCCTCGGAGATGTCGAAGTTGGTGGCCTCCCAGGAGTTGAACAGCACGGGCCTGTCCTGGTCGGCGTCCGGGATGACGTACGCCCGCTGCCAGGCGTGCCAGGCCCGGCTCGCGCCGCCGAAGCCGCCGTCGCTCCAGAGTCCGGCGAAGACGGGGGTCGTGAAGGACTCGCCCCCGGCCAGGCTCAGCAGGCCGGACTCGTCGTAGCCGGCGCCGCCGGTGATCTGCACGCGCGCGTCGGGGAGTTGGGCGACCGCGATCCGCCAGGACCCCGACCAGCCGAGGGCGACGCCGTAGACCTCGCCGCGCTCCTCGGTGGCGTCGGTGTCGAGCGCGACCCAGGGCAGGTGCTGGTGCCCGGTGTGGCCGCGGCGGCTGCCGATGACCTTCTCGCCGTAGGTGAGCGGGGCCTGGGTGAGCAGGGACTCGGCGGCCCAGCGGCCGTGCAGCTGGGAGAGCCGCCAGCCGTCCTCGCGGTCGGGCAGGGTCCAGGTCGCGGAGTCGGCGCGGAGCAGCTCGACGGGGTCCTGACCCTGGTTGTCCAGGGTCACCCAGCGCTCCAGGACGTCGTGGCGCATCCGGTAGTGCAGCGTGATGACCAGGCTGCCGTCGCGAAACCGCAGTCGCAGCTCGTCGCCCTCGGTGTCGTGGGCCTCGAAGGTCCACTCGGTGCCGCGCCGCTCGTCGGTGCGCACGGACAGGGCGGGCCGGGTGAAGCGGGGGCCGCCCTCGACCGGGTACTCCTCGCGCCCGTCGAGCGGGGACTCGAAGGGCCAGTAGTCCGGCAGCGGGCGCACGGCGAGCGCCTCGGCGTCGGCCAGGGCGATGCGCGGGCCCCAGTGCAGGTGCAGCAGCTCGCCCTCGGCGGTGAGGTGCAGGGCGTAACTGCTGGCCGGCCCGGACAGAATCCACGTACGGCCGTTCTCGGCGATCTCCAGCATGGTGCCCCTCACAGGTTCGAACAGGTGCCAACAGGTGCGCTCAGGCACCAACATCATCAGCGGCCACGGGCCCCTGCTGCAACGCCTGTGGACAACTGATTGCCCGTGATGTCGGGGCCTGTGGACAACTCATCGCCGCAGGAACCCGTGTCGTATCGTCGAGAGGTGCCCGTCGACGAGCAGCGTCGGCGGTGCCCGGCTGGGAGGAGCCCCCGTGACGCAGCAGATTCCGTCGACCGAACCCGAACTCGCCGGTGTCCGCAACTTCCGCGATGTGGGCGGACTGCCGACGACCGACGGACGGCGGGTGCGGTACGGAGTGCTGTTCCGCAGCGGCCACCTCGCGCACGCCACCGAGGACGACGCGGCCTTCCTGTCCTCGCTCGGCCTGCACACGATCTTCGACTTCCGCAATTCGGCGGACCAGAAGCTGGAGGGCCCGGACGTCGACCTGCCCGGGGTCACCAATGTGAACCTGCCGCTGAGCGACCCGGCGGAGGGCACCTGGTTCTGGAAGATGGTCCGGGACGGTGACATCGAGCAGCTGCGTGAGCTGCTCGGCGACGGCAAGGCCGCGGCGCGGATGACCAACTCCTACCGCACGATGATCAAGGAACGCACCGCCGAGCACTCCCAGGTGCTCCACTCGCTCGCCGAGGACAGCGTCCCTGCCCTCCTGCACTGCGCGGCCGGCAAGGACCGCGCGGGCCTGTCGATTGCGGTGACCCTGCTCGCGCTGGGCGTGGAGCGCGAGGCGATCGTCGCCGACTACCTGGAGTCGAACGCCAAGCACCGCCGCTACAAGGTCCGCCGCACCAGCACCTCCGCCGACGCCTACTCCCCCGAGGTCATGGAGCTGCTCAGCCCGCTGTTCGAAGCGCGCGCCGAGTATCTGACGGCTGCCCTGGAGACCATCGAGGAGACCTGGGGCAGCGTCGACGCCTACCTGGAGGAGGGCCTCGGTCTCACCCCCGAGATCCGCGAGCGGCTGCGGGAGCGCCTGCTCGACTGAGTCGTACGGCCCCTACTGCCCGGCTCCCACCTCGAAGAGCAGGTAGAGGAAGGCCGCGAAGACGTGGCCGGCCGCCAGGTAGATGAGCAGGCGCACCCACAGGGCGCGGGGGAACTTCTCCTCCATGTCACTCATGGCATCTCTCCAGGGGTGGGGCCCAGGCACAGGGTGGCCGTGGGACTCTGCAACAGGGTGTGGACGAACAGGAGCTCGACTCCGTCGGGGTCCTGGGCGGCGATGCGGTGCGGGGTCAGCGAGTCGAAGTGGGCGCTGTCGCCCGGACCGAGCAGGTGCGTGGTGTCGCCGAGGCGCAGGCGCAGCCGTCCGTGCAGGACGTAGAGCCATTCCTCGCCGGGATGCACCCGCACGATGTCGCCCTGGGAGCCGTGCGGCACCCGCACCCGCAGGGCCTGCATGCCGCGGCCGGACGCGCCCGCCTGGTAGTAGGTCCATCCGCCCGCCGCGGTGGGTTCCATGTCGGCGGCGCGCACCACGGAGTCCCGTTCGGCGACCGTCTCACCGAGCAGCTCCGAGACCGTCGTACCGTAGATGCGGGCGAGCGCGAGCAGCATCGGCAGCGAAGGCTGGCGCTGCCCGGTCTCCAGGCGGGACAGATGGGCGGGCGACAGCCCCGCGGCGGCGGCCGCGGCCTCCAGGGTCAGGGAGGCACGTCGGCGCAGTGCGCGAAGCTGGGGAGCCACCGAGGGCAGCTCCGTGAAGGCTTCCGGGGAGCTCATGACTCCATTGAGCCCCAGATTTGCCTCTGCGGCAATTTTCTTGCCTCAGAGGCAAACCGCCACGAGGGACCGGGTCAGCGGTTCGCCACCGCCTGCTTCACCAGCGTCTTGCTGAAGTCCCACATCAGCCCGCTGCCGCTGTGCGCGTCGTCCATGACGTCGGTGAAGGCGTCGACGAACCGGTCCACTTCCTTCTCGCCGACGACGAGCGGCGGGATCAGCTTGATGACCTCCAGGTGGTCGCCGGAGACCTGGGTGAGGATCCGGTGCCGCTGGAGCAGCGGGACGACGACCATCTGCGCGAACAGGCCCTTGCGCGCGGCCTGGAGCATGGTCCAGCGGCCGCGCAGCTTGAGCGACCTGGGCTTCCCGAACTCGATGCCGATCATCAGGCCCCGGCCGCGCACGTCGGCGAGCAGCTCGTACTTGTCGACGAGCGCGGCGAGCCGGGACTTCAGCAGCTCACCCGTGGCGCGGGCGTTCGCGACGATCTGCTCGTTCTCCATGACCGCGAGGACGGCGAGCCCGGCGGCCATCGCCTGTGCGTTGGACCCGAAGCTCGCCGAGTGCACCAGCACCCGGTCCATGGACGAGTAGACCTTCTTGAAGATCCAGTCCTTGCCGAGGGTGGCCCCGACCGGCACATAGCCGCCGGAGAGCGCCTTGGCCACGCACACCAGGTCGGGCTCGACCCCGTCCTCGTGCTGGTAGGCGTAGAAGTCCCCGGTGCGCCCGAGCCCGGTCTGCACCTCGTCGGCGATGAGCAGCGCCTTGTGCCGGCGCAGCAGCTCCTGCGCGGACCGCAGATAGCCGGGCGGCGCCTCGTGCACGCCCTTGCCCTGGATCGGCTCGACGACCAGGGCGGCGACGTCACCCTTCTTCAGCTCCCGCGCGAGGGCGTCGAGATCCCCGAGGGGTACGGCGGTGTCGGGCAGCAGGGGCGCGAAGCCGTCCCGGAAGCCGGCCTCGCCGTTGACCGACAGCGACCCGGTGGTCAGCCCGTGGAAGGCGTGGTCGCAGTACAGGACGCGCGGCTTCCCGGTCGCGTACCGGGCGAACTTCAGCGCGGTCTCCACCGCTTCGGTGCCGCTGTTGCCGAAGAACACCCGGTCCAGGTGCGGACTGTGGGCGAGGAGTTTCTCCGCCAGCAGCCCGGGCAGCGGCTGGCAGTCGAAGCGGGTGAGGTCGGCGAGCTGGGCGTCGAGGACGTCGTGCAGTGCCTTGCGGACGACGGGGTGGTGGCGCCCCAGGCCCATCACCCCGAACCCGGCGAGCATGTCCAGGTAGTCGTTGCCGTCCGCGTCCCAGAAGTACGCGCCCTCGCCGCGCTCGTAGACCTTGTCGAAGCCGATGGTGTGCAGCATGCGCGGGAGCTGGTGGTTCAGGTACTTCCCGTGCAGCTCGTAGCGCTCGGCTCCGCGCTCGGCCAGGAGTCTGCCGAGGTCGAACTCCGTGCTCATTCCTTCTCCTTGACTTCGACCTGGTCCTTGACGGCAAGGCTCGCGCTGATCCGCCCCGCCACCTCGACCGGCGTCAACCCGATGTCGGCGAGCACCTCGCCCCGCTTGGCGTGCGCGAGGAACTGCTCCGGGATCCCGAACCGCCGTACCGGTACGTCGACTTCGGCGTCACCGAGCGCCAGCGCCACCGCGGCGCCCACCCCGGCGGCCCGGCTGTTGTCCTCGACGACGGCCACCAGCCGGTGCCCGGCGGCGAGGCCCGGCAGCGCCGGGTCGACGGGCTTGACCCAACGGGGGTCGACGACCGTGCAGTTGATGCCCCGCGCTTCCAGGAGCTCGGCGGCCTGGAGGCAGACGGGCGCCATGACACCGACGGCGACGAGCAACACCTCTGGCCGGTCTCCTCGATGGAGCACGTCCATGCCGCCCACGTGGTCCACAGCCGCGACCACGGGCCCCACCGACTCCTTCGGGAACCGCACCAGCGTCGGCGCGTCGTCCACGGCGACGGCTTCCCGCAGCTGGGCCCGGAGTTGGTCGGCGTCCCGGGGCGCGGCGATCCTCAGACCGGGCACGACCTGGAGGATCGACATGTCCCACATGCCGTTGTGCGAGGCCCCGTCGACGCCCGTGACCCCGGCCCGGTCCAGCACGAAGGTGACCCCGCAGCGGTGCAGGGCGACATCCATCAGCAGCTGGTCGAAGGCCCGGTTCAGGAAGGTCGCGTACACGGCGACCACCGGGTGCAGTCCGCCCGTCGCGAGGCCGGCCGCGGAGACCGCCGCGTGCTGCTCGGCGATCCCGACGTCCCAGACCCGGTCCGGGAACCGGGCGGCGAACTTGCCCAGCCCGACCGGGTGCAGCATGGCCGCCGTGATCGCCACGACGTCCTCGCGCTCCTCCCCGATCGCGACGATCTCGTCGCCGAACACCGAGGTCCAGGACGGCCCGCTGGAGGGCGCGAGCGGCTCGCAGGTGAGGGGGTCCATCACACCGACGGTGTGGAAGTGGTCCTCCTCGTGCGCGAGGGCGGGCTCGTACCCGCGTCCCTTCTCCGTCAGACAGTGCACGAGCACCGGCCCGTGGAACCGTTTCGCCCGCCTGAGCGCCGACTCGACCGCCCCGATGTCGTGCCCGTCTATCGGGCCGACGTACTTCAGCCCGAGGTCCTCGAACATGCCCTGCGGCGCGAAGGCGTCCTTGAACCCCTTCTTCGCCCCGTGCAGGGACTCGTAGATGGTGCTGCCGACCACAGGGGTCTTGAGGAGTACGTCCTTCCCCCAGGCCAGCACCTTCTCGTACCCGTCGGTGGTGCGCAGGGTGGCCAGGTGGTTGGCGAGGCCCCCGATGGTCGGCGAGTACGACCGCTCGTTGTCGTTGACGACGATGATCAGCGGCCGGTCCTTGGCGGCCGCGATGTTGTTGAGCGCCTCCCAGGCCATGCCCCCGGTGAGCGCGCCGTCGCCGATGACCGCGACGACGTGCCCCGTGTCCCCCTGCACCTGACGGGCCTTGGCGAGCCCGTCGGCCCAGCCGAGCGCGGTGGAGGCGTGGCTGTTCTCGACGATGTCGTGCTCGGACTCGGCGCGTGAGGGGTAGCCGGACAGGCCGCCCTTGGAACGCAGCTTCGAGAAGTCCTGACGCCCTGTCAGGATCTTGTGCACATAGCTCTGATGGCCGGTGTCCCATACGATGCGGTCGACCGGTGACTCGAAGACCCGGTGGAGCGCGATGGAGAGTTCCACGACACCCAGGTTGGGTCCGAGGTGCCCACCGGTCCTGGCGACCGCGTGCACCAGGAACTCCCTGATCTCTTCGGACAGTTCGACAAGATCCGGCTCGGACAGCGCCTTCAGGTCGCGTGGTCCCCGGATGTTCTCCAGAATGGTCACGCTCGGGCCCCCTTCGGTCCGTGCTGTTCAACTCACGGTGACGGCCGGCTCCCCCGACGCGACGCCGTCCTTCTCCATCTGTTCGGCGATCTTCATCGCCTCCTCGATGAGGGTCTCCACGATCTTCGACTCGGGGACGGTCTTGACGACCTCGCCCTTCACGAAGATCTGTCCCTTGCCGTTGCCGGACGCGACCCCCAGGTCCGCCTCCCGCGCCTCACCGGGACCGTTGACCACACATCCCATCACCGCGACCCGCAGGGGCACTTCCATGCCCTCCAGACCCGCCGTGACCTCGTCGGCCAGCTTGTACACGTCGACCTGCGCCCGCCCGCAGGACGGACAGGACACGATCTCCAGCCGCCGCTGCCTGAGCCCGAGCGACTCCAGGATCTGGATGCCGACCTTGACCTCCTCGGCGGGCGGCGCGGACAGGGAGACCCGGATGGTGTCGCCGATCCCCCTGCTGAGCAACGCGCCGAAGGCCACCGCCGACTTGATGGTCCCCTGGAACGCGGGACCTGCCTCCGTGACGCCCAGATGCAGCGGGTAGTCGCACTGCTCGGCCAACTGCTGGTACGCGCTGACCATGACCACGGGGTCGTTGTGCTTCACCGAGATCTTGATGTCCCGGAACCCGTGCTCCTCGAACAGCGACGCCTCCCACAGGGCGCTCTCCACCAGCGCCTCCGGGGTCGCCCTGCCGTACTTCTGGAGCAGCCGCCGGTCCAGGGATCCGGCGTTGACCCCGATCCTGATCGGCGTGCCGTGGTCCTTCGCGGCCCGCGCGATCTCCTTGACCTTGTCGTCGAACTGTTTGATGTTGCCGGGATTGACGCGTACGGCCGCACAGCCGGCCTCGATGGCCGCGAAGACGTACTTGGGCTGGAAGTGGATGTCCGCGATCACCGGGATCTGCGACTTGCGTGCGATGGTCGCGAGGGCGTCCGCGTCGTCCTGCGTGGGACAGGCGACGCGGACGATCTGGCAGCCGGACGCGGTGAGTTCGGCGATCTGCTGGAGGGTGGCGCCGATGTCGGACGTACGCGTCGTCGTCATCGACTGCACCGAGACCGGGGCCCCGCCCCCGACCGCCACCGGCCCGACCATGATCTGCCGCGAGGCGCGCCGCTCGGCGATCGGTCGGACCGGTACCTCGGGGACGCCCAAGGGAATGGCGGTCATGGCGCTACTCGCGGTTTCCGGAGACCGTCTCGCGCATGGCGCGCAGCGACTCCTTCAGCGAGCCCATGGTGGCGAGGACGGCGGTGGGCTCGTAGCCGCAGTGCGCCATGCAGTTGGCGCAGCGCGGGTCCTTGCCGCGGCCGTACTTGTCCCAGTCGGTCTCCTCGATGAGCTCGCGGTACGTCGGCACGTACCCGTCGCTCATCAGGTAGCAGGGGCGCTGCCAGCCGAACAGGGAGTAGTTGGGGATCGCCCAGGCCGTGCACGGGAAGTCGACCTTGCCCTCCAGGAAGTCCAGGAAGAGCGGGGAGTGGTTGAGCCGCCACTTCTTGCGGTTGCCGCCCGCGAAGGCCTTCTTGAACAGCTCGCGGGTCTGCTCCACGCCCAGGAAGTGCTCCTGGTCGGGCGCCTTCTCGTAGGCGTAGGCGGGCGAGATCATCATCTCGTCGACCTTGAGGTCGTCGTTGAGGAAGTTGAGCACCTCGATGATGGTCTGCGGGGTGTCGGTGTTGAAGAAGGTCGAGTTGGTGGTGACCCGGAAGCCGCGCCGCTTGGCCTCCTTGATCGCCTCCACGGCCTCGTCGAACACGCCCTCCTTCGCCACGGACTCGTCGTGCCGCTCCCGCAGCCCGTCGATGTGCACCGCGAAGGCGAAATAGGGCGAGGGCGTGAACTTGTCCATCTTCTTGCGCAGCAGCATGGCGTTGGTGCAGAGGAAGACGTACTTCTTCTTCGCCACCAACTGCCGCACGATCTCGTCGATCTGAGGGTGCATCAGCGGCTCACCGCCGGCGATGGACACCATCGGCGCACCGGATTCCAACACCGCCCCGACGGCCTGCGCCACCGGCATGCGCTGCTTGAGCACGCCCGCGGGATGCTGGATCTTGCCGCAGCCCTCGCACTTCAGGTTGCATGCGAAGAGAGGTTCCAGCTCCACGATCAACGGGAACTTGTCCCGCTTGCGGAGCTTCTGTTCGGCCAAGTATGTAGCGACCTTGATGGACTGACGCAGCGGCATGGCCATCTGGCTCACCTCCTGGGGAGCAGCAAGGAACGGTGCCATTCGTAGAAAGCGGGAAGGACGGAACGAAGGACGCGGAAGGCCGATATTCCACCGCGTACCGTGCCGATCCGGACGAGTTCATGTTGTGGAGCGTCCACGACCACCCGGACGGCCGCAACAGGGCGCTCGCCCGCGCGCACGGCGCTCAGGAGCGTGGCCGCGGACTCCATGTCGACCGCGATCGCGCCGGTCGCGAGCAGCTCCGACCTCTCGTGACCGCGGACGACGTGATCGGAGCCGGTAAGGGGTCCGGTGTGCACGGTACGTCCCGGTACGGCCCGTACGAGCTCCTTGACGAGTAGGTCGGTCTCCACACAGGGAACGGTTCCGTCCGGATCCCGGGTCTCCTCGGCGACGACCAGATCGCCGGGGTGCATCCCGGGGGCGAGGCCGGCGCAGAAGCCAGTGGCGATGACGGCGGCCCCGACGAGCGCGGGGTCCGCCAGACGCCGGGTGACGGACCGTTCCGCCGCCTTGGGGCCCATGCCCGTCCTGAGCAGGGTGACCTGACCGCCGGCCCCACCGCGCCCGCTCGCCCCGCCGCGCTCTCCGGTGCGCAGCGCGAGGTGCTCGATGCCGAGGGCGCAGGCGATCAGCAGCGGGGCGGTGGCGGGCTCGGTGCTCATCAAAGGGCCTCGGTCCGGGAGAACGGTTCTCCATGGACGTAGCGGCCCAGCGCGGTGAGCGGGAAGACCTGCCGGTAGAGGTGGTAGTTGATGGAGAAGTCCCAGGGGAAGCCGGTGCCGGTGAAGTAGGGCTCGTCCCAGGAGCCGTCCTCGCGCTGGGTGCTCGCGAGCCATTCGATGCCGCGCTCGACGGCCTTGGAGTCCCGCTCCCCCGCCGCCAGCAGTGCCATCAGCGCCCAGGCGGTCTGGGAGGCGGTGGAGGCGCCGCGGCCGCTCCACTCCTTGACGTACTTGTAGGAGCGCAGGTCCTCGCCCCAGCCGCCGTCGTCGTTCTGGACCTGCTCCAGCCAGGCCACGGCCCGCCGGATCGCCGGGTGCGAGGCGGGCAGTCCGGCGGCCGTCAGCGCGGGCACCACCGAGCCGGTGCCGTAGACGTAGTTGACGCCCCAGCGCCCGAACCACGAGCCGTCCGGCTCCTGTTCGGCGAGCAGCCAGTCGATGCCGCGTCGGGTGCGCGGGTCGTGGGAGAGCCCCTCGACCGCCAGCATCTCCACCACGTGGGCGGTGACGTCGGCCGACGGCGGGTCGATGACCTCGCCGAAGTCGCAGAACGGCAGCCGGTTGGGGAACGGGCTGGTGTTGTCGACGTCGAAGGCGCCCCAGGCGCCGTTCTTCGACTGCATCCCGAGGTTCCAGCGCACCCCGCGCCCGATGGCCCTCTCCACCCGCTCGGGGTCGTGGTGCCTGACCCGGCGCAGCGCGAGGACGACCTCGGCGGTGTCGTCGATGTCGGGATAGTTGTCGTTGTGGAACTCGAACGCCCAGCCGCCCGGCGGGAGTTGCGGACGCTTCACGGCCCAGTCGCCGGGCCGCACGATCTCCTCGCCGAGCATCCAGTCCGCCGCCCTCACGAGCTGCGGGTGATCGGCGGGCACCCCCGCGTCGACGAGGGCGATGGTGGCGAGGCAGGTGTCCCACACCGGGGACTGGCAGGCCTCGATCATCCGTGAGCCGTCCTCGCGCCAGATGGCGAAGCGGTCCAGGGACTCCAACCCGGCTCGCATCACCGGGTGTTCGAGGTCGTAGCCGAGCAGGTGCAGGGCGATCACGGAGTACACGGCCGGGGGCTGGATGCCGCCCCAGCAGCCGTCGTTCTCCTGCCGCTCGATGATCCAGCGGGCCGCGGAGTTCATGGCGGCTCTGCGGAGTCTGCGCGGGGCGACCTTGCGCAGCTGGTGCAGGGCCTTGTCGAGCCGCTGGAAGGCGCCGTCCCAACTCGCCACCGGGGCGAGGGGCTTGGCGGGGTTGGGGTCGGCCGGGTCGGTGTGCAGTTCGTCGAGCGGGAAGGGCGCGGGCCGCACCGGGCGCTTCGCGGAGACGATCGTCAGCGGGACGATGGTCTGGCGGGCCCAGCAGCCGAAGTCGTAGATGTTGAGCGGGACCCACTTGGGGAAGTAGATGAGCTCCGGCGGGAGTTCGGGCAGGTCCTCCCACTTCCACCAGCCGAACAGGGCGAGCCAGATGCGGGTGAACACCCGGGCGGCGGCGATCCCGCCCTGGGCGCGGATCCAGGCGGATGCCTTCGCCATGTGCGGGGCGTCCGGGGCGTCGCCGTCCAGCCGGAGGGCGACGTACGCCTCGATGGTGGTGGAGAGTTCGCCGGGCCCGCCGTAGAAGCTGGCCCAGGTGCCGTCCTCGCGCTGCTCGCCGCGGATGAACTTCGCGGCGGCCCGGGTGGTCGACTCGTCACGGATGCCGAGGAACTGACGGAGCAGCAGGTCCTCGGCGTCCATCGTGACGTTGGTCTCGAGGTCGCCCTTCCACCAGCCCTCGGCGTCCTGCCGGGCGAGGAGGTGCTCGGTGGCGCGCTGGACGGCGCGTACGGCGGCTTCTTGTACCCCGGCCGCCACGGGGGTGTCGAGACGGGTTTCGGTGGCCGCGGCAGCGCGGGGCGGCAGGGCCCCGGTGCTTCCGTCGGTCGTCGCTGTCATGGCTTCCCCTTCGTGCAGTGTGCAATGTGGTGCTCTGCTGTGGGTCCGCCGTCGGCCGGTGCCTTTCCTTTCCTCGCAGCACCGGCCGGCGACTACGCGAGGGCTATTCGGCCGATAATGATCATCTCTTTCGTACGACGACGAAGTCGGCCAGCGCCGTGAACTGCGCCCGCACCCGCTCGGGCATGTCCACGGCGTCGAGGGCTTCGATGGCGATGGTGTGCTGACGGCGTGCTTCCGCCGCCGTCCACTCGCGGCCGCCCGCCTCCTCGATGAGGGCGGCGCGGGCCGCGAACTCCTCCTCGGAGAAGTTCTCGAAGTCGCTGCTCTTGGCGTCGGCGGCGAGGATCTCGCCGAGCCGCTCGGAGGCGGGGCCACCCGCCGCGAGCGCGGCCACGACCGGCAGGGACTTCTTGCGCTGGCGCAGATCGCTCCAGGTCTGCTTGCCGGTGGAGACCGGGTCGCCCCAGATGCCGAGGAGGTCGTCGACGGCCTGGAAGGCGAGGCCGAGGTGGTAGCCGTACTTCTCCAGGGTGTCGGCGGTGCGGTCGTCCGCTCCGCCGAGCACCGCGCCGATGGAGGAGGCGCAGGCGAGCAGGGCGCCGGTCTTGTTGCCCTCCATCTCCAGGCACTCCTCGACGCTGACGCGGTCGCGGTGCTCGTAGGAGATGTCCTGCGCCTGGCCGTCGATGAGGGCGCGGGTGGCGGTGGTGAGGCGGCGGGTGGCGCGGCCTGCCTCGACGGTGCCGAGTTCGAGGAGGACCTCGTTGGCGAGGGCGAACAGGGCGTCGCCGACCAGGATGGCCTGGGCGGGGCCGTGCACCTTCCAGACGGTGTCGCGGTGGCGGCGCTGCTCGTCGCCGTCCATGAGGTCGTCGTGCAGGAGCGAGAAGTTGTGGACCAGTTCGACGGCGACGGCGCCGGGGATGCCGGTCTCGGGCGCGGCGCCGGTGACCTCGGCCGAGAGCACCGCGAGGGCGGGGCGCACGGCCTTGCCGCCGTCCCCGTCGGCCGGGTTGCCCTGGGCGTCGATCCAGCCGAAGTGGTAGGCGGACACGGTGTCCATCGGGGATGCGAGGCGGTCCACGGCCGCCTTGAGCACCGGTGTGGCCAGGGTCCGGCCGCGCTCCAGGAGCGCGGTCACGTCCACCGCGGTCCTCCGAGCAGCCGTCTCGGCGGGGGGCACAGTGGGCACAGTCTCTCCTCTTGTTGCGGTACCGGAGGTGCTGGGGCCTGTCGCGCCGTGCTGATCGAGCATCACGCGGCCTCCTCGAACTCGAAGAGACGAGCGGGGCGGGGCCGGCCCAGGGCGGCGAGAGCGGCGTCCGCCGCACTCACGCCACTGCGGACCGCACTCTCCATGGTCGCGGGCCACCCCGTGGCGGTCCACGCGCCGGCCAGGTAGAGGCCGGGGGCTTTCGTACGGGCGCCGGGCCGCAGCCGTCCGACGCCGGGGGTCGGGGCGAACGTGGCCGTGCGCTCCCTGGTCACGAAGAAGTCCTTGACCTCGGCGCGGCGTGCGAGCGGGAGCAGCCGCTCCAGCTCGGGCAGGTACCGCTCGCGCAGTTCGGCCACCGGTGAGTCGATCTCGTGGTGCGCGGCCGACTGGGACAGCGCGAGGTACTGGCCCTCGCGCAGCCCGGAGGCGTCGGTGCGGTCGAAGACCCACTGCACGGGGCTGCCGAGGGCGGCGAAGAACGGCTTGTCGAGCACCTTGCGGTCGTAGACGACATGCACGTTGAGGATGGGCGCGGTGCCGATCGCCCGGAGATTTTCCGGGGCGTCGAGCGCGCCCTCGGGCAGCAGGTCAGCGGCCTCGCCCTGGGCTACGGCGAGCACCACGGCGTCGGCGCGGAGCGTCTCGCCGGGAACCTGAACGCTCCAAGTGCCGTTCTCGTCAGTAGAGATGGAGGTGACGCGTGTACGGACCTCGGTACGCACGCCCGCGGAGTCGAGCGCCTTGCGGGCGAGCCGGTCATGCAGGTCGCCCAGCGGGACGCGCGCCCAGCCGATGTCGGCCGCGCCCGGGTCGGACAGCAGACCGGTCTTGAACACCATCGCGGCGAGCCCCAGCGAGGCGTCGCCCGCGACCGCGTTGAGGGTGGCGACCCCGACCAGGTCCCACAGGGCCTCGACGGCACGCGCCGACTGACCGTGCGCGGTCAGCCAGCTGCCGAAGTCCTGTGCGTCCAGGCTCGGATCGGCGAGGTCGAGCCCCTTGAGCGCGAGCGCGGCACGCCCGACCCTGGCGCGCTCGGCGAGCGAGAGATGCGGGTAGGTCGCGAGGCTGCGCCCCAGATGCAGGGGCACCGGCAGCGCGTCGCGCCGCAGTCTGCCGAGCCGTCGGCCCGCGGGCCGGGCCACGTCCAGAACGGGCACGTCGAGACGATCCTGCAGGGGCGCCAGCGCCGTCCCCTCGACGCGGTCGAGGAACCAGCGGTAGGCGGTGCAGCACCGCAGGTAGACATGCTGGCCGTTGTCGACGGTCAGGTCGCCGCGCTGGAACGAGAAGGCGAGTCCGCCGAGGCGGGGCCTGCCTTCGAGCAGGGTGACGCGCACTCCGGCGTCGGCGAGCGCGAGCGCGGCGGTGATGCCGGCGAGCCCGCCGCCGATCACGACGGCGTCCCGCGCGGACTGATGCCCGTCGGTCATCGCACACCCTCCCCTGCGCGGCCGCCGTGACGCGTGAACGGTGCACGGCCGACCGTTGCAGTCAGGGACGCCGTCCTCGAGCGGAGGGTTGCGTGCCACTTTTCTCCGGTGGCATCACCTTGGACCGAATTGTCCACATCGCCCATCAGGCGCGCCTCCTGACGGTCTGCCGCGTCACATGCCGGGCGTCCAGCCCCGACAGGCCGCGGACCGCGACGAACGCCTTCTCGCGACCGGGGAGCGAGACCCGGCCGCGCAGCACCGCCTCGGGGTCGCGTTCGATGCGGTCGAGCAGCCGGCGGTAGATGCCGGCCATGGCGGCGACACAGGCACCGCTGCGCCGGTCGAGCATCGGGAGCAGCCGGTAGCCCTCGGCAAAAAGGGCGCGGGCCCGACGCACTTCGAAGTGCACGAGGCCCGCGAAGTCGGCGCCCTCGGGTGGTTGCGACCCCTTGAAGCCGGCCGAGCAGCCGAACTTCGCGAGGTCGTCGGCGGGCAGATAGGTGCGGCCGCCCTCGGCGTCCTCGCGGACGTCCCTGAGGATGTTGGTGAGCTGGAGGGCCAGACCGAGCGTGTCGGCGTACTCGGGCGCGCGTTCGGCGGCGCGCGCGCCGGGTTCGGTGCCGAAGACGCCGAGCGAGAGGCGGCCGATGGCGCCCGCCACACAGCGGCAGTACACCTTCAGGTCGTCCCAGGTCTCGTAGGTCTCGCCGCGTACGTCCATCAGGACGCCGTCGATCAGTTCGTCGAGGCCGCCGAGCGGGATCGGGAAGGTGGCGGCGGCGTGGGCAAGGGCGACGGCCACCGGATCGGTGTCGTCCTCGTCGACCGAGCCCTCCCGCACCCGGGTCAGCATCGCCCGGGTGTCCTCGAGTCTCGCGGCCTTCACGTCGTGCGCCAGCGCGCCGTCGCCGATGTCGTCGACGCGCCGCGAGAACGCGTAGAGCGCCGACATCGCACGCCGCTTGGACGTCGGCAGCAGCCTGATGCCGTAGGCGAAGTTGCGCGCCTGCTGTCCGGTCACTGCCTCGCAGTAGCTGTAGGCGGCGAGTACCGGTGCGGACGCGTGCGGTGGTGCCTCCACAGTCCGGATCACCCCTCTCCTCGCAGAGCGACGCCCACCTCGCGCAGCAGCTGGAGCTTGCCGGGCTTGGGCGGGCCGGGAAGTACGTCGTGTTCTGCGGCGGCGATCGCGCGGAGCGCCGCCCTTCCCCCCGCCACGAACCCCGCGAGCAGCAGCTTGAGTCTGCCGTGGACGCTACCCACGAGGGGGGCGCCTTCATTCAGGAGTTCGCGGGCGCGTTGTGCTTCGTATGCAACCAGAGCGCGCACCGATGCGCCCGCGCTTTTCGGGGCCAGATCCGCCTCCTGGACATGAAAGCGCTTCATGTCCGCGGCGGGCAGATAGATCCGGTCGCGGCCGAGGTCCTCGGCGACGTCCTGGAGGTGTTCGACGATCTGGAGGGCCGTGCAGATCGCGTCGGAGAGGCGGATCCGCTCGGGGGTCGAGGTGCCGGTGACGGCGAGCACGAGACGGCCGACGGGGTTGGCGGACAGCTCGCAGTAGGCGAGCAGATCGTCGTAGGTCTCGTAGCGGGTGACGAGCTGGTCCTGGCGGTTGGCGGCGATCAGGCCGAGGAAGGGCTCGGGGGTCAGGGCGCGGCGGCGGACGGTGGGCTGGAGGCGGCGCAGCAGGGGGTGGCGCGGCTCCCCGGAGAAGACGCGGTCCAGGTCGGCCTCGAAGGCGTCCAGCAGGACCAGCCGGTCCTCAGCCTCCCGTGGCGAAACGCCGAGCAGCCGGGCGTCGGCGCCGCCGGGGGCGAGATCGCCGTCACCGATGTCGTCGACGAGGCGTGCGAAGCCGTAGACCGCCATGAGGTCGGCGCGCCAGTCCTTGGGCAGGAAGAAGGGGGCCACGGGGAAGTTCTCCGCCGCGGCCTTGTCGAGCGTTCCGCGCTCGGTCGCTCCCGGGCGCGTCGTGCCGGTCTCCGTCATCGCTGCCTGCCCGGCGCGGGGACGGCACGTGCTGCGTTGAGCTGGGGAGTTTCCGAAGCCATCGCCGTCACATCTCCCGTTCTACACCGCCGACCCAATACACACTATTTCGGACACGCCGCCCGGCCGTCCGCGCGGCGCCCTGTGTGCGGGTGTCGCGCATTATCGCCCCACTTGCCGCGATTGGGCACCGGTACAGCTTACGTTGTACAACGCGGCGAGGATCGTCGGGGTGTCCGGCGCATCACAACAACACACCGATTGGCCCCAAGATTCCTAAGGGCTGCGGAAGTTGACGTTTCCTTTGCAGACGCGGGGCCCCGCCGGAGCAGTTCCGGCGGGGCCCGGTCAAGCGGAGCGGTCTCTTTCGTCCGGGGCGGGGTGGACTACTTGCCCGTGAACTTCTCGTACTCCTTGATGACCTCGTCGGTCGGGCCGTCCATGCGCAGCTCGCCGCGCTCCAGCCACAGGACGCGGTCACAGGTGTCACGGATCGACTTGTTGTTGTGGCTGACCAGGAACACCGTGCCCGCCTCCTTGCGCAGTTCCCGGATGCGTTCCTCGGAGCGCTTCTGGAACTTGCGGTCACCGGTGGCCAGGGCCTCGTCGATCATGAGGACGTCGTGGTCCTTGGCGGCGGCGATGGAGAAGCGCAGCCGGGCCGCCATGCCCGAGGAGTAGGTGCGCATGGGAAGGGTGATGAAGTCGCCCTTCTCGTTGATCCCGGAGAAGTCGACGATCTCCTGGTAGCGCTCCTTGATCTGCTCCCGGGACATGCCCATGGCGAGACCGCCCAGGATGACGTTCCGCTCACCCGTGAGGTCGTTCATCAGGGCCGCGTTGACGCCGAGCAGGGAGGGCTGGCCGTGGGTGTAGACGCGGCCGCTCTCGGCGGGCAGCAGACCGGCGATGGCCCGCAGCAGGGTCGACTTGCCGGAGCCGTTGGAGCCGATCAGCCCGATGGCCTCCCCCTTGTACGCGACGAAGGAGACGCCCCGCACGGCGTGCACCTTGCGCACGCCCCGCTCCTCGCCGCGCTTGAGGATGCGGCTCAGGGCCGCGGTCGCGCTGCCCTTGCCGGTCTTGGCGCCGTTGACGCGGTAGACGATGTGCAGGTCGTCCGCGATGACCGTGGGGGCCTTGGTGGCCTGCGCGTCCTGGATGTCCTCAGCCACGGCCGTACCTTTCCTCCGCCTTCCAGAAGTACACGAAGCCGCCGAGCGCGAAGAGCACGGCCCAGCCGCCCGCCGCCGCCCAGACGTGGTCGGGCAGGTTCTCGGCGCCGTAGTCGTCGAGCAGGGCGAAGCGCATCAGGTCCATGTAGAGGGCCGCGGGGTTCCACTGGAGGACCGTGGCGACCCACTGCGGCTTGTCGGCCAGCATGATCGGGATGGAGAACATCACGCCGGACGCGTACATCCAGGTGCGCATCACGAACGGCATCAGCTGGGCCAGGTCGGGGGTCTTGGCGCCGGCGCGGGCCATGATCAGCGCCAGGCCGGTGTTGAACAGGAACTGAAGGACCAGCACCGGGACGATCAGGGCCCAGGACAGGTCCGGGTAGTGCCCGAAGCCGACCGCCACCGCGAACAGCACGATCATCGAGAACAGCAGCTGCTGGAGCTGCTGGAGCGCGAAGGAGATCGGCAGCGAGGCACGCGGGAAGTGCAGCGCGCGGACCAGGCCGAGGTTGCCGGAGATGGCGCGTACGCCCGCCATGACCGAGCTCTGCGTGAAGGTGAACACGAAGACACCCGTGACCAGGAACGGGATGTACACGTCCTTCGACATGCCCCGGCTGGCGTTGAGGATGACGCCGAAGATGACGAAGTACACGGCGGCGTTCAGCAGCGGGGTCGCCACCTGCCACAGCTGGCCGAGCTTGGCCTGGCTGTACTGGGCGGTCAGCTTCGCCCGCGAGAACGCGAGGATGAAGTGACGCCGGTCCCAGAGCTGGCGGACGTAGTCGACGAGCGAGGGGCGGGCGCCGCTCACGGCCAGTCCGTACCGCTCGGCGAGCTGCGCCGCCGTGAGGCCCTGGTCGGGCGACGCGGGCGCGCGGGTCGCGACGTTGCCGTCGTGCGTTGTCTCACTCAATGGTGGGTAACTTTCGTCTTCGAGATGCGCGGCCTGTGCAGGCAGGGCACGAGCGTGGGGCCGCGGTGCGGCCCGGCTGCTCTCGGATACGAGCTTGTCAGATGACAGGGGGGCGGCCCAGTCGGGTGAGCCGCCACACCGTACGCCACTTCATGGGCCGGCGCGGACCGCACGCCGTGCTCCAGCCTTCCCGGAATCCGCCGAACCAGGCCTTCAGAGCGGGCCGCGAGGGGCGGCGCAGCAGGGTCAGCAGCAGCCAGACGCCGAGGTAGACGGGGACCAGCGGGGCGGGCAGGTTGCGGCGGGCGAGCCAGACGCGGTTGCGGGCGACCATGCGGTGGTAGACCGCGTGCCGTGAGGGCGCGGTCGTGGGGTGGTACAGCACCATGTCGGACCGGTAGTCGATCATCCAGCCCGCGTCGAGGGCCCGCCATGCCAGGTCGGTTTCCTCGTGGGCGTAGAAGAATGCGTCCGGCAGGCCGCCGACTTCGGCGAAGACCTGGGTGCGTACGGCGTTGGCGCCGCCGAGGAAGGTGGTGACCCGGGAGGAGCGCATCGGGTCGGAGGCGCGCAGCCGCGGGACGTGCCGGCGCTGGGTGACCCCGGTCTCGGGGTCGGCGATGCGGAAGCTGACGATGCCGAGCTTCGGGTCCTCGGTGAACGCCTCGCGGCACAGTTCGGCGGTGTCATGGTTCGGCAGGAGGCCGTCGTCGTCGAGGAAGAGCAATATGTCGACATCTCGACCGCTGGGCCCGAAGGCCTCGATGCCGACGTTGCGGCCGCCGGGGATGCCGAGGTTCTCGGGCAGCTCGATCGTGCGGACGCCCTCGGGGACGTCCGGTACCGGCGAGCCGTTGCCGACCACGACCACCTCGACCGGGTCGCCGTCCTGCTTGGCGACCGAGTCGAGCAGGGCCCGCAGCTCCTCGGGGCGGTTGCCCATGGTGATGATCACCGCGCCGACCTTCATGCCGGTGCTCACTTCAGCCTGCTGGAGGCGAGGATCGACACGAGGTGCAGCAGGGTCTGGAGCAGGGCGATGCCGGCCAGGACGGCGACGCCGAGCCGGGTGAAGAACAGGTCGTCGCGCAGCTGGTCGGCGATCGCGAGGACCAGGATCAGCAGGGAAGCCTCGATGCCGAGGATGAGCCGGTGGAACTTCAGCAGGGAGGCGGCCTTGCGGGCCAGTGCCATGCCGGAGGAGCGCATCTCGGCGGCCGACTCCTGCACGGGCGGCTTTCCGGTCTGGTGCCGGGCGACGGCCACGAGGTCGGTCTCGGACTTGATGAGGATCGCGCCGAGCGCGGCGAGCGTGCCGAGGAAGGCCCACAGCCAGTCGATACGGCCGCTGCCGAACAGGTCGGCGGCGCGCAGTCCGAAGCCCACGAGCACGGCCGCGTCCGTCAGGTACGCGCCGACGCGGTCCATGTAGACGCCGTTGAGCGAGTACTGCTTCCTCCAGCGCGCGATCTCACCGTCGACGCAGTCCAGGAGCAGGTACATCTGGACGCACACCACGCCGAGCACGGCTCCCGGGATCCCCGGCACCAGCAGCGCCGGGGCCGCGAGGACACCGAAGACGGTCATCAGGTACGTGAGCTGGTTGGGCGTGACCCTGGTGTTCACCAGGTAGCGGTCCACCCGCAGGGACACCTCACGCATGTAGAGGCGTCCCATCCAGTGCTCACCGCTGCGCCGGTCCTTGACCCCAGCGGGGTGGACGACCGGACGGAGTTCAGCTACCGATGGCCTTGACATAGTCGGTGTAGATGTCCTTGATCTGGTCGGTCTTGAGGTCGAGGTGTTCGAGGATGGTGTAGCGGCCGGGGCGGGTCTCCGGAGCGAACTCCACGGCACGGACGAACTCCGCAGGCGTGAAGCCGATCTCCTCCGGCAGCACCGGCAGTCCGTGCCGGCGCAGCACCTGGGCCATGTTGGCCGCTTCCTCATGGGCTCCGCGCAGGTACATCGCGAAGGCCGCGCCCAGGCCGCACTGCTCGCCGTGGGCGGCGGCGCGCTTGGGGTAGAGCAGGTCGAACGCGTGGTTGATCTCGTGGCAGGAGCCCGACGCGGGCCGGGAGTCGCCCGAGATCGACATCGCGACGCCGGTGAGGACCAGGGCCTCGGCGAGGACCTGGAGGAAGCCGTTGTCCCCGACCCCGCCGGGGTGCCGGAGCACGGCTTCGCCGGCCTGGCGGGCCATGGCGGCGGCGAGTCCGTCGATCTTCTCGCCCTTGACGCGGTTCGCCAGCTCCCAGTCGGCGATCGCGTTGATGTTGGAGACGGCGTCGCCGATGCCCGCGCGCACGAAGCGCACCGGCGCCTCGCGGATGACGTCCAGGTCGATGACGGCCGCTATCGGGTTGGGCACACCGTAGGAGCCGCGGCCCGCGTCGTTGTCGAGGGTCGCGACAGGCGAGCACAGGCCGTCGTGCGCGAGGTTCGTCGGTACGGCGACCAGGGGCAGGCCGACGCGCGCCGCGGCGAACTTGGCGCAGTCGATGATCTTGCCGCCGCCGAGGCCGACGACCGCGTCGAAGTGGCCGGCCTTCATGTCCCCGGCCAGGCGGATGGCGTCGTCGAGGGTGCCGCCGCCGACCTCGTACCAGGTGGCGCCGGGCAGCGAGGGCTCCAGGCGTTCACGCAGCTTCGCTCCCGAGCCGCCGCTGACCGCGACGGCCAGCCTGCCGGAGTGCGAGATGCGCTCGTCGGCGAGCACACAGGCCAGGTCGTCGAGGGCACCCGGGCGGATGTCGACGACGAGCGGCGAGGGAATCAGCCGGGTCAGTACTGGCATGCGATCTCCCGTCCCCGGGCGAGATCGTCGTGGTTGTCGATCTCCACCCACTGGACGTCGCCGATCGGCGCCACGTCGATCCGGAAGCCGCGGTTCACGAGCTCCTGGTAGCCGTGCTCGTAGAACTGCTGCGGGTCGGTCTCCCAGACCGTCTTCAGCGCGTCGGCCAGTTCGGGGGCGGCATCGCCCTCGATGAGGGTGACGCCGATGTACTCGCCGGTGGCCTCGGCCGGGTCCATCAGCTTGGTGATCTTCGTCATGCCCCGCTCGGGTTCGACGACGACCTTCATCTCCTCGTCCGCGAGGGACTTCACGGTGTCCAGGGCCAGGATGATCCGCTTGCCCTCGCCGCGCGCGGCGAGCAGCGTCTTCTCGACGGAGACCGGGTGGACGGTGTCGCCGTTGGCGAGGATCACGCCGTCCTTGAGGGCGTCACGGCCGCACCACAGGGAGTAGGCGTTGTTCCACTCCTCGGCCTTGTCGTTGTCGATGAGGGTCAGCTTGAGGCCGTACTTGGCCTCCAGGGCCGCCTTGCGCTCGTACACGGCCTCCTTGCGGTAGCCGACGATGACCGCGACCTCGGTCAGGCCGATCTCGGCGAAGTTGCCGAGGGTCAGGTCGAGAACCGTCGGTTCGCCCTCTATGCCCGCGGGGCCCACCGGCACCAGAGCCTTGGGGAGGCTGTCGGTGTAGGGGCGCAGTCGGCGTCCGGCGCCGGCCGCCAGCACGAGGCCGATCATGCGGGTTCTCCTTCGTCGTGTACGGCGGGTGCCCCTGCGGACACCCAGAAGCGGATGCTCTCGGCGAGCACCACCAGGGCGACGGCCACGGCCAGGACCGTGAGCGCGACCGTGAACTGCGAAGCGGTGAGCACCGCGGCCAGTACGGCGACGAGGAGCGTGCGCCCCTCCTGCCCCCCGACGGCACGCACCAGCCAGGCCGGGGGCGCTCCGGCGTTGCCGCGGATGCGGTACACCGTGTCGTAGTGATGGTAGGCGACGGCGCCCACCAGGCCGAAAGCCGCAGGAAGGGCTCCGTTCACGTCCGTTTTCGCCGCGAGCAGCAGGATGGTGCAGTACTCGGCGGCGCGGAAGAAGGGCGGGACGAGCCAGTCGAGGGCGCCCTTGAGGGGGCGGGCGACGGCCAGTCCCGAGGTGACGGCGTAGATCACGGCACCGACCGCCGCCAGCGGGCCGCCGTAGCCGGGCTGCCAGGCGAGGCCCACGAGGACCAGGCCGCCGAGCAGGGCCACCACGGGAGCGGCGAAGCCGGGCAGGCGGCGCGCGGGAGCCTGGAGGGCCCTGGCGACGCCCTGCGCGAGCGGGCCCGAGTCGGCGAGGTCGGCCAGCGCCCGCGCCGCCCGGTCCGTCCGCCGTGCCTTCCGCGTCAGCGACCGCAGCACCCGGCCCGCCGTGGTGTAGGTCGCGGCGAAGGCGCACCCGATGAGCAGGGCGTAGAAGGTGATCCGGGGCGTCGTGACCGCGGTCAGCACCGCGATCATCGCCCAGCGCTCGCCGATCGGCAGGACGATCATCCGCCGGACCCAGACCGTCCAGCCGACGCTGTCGAGCTTGCCCGAAAGGGCCGCCGTGGGGCTGGTGTTGGCGGTGGCGTCGTGGTTCGCCTCGTTGAAGGAGAAGTCGACGACGTGCCGGCAGGTCTGGAGGATCATCGCGCCCAGCGCGAGGGCCCATACGTCGTCGCCCCGGGCGGCACCCAGCGCGAGGCCGGCGTAGTAGGCGTACTCCTTGGCCCGGTCGAAGGTGGCGTCGAGCCAGGCGCCGAGCGTGGAGTACTGGAGGGAGTAGCGGGCGAGCTGGCCGTCGGTGCAGTCCAGGACGAAGGAAGCGATGAGCAGGACGCCCGCGGCGACGAAGCCGCCCCGGGTGCCGGTGGCCGCGCAGGCCGCCGCGATCAGGGCGGTGACCAGGGAGGCGGTGGTGACCTGGTTCGGGGTCAGGCCCCGGCGGGCGCACCACCGGGCGATGTAGCGGGAGTAGGGGCTGATGAAGTACGTGGTGAAGAACCCGTCGCGGGCCTTCACCGCCGACTTCAGGCGTACGGCCTCGTCGTCGACCTCCGCGACGGCCTGCCGTGCCTCGTTGCGGGCCTGCGGGTCGGCGGGGACGGCGGCGACCAGGCTGCCGAGCTCGGGGCGGTGGACCTCGGCGCCGTCGTCGGCGAGCGCGGTGACGATGCGGTCGGGGAGGCTGTCCACGGCCACCGCGGTGCCGCCGCCCGCGGAGTTCTCTCGGGCCAGCGCCCGGGTCAGGGTCGTACGACCGTCGGGCTGCGCGGTGACGGCGCCGGGCACGGCCGCGAGGGGGAAGCGGGGGTCGGTGAGGCCCAGGCGCAGCGCGTGGACATGGCCGACGAAGCGGGCGTCGACCAGGGCGATGCGCTGCTCGCAGGGGGCTTCGGCGACCAGCCGCTCGGCGTCGGCGGCGTCCACGGCGACCCGCACGTCGAAGCCGAGGGACCGCAGATCACCCTCGATCGACGATCCGGGGACCGGCTGACCGGTGAGGATGGCGGTCGACAACCGAACTCACTCCCTGGGTGCCGACGCGCGGGCGCCGGTCATGTGCACGATGGGGGCGCCCCTTGGCTGCACCAGGCGGGCGGCATGTCGGCAGAGGCTATCGGATGCCAAGAAGGCTGCGTTCACCGCCCGTTAACGGGCCGATCAACACCGTCTCCCCCGGCCTTTGCCGCGATCATCATCGGTGATCCGGGCCCCCGCCCACAAACCGCGCCTCCCAAGAGCGGACATCCGGGACATCGCACGGCCCTGCGGGCGTCGGCATAGGGTGGTCGACCATGACGTGGCTGATCACCGGCGGTGCCGGGTACATAGGGGCGCATGTGGCGCGGGCCATGACGGGGGCCGGTGAGCGGGTGCTCGTCCTGGACGACCTGTCGGCGGGGGTGCCCGCGCGGCTGCCCGCCGAGGTGCCGCTGGTCCGGGGCTCCTCGCTGGACGGCGGCCTGCTGAAGCGGGTGCTGGCCGAGCACGCGGTGACGGGTGTGGTGCATCTCGCGGCGCGCAAGCAGGTCGCGGAGTCGGTGGCGCAGCCCACCCGTTACTACCAGGAGAACGTCGGCGGCCTCGCGACCCTCCTGGAGGCGGTCGCGGAGGCCGGGATCGGGCGCTTCCTCTTCTCCTCGTCGGCGGCCGTCTACGGCAACCCCGATGTGGGCCTGATCACGGAGGAGACGCCCTGCGCCCCCGTGAACCCGTACGGCGAGACGAAGCTGGCCGGGGAGTGGCTGGTGCGGGCGGCCGGACAGGCCCACGGGATCTCCACCGTCTGTCTGCGCTATTTCAACGTCGCCGGAGCGGCCGCGCCGGAACTCGCGGACACCGGTGTCTTCAACATCGTCCCGATGGTCTTCGACCGGCTCACCCGCGACGAGGCCCCGCGGATCTTCGGCGACGACTATCCGACCCCGGACGGCACCTGCGTCCGCGACTACATCCACGTGGCCGACCTCGCCGAGGCCCATCTCGCGGCGGCCAAGCGGCTGTCCGAAGGCGGACAGAGCGGTGATCTGACGGTCAACATCGGTCGCGGCGAGGGCGTCTCCGTGCGCGAGATGGTCACGGTGATCGGTGAGGTGACCGGAGACCGCCGGCCGGCCGTCGTGGAGCCGAGACGCCCCGGCGACGCCCCGGTGTCGGTGGCCTCGGCCGCCCGGGCCGCCGAGACGCTCGGCTGGAGCGCGCGGCGAGGGGTGCGCGAGATGATCGACTCCGCCTGGCGCGGCTGGCAGCTGCACCACCGGTGAGGCTGCCCTGACCTGCGGATCGTTTGCCCAGGTCAGGGCACATGACAACGGTGTTCAGTGCCGCGTTGCCCGATACCCCCCGCCCGTAGTTCACTGTGATCCCGGGCGGGCTGTCCGGCTGTTCCGGGTCAACGCGTAGGAGGCGGCTTCCATGGGGGCAGGGCACGATCACGGGCACGCGCACTCGCATGCGCCGTCCGGCGGTACGGCCACCGCGGCGTACGTCGGCAGGCTGCGGGTGGCACTGTCGATCACGCTCGCCGTCATGGTGATCGAGATCATCGGCGGTTTCGTCGCGGACTCCCTCGCCCTGGTCGCGGACGCGGCGCACATGGCGACGGACGCGCTGGGCCTCGGCATGGCCCTCCTCGCGATCCACTTCGCGAACCGCCCGGCCACCGGCAACCGCACCTTCGGGTACGCCCGCGCAGAGATCCTGGCCGCCCTCGCGAACTGTCTGCTGCTGCTCGGCGTCGGCGGCTACGTCCTGTACGAGGCGATCCAGCGGTTCGTCACGCCGGCCGACACCGAGGGCGGGCTGACCATCGTGTTCGGCGCGATCGGTCTGGTCGCGAACATGATCTCGCTGACCCTGCTGGTGCGCGGTCAGAAGGAGAGCCTGAACGTGCGCGGCGCCTTCCTGGAGGTCGCCGCGGACGCGCTGGGCTCGCTCGCGGTGATCGTCTCGGCGACGGTGATCCTCACCACGGGCTGGCAGGCCGCCGACCCGATCGCCTCGCTCGTGATCGGCCTGATGATCGTGCCGCGCACCTTCAAGCTGCTGCGCGAGACCCTCGACGTGCTGCTGGAGTCGGCGCCCAAGGACGTCGACATGACGGAGGTGCGGACCCACATCCTGGCTCTCGACGGGGTGGAGGACGTCCACGACCTGCACGCCTGGACGATCACCTCGGGCATGCCGGTGCTGTCCGCGCACGTGGTGGTGAGCTCCGAGGTCCTGAGCGCGATCGGCCACGAGAAGATGCTGCACGAGCTCCAGGGCTGCCTCGGCGACCACTTCGACGTGGAGCACTGCACCTTCCAGCTGGAGCCGGGCGGTCACGCGGAGCACGAGGCGCATCTGTGCCACTGAGCGCCGCCGCGCGCCTGACACACGTGTACGGTGCATGAAACGCCCGTTCTGACGGAATGCACCGATCCGGCGCACCTGTGCGTCCTCCACCCCACAGCGCCGCCCCGGGCGGTTCCCCGCCCGCCGCGCCGGGCACGATCAACTGCCGGGAGTGCCGGATTCGTGCGGCACACTTGGGGCGCGAAGACCGATGTGAAGGATGGGTATGCCGACCACACCTGCCACCACGACGCACACACCGTCGAACGGCGCCGCGAACGCGATCCTGCTGGAACTGGTCGACGAGCACGGTGTGACGATCGGCACCGCGGAGAAGCTCGCCGCCCACCAGCCGCCGGGGCAGCTGCACCGCGCCTTCTCGGTGTTCCTCTTCGACGAGCGGGGCCGGCTGCTGCTCCAGCAGCGGGCGCTGGGCAAGTACCACTCCCCCGGTGTGTGGTCCAACACCTGCTGCGGCCACCCCTACCCCGGCGAGGCGCCCTTCGCGGCGGCGGCCCGGCGGACGTACGAGGAGCTGGGTGTCTCCCCCTCGCTGCTCGCCGAGGCGGGCACGGTCCGCTACAACCACCCGGACCCCGACTCCGGACTGGTCGAGCAGGAGTACAACCACCTGTTCGTCGGCATGGTGCAGTCGCCCCTCGACCCGGACACCGAGGAGGTCGGCGCGACGGCCTTCGTGACCCCGGCCGAGCTCGCGGAGCGGCACGCGAAGGACACCTTCTCGGCGTGGTTCATGACGGTGCTGGACGCGGCCCGGCCCGCGGTCAGGGAGCTGACGGGCCCGGCCGCCGGCTGGTGACCGCCGTCGCCCCTAGGAGACGGGCACGGTCTTGAGCGGCAGCGCGGCCCAGATCACCTTGCCGCCGCCGGCCGTGTGCTCGACGTCGCAGGCGCCGCCCGCCTCCCGGGTGATCTCCCGCACCAGCAGCAGGCCCCGGCCCCCGGTCTCGCTGTGGGCGGCCTCCAGGGCGGTCGGCCGGTAGGGGTGGTTGTCCTCGACGGACACCCGCACCCATTCCGCGCCCACGGCCACCTCGACGGCGAGCATCGGCGAGAGCAGGGCCGCGTGCCGGACGGCGTTCGTGACCAGCTCGGACACGATCAGCAGAAGGCCCTGGACGAGGTCTTCCGAGACCGGCACGCCCTGGCGGTGGAGCAGGTCCCGCACGGCGTGCCGCGCCTGCGGGACCGAGGCGTCGACGGCGGGGGCGGTGAACCGCCACACGCCCTCGTACGGCAGCGGATCCGGGGGGCCCGGTTCGAAGGGATCCGGTTCCGGTGCCAGGGGGTCTTCTCCGCTGTCCGTTGGGCGAGGGCCGGACCCACGCCCATGGTCGTCCATTCTTCGGTCGCCACCCTTGCGCTCGATTGTCACCACACGTCGAGTGTTGGCAGGGCGTCACTCCGGCCCGCCGAACTGAACAGAAGTCAGCGCATATCGAGTGTCTCCGACCGTTTCCGCGCGGAGCTACGCGGGTTCTGTCGGCTCGGTGGCCGTTTCCTGCTGCTCGGTGACCATTCCGACGATCTTGCGCCCGCCGAACCCGGTGGCGACGAGCCCGAGGCCGTCGAAGAGCAGGGCGAGCGAGAAGAAGCAGCCGATCACGTACTTGCTGTTGCTCGGCCAGGAGGCCAGCACCAGGATGCCGAGCAGCAGGCCGAAGGCGCCCTGCACCAGCGTCCAGCCGAACTGCGGTCCGCGCACCACCAGACTGCCGACCAGCCGGAACACTCCGCCGGTCAGGAAGAGCAGCGCGGCGAACATGGTCAGGGCCGCGGCCGCCGCCTCCGGACGTCCGATGACCACGACACCGGCCGCGATGTTCAGGGCGGCGACCACGACACCGAGCCAGAAGAAGTTGGAACCCCGGGCCTGGACCGCGTGCAACAGCCCGACCACGCCGCCGATCAGCAGGAGCCACCCGAACAGGAGCATCGAGGTGAGCGTGGCCAGGCCCGTGTAGACCAGCCCGACCAGCCCCGCAATCACCAGGATCACGCCGAGCGCGGTCAGTCGGCCGAAGTCGCGGCTCAGCTTGGCGGGCTCGGTCCTCTCGGCCTTCTTCACTGCCATGCGGGGCCTCCTCGAGCTGCGGCCCCCTTCTTGATCGTACGGTCGGGGGGTACGGCTAGCATCCGACCCATGGAGTACCCGGAACCGCAGCTGCTGCACACCGTCACCGACGCGGTCGCCACCGTCGTGGTGCACCATCCGGCCAAGCGCAATGCCATGACGGCCGCGATGTGGCGGGCGCTGCCGCCGCTGCTCGACGAGCTGGCCGCCGATCCGGGGGTGCGGGCGCTCGTGCTGACCGGCGAGGGCGGGACGTTCTGCGCGGGCGCCGACATCTCCACGCTGCGGGAGGGGCCCGAGGAGGCGCAGGGGCTCGCGGTGCGGGCCGAGGAGGCGCTGGCGGCCTTCCCGAAGCCCACGCTGGCGGCCGTCCGGGGGCACTGTGTGGGCGGCGGGGCGCAGCTCGCGGCGGCGTGCGATCTGCGGTTCGCCGAGGAGGGCGCGCTGTTCGGGGTGACACCGGCGAAGCTCGGGATCGTGTACGCGGCTTCCTCCACCCGGCGGTTGGTGTCGCTGGTCGGGCCCGCCGCCGCCAAGTACCTGCTGTTCTCGGGCGAGTTGATCGACGCGGAGCGGGCGCTGCGCACCGGTCTCGTCGACGAGGTGCTGCCGGAGGGCGAACTCGCCAAGCGGGTCGGGGAGTTCACCCGGATCCTCGCCTCCCGGTCGCAGTTGACGCAGGCCTCGGCGAAGGAGTTCGCGAACGGGCGCACCGACCGGGACGCGCACTGGGCCGGGCAGGCGCGGGGCAGCGGCGACACCGCGGAGGGCGTCGCCGCGTTCCTGGAGCGCCGTCAGCCGCGGTTCACGTGGTCGGTTCCTGGCCGAGGATGAAACGGCTGTTGGAACGGAGCAGTTCCACGACGTCCGCGGGTGCCTTCCGCGGGGCCCCGGCGTCGTAGGGCGGCTGCGGATCGTACTCGATGCCCAGCTGCACGGCCTGGGCGACGAAGTCTCCCGCGGTCCGGCCGATCAGGTCGAGCCCCATGTCGATTCCGGACGAGACACCGGCCGCGGTGACGTACTTGCCGTCCACCACGACCCGCTCCCCGGTCGGTTCGACGCCGAACTTCCGCAGTTCGTCGAGCGCCAGCCAGTGCGAGGTGGCCCTTCGGCCTTCGAGGAGGCCCGCCGCCGCGAGCAGCAGGGAGCCGGTGCACACGGACGTCGTCCAGGTGCTGGTGGCGTCGGCCGCGCGGATCCACTCCAGCAGCGGTGTGTTGGTCATCTGCGGGGTCTGGCCGGGCCCGCCCGGGACGACCACGATGTCCGGGTCCGGGACCTCGGCCAGGGTCCTGTCGGCGACCAGGGCCAGCCTGCCGTTGTCCGTGCGGACGGGCCCGGTCTCCTCGGCGACGAAGACGACCTCGGAGTCCGGGAGGCGGCCCAGGGTCTCGTACGGGCCGATCGCGTCCAGGGCGGTGAAGCGGTCGTAGAGGACGACGGCGATCTGCATGGCGGGGCCTTTCAGTGGGCCGGGGTCGGATGGAAGCGGCGGCGGTACTCGGACGGGGCCGTGCCGAGGGCCCTGACGAAGGCGCGGCGCATGCCCTCGGGGGTGCCGTAGCCGCTGGCGCGGGAGATCTCCTCGACGCCGTCGGAGGTGTCCTCCAGGAGGCGGCGGGCGTGTTCGAGGCGGACCCGGTCGACATAGCGGCCGGGTGTCATGCCGGTCTCGGTCTGGAAGGCGCGGGCGAAGTGGCGGGGCGAGAGCCGGGCCCGGGCGGCGAGGGCCTCGACGCTCAGGTCGTCGTCCGGGTGCTCGGTGATCCACTGCTGGACCTCGCGCAGCGGTTCGCGCCGGGCGGTCTGGGCGGCGAGCTGGGCGCTGAACTGGGCCTGGTTGCCGGGTCTGCGCAGGAAGACGACCAGGTGGCGGGCGATGGTGAGAGCGGTCTCCCGGCCCAGGTCCTCCTCGACGAGGGCGAGGGCGAGGTCGATGCCCGAGGTGACTCCGGCGGACGTGGACACGTGTCCGTCGCGCACGTAGATGGGGTCGGGGTCCACCTCGACGGCCGGGTGGTCGCGGGCGAGCTTGGCGCAGTACGCCCAGTGGGTCGTGACCCGGCGGCCGTCCAGCAGCCCCGCCTCGGCGAGCCGGATCGCACCGGTGCACACCGAGACCAGGCGCTCGGCCCGCGGCCCGTGCTCACGCAGCCAGTCGGCGAGGTACGCGTCGGGCCGCCGGGTGCCCTGTCCGCCGGGCACGAGGAGGGTGTGCGGGGTACCGGCTCGGGCGAGTGATGCGTCCGGTACGACGGTCAGGCCGCTGGAGGTGCGCACCGGGGCGCCGTCCGGTGAGGCGGTACGGATGCGGTAGGTGCCCGGCGTGTGCTGCTCGGCCCCGGCGAAGACCTCCAGCGGGCCGGTGACGTCGAGGCTCTGTACGCCGTCGAAGAGGACGAGGAGAACGGTTCGCTGGGCCATGCCTTCGATTCTTGGGGCCGGCCGCGATGGCGGCAATGACGAGTTCCCCACCTTTCCTGCCATACCGGCGGACCTGATCGGCAGGCGCCGGACTTCCGGGTGACGAAGATTGCCCGGGCGTCTGAGAGGTACCCGTTCCTCTCCCGGTCGTGGTGGCCGGGAGAGGAAAGGGGATGCACATGTTCCGCGCGATCGCAGACGTACTGCGCCAGATCGGTGGCGCGATCGCCACCGTCGTGACGCTGCCCTTCCGGGCGCTGGCCCGGCTCTTCGGCGGTGCGTCCGGCTCCACGAGGAGCCGCAGGGCCTGACGACCACGGCCGGATGACCGCGCCCTGATCCCCGACTGTCGGTGCCGCCTGCCACAATTGCCGCGCAACCTCAGTGAGAAGGCGGTACGGGATCGTGACGACACCCGGGTCCAGCGGGTCCACCCACCCAGGGTCCATCGAAGGCAGGATCGCCGAGGAGCTCGGCGTAAAGGAGCGGCAGGTCAAGGCGGCCGTGGAACTGCTCGACGGCGGTTCCACGGTTCCCTTCATCGCCCGCTACCGCAAGGAAGCGACCGAGATGCTCGACGACGCGCAGCTGCGCACGCTCGAGGAGCGGTTGCGGTATCTGCGGGAGCTGGAGGAGCGGCGGACCGCGATCCTCGACTCGGTGCGCGAGCAGGGCAAGCTCACCGACGAGCTGGAGGCGCAGATCCGGGGCGCGGAGACCAAGGCCCGCCTCGAGGACATCTATCTGCCCTTCAAGCCGAAGCGCCGCACCAAGGCGCAGATCGCCCGCGAGGCCGGTCTGGAGCCGCTCGCCGAGGGGCTGCTGGGCAACCCGGGTGTCGCGCCGCTCGCCGCGGCCGCCGCGTTCGTCGACGCCGACAAGGGCGTGCCGGACGCGCAGGCCGCGCTCGACGGCGCCCGCGCGATCCTCACCGAGCGGTTCTCCGAGGACGCCGACCTGATCGGCGAGCTGCGCGAGCGCATGTGGGTGCGCGGCCGGCTGGCGGCGAAGGTCCGGGAGGGCAAGGAGGAGGCGGGTGCCAAGTTCGCCGACTACTTCGACTTCGCCGAGCCCTTCACGGACCTGCCCTCGCACCGGATCCTGGCGATGCTGCGCGGTGAGAAGGAGGAGGTCCTCGACCTCGTCCTGGAGCCCGAGGAACCGTCCGAGCAGCCCGGTCCGTCCTCCTACGAGGGCGTCATCGCCTCCAGGTTCGGGATCGCGGACCGTGGCCGCCCCGGCGACAAGTGGCTGACGGACACGGTCCGCTGGGCCTGGCGGACCCGCATCCTCGTGCACCTCGGCATCGATCTGAGGCTCAGGCTGCGGACGGCCGCCGAGGACGAGGCGGTCAACGTCTTCGCGGCGAACCTGCGTGACCTGCTGCTCGCCGCCCCCGCGGGCACGCGCGCGACGCTGGGTCTGGACCCCGGCTTCCGTACGGGCGTGAAGGTCGCCGTGGTCGACGCGACCGGCAAGGTCGTCGCCACCGACGTCATCCACCCGCACGTCCCGGCCAACCGGTGGGACGAGGCGATCGCCAAACTGGCCCGCCTCGCCAAGGAGCACGCGGTCGAGCTGATCGCGATCGGCAACGGCACGGCGTCCCGGGAGACCGACAAACTCGCCGGTGAACTCATCGCCAAGCACCCCGAACTGAAGCTCACCAAGGTGATGGTGTCCGAGGCCGGCGCGTCCGTGTACTCGGCCTCCGCCTTCGCTTCGCAGGAACTGCCCGACATGGACGTGTCCCTTCGCGGCGCGGTCTCCATCGCGCGCCGCCTTCAGGACCCGCTGGCGGAGCTGGTGAAGATCGACCCGAAGTCGATCGGGGTCGGCCAGTACCAGCACGACCTGTCCGAGGTGAAGCTGTCGCGCTCGCTGGACGCGGTGGTCGAGGACTGTGTGAACGGCGTGGGGGTCGACGTCAACACCGCGTCCGCTCCCCTGCTCGCCCGGGTCTCCGGGATCACCTCCGGTCTCGCCGAGAACATCGTGTCGCACCGGGACGCCAACGGCCCGTTCAAGTCGCGCACCGAGCTGAAGAAGGTGGCCCGGCTGGGCCCCAAGGCGTACGAGCAGTGCGCGGGGTTCCTGCGGATCCGCGGCGGGGACGACCCGCTGGACTCCTCCAGCGTGCACCCCGAGGCGTACCCGGTCGTGCGGCGCATGGTGAAGACGGCGGGGCAGGAGGTGGCCTCCCTCATCGGCAACACCGGTGTGCTGCGCTCGCTCCGCCCGCAGGACTTCGTGGACGAGACGTTCGGTCTGCCGACCGTGACCGACATCCTGAAGGAGCTGGAGAAGCCGGGGCGTGACCCTCGGCCCGCCTTCAAGACGGCGACCTTCAAGGAGGGCGTCGAGAAGATCTCCGACCTGGTCGCCGGGATGGTGCTGGAGGGGGTCGTGACGAACGTGGCGGCGTTCGGGGCGTTCATCGACGTCGGTGTGCACCAGGACGGTCTGGCGCATGTCTCCGCGCTGTCGAAGACGTACGTCAAGGATCCTCGGGATGTGGTGAAGCCCGGGGACATCGTCAAGGTGAAGGTGCTGGAGGTCGATATTCCGCGGAAGCGGATCTCGTTGACGCTGCGGCTTGATGACGAGACCGAGGCCAAGTCCTCCGGTGGGCAGCGGCGTCAGCCTCAGCGGGGTGGGCGGCCGCCTCAGCAGCGACAGCAGCGGTCTGCGCCTGCTCCGGGCAACAGTGCGATGGCGGATGCCTTGCGCAAGGCCGGACTGCTTGATTCCAAGAAAAAGGGGCGGTAGCGGGTTGTGGGGAACTGCGGGCCGGCTGTGGCTGGTCGCGCAGTTCCCCGCGCCCCTAGCGAGTCTCCGTCACCTTGCCCGCACAGATCTCCAGGCGGCGAGTCACGTGGACCGCGTCCAGCATTCTGCGGTCGTGGGTGACCAGGAGCAACGTGCCCTCGTAGGCGTCCAACGCTGATTCCAGCTGTTCGATCGCCGGTAGGTCCAGGTGGTTGGTCGGTTCGTCCAGGACCAGGAGGTTGACGCCTCTGCCCTGGAGCAGGGCCAGGGCCGCCCTCGTGCGCTCGCCCGGTGACAGGGTCGCCGCCGAGCGCATGACGTGGTCGGACTTCAGGCCGAACTTGGCCAGGAGGGTGCGGACCTCCACCGGTTCGGTGTCGGGGACGGCCGCGCTGAAGGCGTCCAGGAGGGGCTCCTCGCCGTGGAACAGCTTGCGGGCCTGGTCGACCTCGCCGATCAGGACGCCGGAGCCGAGGGAGGCCTGGCCGGCGGTCAGGGGGACGCGGCCCAGGAGGGCGCCGAGGAGGGTGGACTTGCCGGCGCCGTTCGCGCCGGTGATCGCGATGCGGTCCGCCCAGTCGATCTGGAGGGACACCGGGCCGAGCACGAAGTCGCCCTGGCGCACCTCGGCGTCCCGCAGCGTGGCGACCACCGCTCCGGAGCGCGGGGCCGACGCGATCTCCATGCGCAGTTCCCACTCCTTGCGCGGCTCCTCGACGACGTCGAGGCGTTCGATCATGCGCTGGGTCTGGCGGGCCTTCGCGGCCTGCTTCTCGCTGGCCTCGCTGCGGAACTTGCGGCCGATCTTGTCGTTGTCGTTGCTCGCCTTGCGGCGGGCGTTCTTCACGCCCTTGTCCATCCAGGAGCGCTGCATCTGCGCCCGGTCCTGGAGGGCGGCCCGCTTGTCGGCGTACTCCTCGTAGTCGTCCCGGGCGTGCCGGCGGGCGACCTCGCGTTCCTCCAGGTAGGCCTCGTAGCCGCCGCCGTAGAGGGTGATCTGCTGCTGGGCCAGGTCGAGTTCGAGGACCTTGGTGACCGTGCGGGTGAGGAACTCGCGGTCGTGGCTGACGACGACGGTCCCCGCGCGCAGGCCCTTCACGAACCGCTCCAGGCGCTCCAGGCCGTCCAGGTCCAGGTCGTTGGTCGGTTCGTCGAGGAGGAAGACGTCGTAGCGGGAGAGCAGCAGGGAGGCGAGGCCGGCGCGGGCCGCCTGGCCGCCCGAGAGGGAGGTCATCGGCTGGTCCAGGTCGACCGCGAGGCCGAGCGAGTCGGCGACCTCCTCGGCGCGTTCGTCCAGGTCGGCGCCGCCGAGGTCCAGCCAGCGCTCCAGGCTGGTGGCGTACGCGTCGTCCGCGCCCGGGGCCCCGTCGACCAGGGCCTGGGTCGCGTCGTCCATCACGCGCTGGGCCTCGGCAACCCCGGTGCGGCGGGCGAGGAACTCCCGGACGGTCTCGCCCGGGCGGCGCTCCGGCTCCTGCGGGAGGTGTCCGACGGTGGCCGTCGGCGGGGCGAGCCTGAGCTCCCCCTCCTCCGGGGCGAGCAGGCCCGCGAGCATCCTGAGCAGCGTGGACTTGCCCGCGCCGTTGGCCCCGACCAGGCCGATCACATCTCCGGGCGCGACGACGAGGTCGAGCCCGCTGAACAGGGAACGGTCGCCGTGGCCGGCGGCGAGGTTCTTGGCGACGAGGGTGGCAGTCATCAGACCGCCGATCCTAGTGGCCGTAGGGACCGGTCGGCGCTCGGGTTTTCAGCGGGCCATCGCCTCCACCAGGACGCTTCCCGAGGTCCGCGCCACGACGAACGACTCTCCCTTCACCGCCTTGGCGTCCAAGGCGATCCGGTGCCGGCCCGCCTCCAGGACGCCGTCGAAGACCTCCTGGGCGTGGGTGCGGTAGAGGCGGTCGAGGCGGTACGCCGTCAGGCGCACCCGGCACGGTGAGGTGACCTCGACGCCCGCCTCGCCGTCGGCGGCGACCAGGCGGGTCAGGCGGCGCTGTTCGACGGGGCTGCGGTCCAGGGCGTGCTCTATCTGGGCCACGAGCAGCGGGATGATCGGGGCGAGGCCGTCGACGTAGGCCACGTCGACGCCGGCGCGGTCGAAGGAGTGGCGTACGGCGGCACGTTCCTCCTCGCTGATCGCACGTCCGAAGGCGACGGCGCCGTAGCCGCGCAGTTCGTCGGCGGGGACACCGCCCAAGCTCTGGGTGATGTCGGCGCCGATGCCGATGGTGCGCAGGGCGGCGGCCAGTTTGGCGAGGACGGCGACGCGGGCGCCGATCAGCAGGACGCGGCGGCGGGCCCGGTGGGTCTCCTCCTGGAGGAGGGAGTCCAGTGCCGCGCGGTACTCGGCGCCCCGGAAGCGGAAGGGGCCGATGCCGTGGTAGCCGTTGAGGCGGAGGTCCACGGCGTCCTCGGTCTGCCAGGCGAAGTCCCGCCAGATGAAGTCGTCGCCGTCCCGCTCGATGACGGCGGTGACCGCCCCGCAGGCGAGGTCCTCGCACTCGGGGCAGCCGTAGATGACGTAACGGCCGCCCGGAAGCGGGGCGTCCGTCTCGCCCAGGAGGCTGCGGACCTGGGCGGTGAAGATCGCGGGCGGGACGTCGGAGGCGAGGGGGGAGACGGCGTCGAGGTCGGAGAGCTGGAAGAGGAGCGGGCGGCTGTCGACGATGAAGTCCACGAAGTCCCGGTGTATCTGGAAGTCACCGTTGGCGAGGACTCCACCGGCACGCATCGCCGGTGCCAGGCCGAAGGTCGCGTAGGCGGCAGACATGGTGTGAGTATTCCCGGCTTTGGGGCGGTCTGCGCACGGCATGGGGCATTCCGCTAGGGCCTGTCCGGCGGATCAGGCCGGCTGCAAGAGACGGTGCTGCTCGGTGCAGGCCCCGCGACGCCGGCGTGATCCGCCGGACAAGCCCTAAGGCCGGGCGACCGGATCGCCCGACGTGCGGGGGGACTTGGGCAGGCGGGCCGTCGCGGGCGGCGTACGCGTGGTCGAAGGGGGACCGCGGGGAGGGGGCCTGACAGCGGTGCGAGGAGGGGCGGTCCGCTCGCCTCCTCCTCGCATCCGCCGTCCTCAGGCGTGGTCGTGGCCCAGCGGGTCGCCCTCCGTCTCGGTGCCGGGACCGGGGCCGATCTGGATGCCGAAGTCGCCGTCGTACTTGCGGTGGCCCTCGATCACGGCGAGTTCGACGGCCTCGGAGCCCATCTCGCCGCGCACGATGACCGGGTCGCGGCGCAGGTCGCGCATGAGGGCCACGCACATGCCGATCATCACGAGGACGAAGGGCGCGGCGGCCAGGATGGTGAGGTTCTGCAGGCCGGTGAGCGCGTCGCCCTGGCCGCTGCCGACGAGCAGCATGATGGCGGCGACCGCTCCGGTGACCACGCCCCAGAACACGACGACGAAACGACCGGGTTCGAGGGCGCCCTTCTGGGAGAGCGTGCCCATCACGATGGACGCGGCGTCGGCACCCGACACGAAGAAGATGCCGACCAGGATCATCACGAGCAGGCTGGTGGCGGTGGCGATGGGGAACTCCTGGAGCACGCCGAAGAGTTGGCCCTCGGGGGTCGACTCGCCGCCGAGCGCGCCGCCCTCCTTCAGCTTCATGGCCGTACCGCCGAAGATCGCGAACCAGATCAGGCTGACCGTGCTGGGCACGAGGATGACTCCGCCGACGAACTGGCGGATGGTGCGGCCGCGGCTGATGCGGGCGATGAACATGCCCACGAAGGGCGTCCAGGAGATCCACCAGGCCCAGTAGAAGACGGTCCAGCTGCCCAGCCAGTCCGCGACGCCCTTGCCGCCGCTCGCCTCGGTGCGGCCGGCCAGCTGGGGCAGGTCGCCGAGGTAGGAGAAGACCGAGGTGGGCAGCAGGTCGAGGACGATGATGGTGGGGCCCGCGATGAACACGAACACCGCGAGGATCAGGGCGAGCACCATGTTGGTGTTGGACAGCCACTGGATGCCGCGCTCGATGCCGGAGACGGCCGAGAGCACGAAGGCCAGGGTCAGCACCGCGATGATCGCGACGAGCAGGCCGGTGCTCACGTCGTCCATCCAGTCCAGCTCCTGGAAGCCGGAGCCGATCTGGAGGGCGCCGAGGCCGAGGGAGGCCGCGGAGCCGAAGACGGTGGCGATGATCGCGAGGATGTCGATCACCCGGCCGGCGGCGCCGTTCGCGTGCTTCTCCCCGATGAGCGGGGTGAAGACGGCGCTGATGGTCTGGCGCCGGCGTTTGCGGAAGGTGCTGTAGGCGATGCCGAGGCCGACCACCGCGTAGATCGCCCACGGGTGCAGGGTCCAGTGGAAGAGGGTGGTGGCCATCGCCGTCTCCATGCGTTCGCCGGAGTTGGCGGGATTCGTGCCCGGGGGCGGGGTCGTGTAGTGCGAGAGGGGCTCGCTCACGCCGTAGAACATCAGGCCGATGCCCATGCCGGCGCTGAACATCATGGCGACCCAGGACACCGTCTTGAACTCGGGTTCCTCGCCCTCGGCGCCCAGGTGGATGCGGCCGTAGCGGCTCATCGCGAGCCACAGGGCGAACACCACGAAGCACGAGGCGGCCAGCATGAAGGCCCAGCCGCCGTTGTGGATCAGCCCGTTGAGCATGGTGGTGGAGACGTCCTCCAGGGAGTCCGTCGCCGCCCAGCCCCAGATCACGAAGGCCAGGGTGATGGCGGCGGTGACTCCGAACACCACTCGGTCGGTCTGGTGGCCGAGAACGCCCATGGGACCTTCCCGGCCACCTCTCTTCTTCAGGTCTTCAGTCATCTGCGGCACCTTCCCCTGGGGCGGTGGGTACGCCGGTTTTCACACACTTCCCCAGGACCTACCACAGGTGCCGCAGATCAGACCCCATTCAGCAACCGGTGTCGGGCTCCCCGGCCGTGAGGTGGTACGGCGCGCGTGCGTCGAGGAGCAGCGGGACGAGGGCGCGCAGGGGCTGCTTCAGGGAGACGTACGTCCCCCGCGTGCGCACCCCGTGCAGGGCTAGTTCGTCCTTCACCTCCGTGTACTGGGCCTGGGTGAGCCGGTAGCCGCAGGGCGGGTCCTGGATCACCTCGGCCGGTTCGGGCGGGTCGTTGTCGGCGCCGCCGACGTGGACGGGGCCGGTCCCCGTGGTGTGGCGGGCCCCCGCGGTGGCCGCCTCGATCTGTCGGCGGCGGTCGTCGGTGTAGGTGAACAGGCCCTTCAGCGCGGCCAGTTGGGAGTCCACCCGGCGCCGGTTGTTGCTCGCTTCGTCCGTGTCCGTCAGGGGTTCGACCCTGCTCTCGATCAGCAGTCCGATCGCGTGCTTGATCCCGGACATGTTGCGCAGGATGCGCTCCTGGCCGTCACCGGCGACCTGTCTGATCGGGTCGCCGGTGACCGGGTCGGTCCAGATCCCGTACGTCCCGGTCGTGTACCCGGCCTCCTGCGCGGCGGGGCGCACGTACGCCCGGGACAGGGTCTCGGCCTCGTCGTGGACGGCCCGGTCGGTGTTGAGGTTGCGGGGCCAGAGGTCGAAGAGGTCCTTGGCGTAGTAGCGCGGGGTGGCCGAGTACTCGTGCAGGTCGTAGATCACGTCCGGCCGCCGGTCCCGGACGACCTTCGCCATGGCGCGGGCCTCGGCGGTGGCCAGGGCGAGGTGGTCGCGGTTGATGTCGACGCCGTCGCCGTTGCCCCGGGTGTCGGCGGCCCGGCCGTCCGGGTTGGCGGTGGGCACGACCAGCACGGTGGTGCGGTCCAGGAAGCGCCGGGTCCGGGCGTCCTCGGCGTACGCCAGGTCGCGGACCGTGCTGAGGCAGGCCTCGCGGCCGGAGGGCTCGTCGCCGTGCTGGCTGCACACGAGGAGCACCTTGTTCGGGGCGTGGCGGGCGCCGACCTGGACGAGGTGGAGGGGGCGGCCCTGTTTCGTCGTACCGATGCGGGTGAGTACGGCCCGGTCGGTCCGGTCGACGCGGGTGAGGAAGTCCAGTTCCTCGGCCTCGCTCGTCCAGCGGGCGCCCTGCGTGGTCTCGAACCCGGTGCGGGGCGGGGCCCCGGCCGCGTGGGCCGGGGCGGCGAGCAGGGCGGCGAGCAGGGCCGCGCCCGCGGTGGTGACGGTCCGGAACCTCATCCGCCCTCCGGAACCCGGTGGGCCGTGCGCGGAGCCCGGACGCCGTCGAGCGCTCCGGCCTCTTCCGCTACGGCGGTCCCGGCGCCCTTCGTCGCGTGCGCGAACGCGGCGGCGCCGCCGACCAGCGGGACGCGGGCCGAGGTGCGGGCCAGGTCGATCGTCAGGGTGGGCCTGGTGGACGGCGGGTCGATGAGGTCCTTGTCGGTGCCCGCGACGATCAGGGCGAGACGGTGGCCCGCCGGGACGACATGGTCGGTGGCACCCAGGTCGAGGGTGATGGTGTAGGCCTTGCCCGGGGTGAGCGGGACGCCCTTCTGGTCCGAGGCGTGGTTGCCGAGGTCGGCCCAGCCGCGGCTGACCACCGTGTAGTCGACGGCGGCGGTCCTGGCCCCGGTCTCCTTGAAGCAGGCGCTGTCGCCGGTGGTGCTCAGGCCCCAGCAGGTGCGGTCGGCCAGGGTGCTGATGCCTTCCCCGCTCGCCGCGTAGTCGCGGATGGTGTCGGGGCCCAGGTCCACGAGTACGGCGGAGAGATGGGCGGTTGACGTGGTCGGGGTCGCGGTGACGGTCACCTTCGAGGCGCCGGACAGCCGGAGGTCCTTGGTGAGGGTGCCGGTGGTGAAGCCCGCCTTGTCAGGGGTCGGGGTGTCGATCCGCGCGGCCCAGTCGGTCTCGCTCAGCGCCGGGTCGTCGGTGAAGGTCTCGGTGCCCTTGCCCTTGGTCAGGCCGAGGGTGCCGACACCCGGTTGGGTGCCCTTCGCGGGGCGCAGGGTGGCCGCGGACGTGCCGCGCGGGGGCCAGGTCGTGGCGGTGACCCACTGGTCGGGGTGGCGCTCGATGTCGGCCATGGGCTCGCGGTCGATGCCGTTGTCGTAGCCGAGGAGTTCGTGGTCGAACCAGCGGTGCAGGGTGTTGACCCACTGCGCACGGCGGAAGTCGAAGGGGTCGACGTGGCCGGTCTGGGAGAGCCAGATCTTGCGCTCGACGCCGTTCTTCGCGAGGGCGTCCCACCACGGACCGACGTGCTGGAGGCGGACGTTGAGGTCCTGCATGCCGTGCACGAGGAAGACGCTGGCCTTGACCCTCTTCGCGTCCTTCACGTAGTCGCGCTCGGTCCACAGGGGCGTCCAGTCACCGGTGCGGGGTGCCTGGTCGACGAGCTTCTGCTGGACGGCGGCGCACTTGGCGCGGGCGTCGGGGCTGTCGACGTAGTTCGAGAGCCAGTCGGGGCCGGAGTCGTAGAGCGGGGCGCCCTTGGAGAAGTAGTAGTCGTACCAGGTGGAGATGGCGCTGATCGGGACGATGGTCCTCAGGCCCTCGACGCCGGTGGCGGCCACGCCGTTGGCGATGGTGCCGTCCCAGCTCTTGCCGATCATGCCGGTCCTGCCGTTGGTCCAGCCGGCCTTCGTCTTCTGGGTGCCCGTGCGGCTCGTGTAGGCGGTGGCCCGGCCGTTGAGCCAGTCGACGACGGCCTTGGCGGACTGGATGTCGGAGCGGCCGCCGACGTCCACACAGCCGTCGGAGCGGTTGGTTCCGGCCAGGTCGACGCCGACGAAGGCGTAGCCGCGGGGCACGAAGTAGTTGTCGTAGAAGAGCGGCATCTGGACGACGTCGCCGTTCGCGTCGTACGTCTTCAGCTGGCTCTCGTTGCCGCGTCCGCAGCAGGAGTAGTACGGGCTGGCGTCCATGATGACCGGGACCTTGCGGCCCTGCTGGGCGGGTTCGCGGGGCCGCACGATGTCGACGGCGACGCGGTCGGTCCTCCCGTCCCCGTCGCCGTCGAGCCGGGTGTCCACCCAGACGGCCTCGCGGACGGCGTTCTCGTACGAGTAGACGGGTTGGCTCACCCGCGTCGGCTGCGGGACCGCGTGAGGCTGTGCCTGTGCGGTCTCGGGGGCGAGGAAGGTCGCCAGCAGGGCGGCGGTGGCCGCGGCGGCGGTCGCTAGCGGTCTCCAGATCGTGAAGCGCGTGCTTATCGACATGCGCGGACGGTACTGCGGTCAACTCCCGCACAAAAGAGGGCCCCTTGAGACCATGTCGGCCGAATGGCGATCGTGTGACAGGTGTGCTCGTGGACACATCCAGCTCACAGGTGGTGAATAGGCTGCGAACAGACTTCGGCCCCCCACGACTTGGAGTTCTCGTGCACCGCAGACTGATCGCACCGGGCGCACTCGCGGCGGCCTCCCTGATGCTGGCGATCCCGGCGTCGGCGGCGAGCTCGTCCCCCGGCGCACCGGGCATCGGCGACCCCTACTACCCGGACTACGGCAACGGCGGATACGACGTCTCCCACTACGACCTGCGGCTCAAGTACCAGCCCGCGACGGACGAGTTGGAGGGCACGGCGACCCTCCTCGCGCGCACGACCCAGGATCTGTCCCGGTTCGATCTGGACTTCCTGCTCGATGTGAGCGAGGTGCGGGTCAACGGCGCGAAGGCGTCCTTCACCACGTCGGGTGAGCACGAGCTGGAGATCACGCCCAAGTCGCCGCTGGCCAAGGGCACTTCCCTCACGGTCGTCGTCCGCTACAGCGGAGTGCCCTCGTCGAAGCAGGCGTACGGCTTCACCAGCTGGCACCGCACTCCGGACGGCGGGGTCGGGGCGAACGAGCCCGAGGCGGCCTGGTGGTGGTTCCCGAGCAACGACCACCCGCTCGACAAGGCCACCTACGACGTGTCGGTCCTGGTGCCGGACGGCAGCCAGGCCATCTCCAACGGCACGCTCCAGTCGACGAGTTCACGCCTCGGCTGGACCCGCTGGAACTGGCGCTCCGACAAGCCGCAGGCCACGTATCTCGCGACGCTGGCCGTCGGCAAGTTCGACCTCACGACCGGGACGACCGACGGCGGCATTCCGGTCGTCAACGCCTACAGCAAGGACCTGGGCGCCAACTACGGTGCCGCGCGGGCCAGCGTCGAGCGGACCGGGGAGATCGCCGACTGGCTGAGCTCGTACTTCGGGCCGTATCCCTTCGACGCGCTCGGCGGGTACGTCCCGAACACCACCACCGGGTACGCGCTGGAGACCCAGACCCGGCCCTTCTACAGCCCGCGCCAGTTCGCGAACGGGTCCAACACCTCCGTGGTCGTGCACGAGTTGGCCCACCAGTGGTACGGCGACCTGGTGTCGGTGCGCGGCTGGAAGGACATCTGGATCAACGAGGGCTTCGCGCGGTACGCGCAGTGGCTGTGGTCCGAGCACGAGGACGAGGGCACGGCACAGGAACTCGCCGACTACGTCTACGCCTCGCACCCGGCGGACGACGCGTTCTGGACCGTGCGGCCGGGTGACCCCGGGCCGGAGAACCAGTTCGACATCGCGGTCTACGACCGGGGCGCGCTGGCCCTCCAGGCGTTGCGGAACGAGATCGGCGACGAGGCGTTCTTCGCGGTGCTGAAGGGGTGGCCGCAGAAGCACGCGTACGGCAACGCGTCGGTGGCCGACTTCCAGAGGTACGCCGAGGAGGTGTCGGGGCGGCCGCTCGCCGCGCTGTTCGACACGTGGCTGTTCCAGCCGTCGAAGCCGGGGGCGCCCGCGGCTCGGGGCGCGTCGATCGCGAGGGCCGGGAAGGCGCCCGCACAGCCGAAGTCGTGGCAGAAGATCGCCGCGACGAACGAGGTGCACGGCGACTGAGGGGCGAGGGGTCAGGGCGGTCTATCCCTCGACGCCCGTCGAGGTGTGGGCCGCTCCGACCGGCTTGGACTCCGGTGAGCCGCGCTGTCGGAGGTAGACGGAGAGGATGGCCATCGAGGCCACGGCGAGGAGTTCGGACTGCCAGTTCTGGAGGGTGCGGCTCCAGAAGTCCGCGGAGCCGATGTAGTCGCCCCAGCTCATGGGGGCCTGGAGCTGCCGTAGTTGCTCCTCGTTGTAGGCGGCGACTCCGCTGATCGACTGGGCCAGCCACGAGAGGGCGAAGATGGTGCCCATGACCAGGCCGAGGGAGCGGGAGTAGAACGCCTGCCGCAGTCCGCCCACGCCGGCCCAGCGCGGGGAGTCCCGGTGGGCGTACGCGCCGACCTGCTGATCCCGGTCGGACTCCGGGCCGGCCTTGTGCATCTCCTTCGACTCGGGCGAGCCGCGCTGCAGGAGCCAGACGGTCGCGGTGATGTAGAGGAAGAACTGGAGGTACTCCGACTGCCAGTTCTCCGTCACGTCGACGGCGAAGTCGGAGGACATGAGGTACTCGCCGAATCCGACCTGGGCGAGTCCTTCGGTGGTGAGCTGGTTGTTGAAGTCCGCGTAGCCCGCGATCGCCTGGCCGGCGAGAGCCAGCAGGAATCCGATGCCGAAGGCCAGGCCGAGGCCGTTGTCGCGCAGGAAGCCGCGGGTGCGTGTGGTCATCGGTGCATCAGCCCCAGGACGGTGAAGTAGACGAGGCCGCTGAGGACGACGACCAGGCAGAGCGTGAACATGGTCCGCATGTGCCGTCAGCCTCCCTTGATCGTGCACTGGTACGGGCGGCCCGGCTCGGGGGTGCAGCCGGCGGCGACGACCTTCCAGCCGTCGGGGAACAGGGAGAGGAAGAGGGTGTCCGCGTCGAGGACGACACGGGCCTGCCGGCCGTAGACGTCCACGTGGTGGGGGGTGCCGCCGAGGGGGAGATCCTGGGAGGTGATCGCCTGGTCGCAGCTCTCCTTCTCGGACTCCTCCAGTTCGCCGCGGGTTTCGGGGGCGAGCGCTTCGCAGAGGCCGGCCGGGTCGTGGGCGCGCAGGAGCCGCTCGAATCCGGTGGCGGCGGTCTCGGCGTCCGACCGGCGCTCACCGACGCTGCCGCAGCCGGAGAGGACCAGTCCGAGCAGGGCCAGGGCCAGGAATGTCAGCACACCGATCCACCGCGTCTTCCTCACCCGGCCCGGGTACCCGATTACTCCCGATTCAAGAGGCGGGGGGTGCGGGCGAGGAGGGTGCGGCCGTGAGCGGCAGGGGGGCTCGCCGACACCGGCACATCGATGTCCCGGCTCCCGTCAGTCGTCCCCATAGTCGTAGACGCTGACGGCGACACCGCGCTTTACGAGCCGCTCGATGACCAGGGGCTCGACGCGGGACCACTTGCCTCCGGCCAGCCCGCAGCCTATCCGTGGCATGTGCACGGAGGCACCGAGCTCCATGGCTTTGTCGGCCAGCCGCCCCAGTGCCTCGTCGATCGCCTCGTAGCGCACCGGGACGCCCTTGCTGCCGTGGCGTATCCCTCGCTGCCCGATCATGTTGGCCACCCACACATAGCGTTCGACCTGCACGAACTGGGCGGCGCCCAGCCCGAAGTCGTTCGACGCGCGCCCGCGGTGCCAGGCGCGGTAGGCAGCTTCCGGCTCGGGCCACCGGCGTGACACCGCCACCACGAAGCCCTTTCCCCACCCCCCGATGTCGTTGCACACGTGCGCGATCAGCCTGACGCCCTTCGCGGACGGGGCCGTGGCGTCTCCTCGGATGTACGTGATCTCCCCCATGACGCCACCGTAGAGGGCGGCACTGACAACGGCCCCCGCTCAGTGCGTGAGGTCGGTGGGCCGGCCGTCTGTCGTCGTGGCCACCCTGTGGCGGACTCCGAACCAGCCGGCCACCAGGAGGACTCCGATCAGGGGGATGAGGAGGAGGGTCTTGCGGCCCACCTCCGGGTCGTTCCACATCATGGCGAGGCAGGCCAGGAGGAAGGTGATCGTGGTGATCTCGGTGGCCGGGCTGAAGGGGAGGCGGAAGGTGGGGCGGGTGAGGAGGCCCGCGCGGGCGCGGCGGACAAAGACCAGGTGGCAGACCATGATGATCACCCACGTGCTGATGACGCCGAGGGACGCGATGTTCAGCACGATCTCGAAGGCCTGGCTCGGCACGAGGTAGTTGAGGCCGACGCCCAGCACGCACACCGCGCAGGTGAGCAGGATGCCGCCGTACGGCACCTGGCTGCGGTTCATCCGCGCCGTGAACCTCGGCGCCGAGCCCGCCGTCGCCATGGAGCGCAGGATGCGGCCCGTGGAGTAGAGCCCGGAGTTCAGGGAGGACATCGCCGCCGTGAGGACCACCAGGTTCATCACGTCGCCCGCCGCCGGGACGCCGACCTTGGAGAGGACGGTGACGAAGGGGCTCTCGTCGGCCGAGTACAGCGAGGCCGGGAGCAGCAGGGCCAGGAGGACGACCGAACCGACGTAGAAGAGGCCGACACGCCACATGATCGAGTTCACCGCGCGCGGGACGACCTTCTCCGGGTGCGCCGTCTCGCCCGCCGCGACACCGACCAGCTCCAGCGCGGCGTACGCGAAGATCACACCCTGCATGACGAGGACGACCGGCATCAGGCCGTGCGGGAGGACACCGCCGCTGTCGGTGATCACGCTCGCTCCTGGCGTCCGTCCGCCCACCTCGTGCCGGGTGGCGAGCAGGAAGACGCCGATCAGCATGAACCCCACGAGCGTGGCGACCTTGATGATCGCGAACCAGAACTCCATCTCGCCGAAGATCTTCACCGAGATCAGGTTCACGGCCAGCACCACCGCGAGGGCGACGAGCGCGAGCGTCCACTGTGGGATGTCGGTGAACAGGCTCCAGTAGTGCGTGTAGAGCGCGATCGCCGTGATGTCGGCGATGCCGGTCGTCGACCAGTTCAGGAAGTACATCCACCCGGCGACGTACGCGCCCTTCTCACCGAGGAACTCCCGTGCGTACGACACGAAGGAGCCCGAGGAGGGGCGGTACAGGACCAGCTCGCCCAGGGCGCGGACGACGAAGAAGGCGAAGACGCCGCACACGAGGTACGCCAGCGCCAGCGCCGGGCCCGCGGTGTGGAGGCGCCCGCCGGCGCCCAGGAAGAGGCCGGTGCCGATCGCGCCGCCGATGGCGATCATGTTGACGTGGCGGGACTTGAGGTCCTTGCTGTAGCCGGCGTCCCCCGCGTCCGCGGGCACCCGCGCCGCCTGGGGGCGGGCGGTACTGACGGTGGCCTGGGCCGATTGCGCGGCGTCCTTGCTCACAGGTGGGTCCACTCTCTGGTGCGCCCCGGCGGGTGTCGCCCGGGGTCTTCGGACGTGCGTCGGCCCGTACCTCGTGGTGCAGGCACAGGCCGAAGAGTCGCCTGCCCGACAACCCGCTGCGCAAGCGGTGGCGGATGTCACAGCAGTGGTGAGACAGCGATACTGCTGCACATGACGACCGACACCACCCCTGCCGCCGGGGACGACGCCGAGGAGCCGGACCGCACCGTCGAGGAGCCCGCCCTCACCGTCGACGAGCTCGCCGCACGGGCGGGGGTCACGGTCCGCACGGTCCGCTTCTACGGCACGCGAGGGCTGCTGCCCCCGCCGGTGATCGGTCCGCGCCGGGTCGGTCACTACGGCCGTGAGCACCTCGCCCGCCTGGCGCTGATCGAGGAGCTCCAGCACCAGGGCATGACGCTGGCGGCGATCGAGCGGTACATGCAGCAGCTGCCGTCCGACCTGAGCGCCCACGACCTCGCGATCCACCGGGCCGTGGTGGCCTCCTGGGCCCCCGATCTCGTGGAGCCGGTGACCCGCGAGGAGCTCCAGCGGCGGGCCGGGCGGGCGCTCGACGACGACGACCTGGAACGGCTCGCCGCGATGGGTGTCGTACGGCAGGACGGCGACACCTGTCTGGTCGACCTGGGCCTGCTCCGGCTGGGCGTCGGGCTGCTGGACGTCCCGCTGTCCCAGGAGGCGATCCTGGCCTCGCGAAAGGTGCTCATCGAGCACTCCCGGGCCGCCGCGCACGAGTTGTCGCAACTGTTCCGCGGCGAGGTCTCCAGGCGCGACGCACGGGACGTGAAGTCACTGTCCGCGCACATGGAACCCCTGGTCGTACAGGCCCTGTTGACCACCTTCCAGCGGTCCCTGAAGGAGGAGCTGCGGGAGTGGTCGTCAGAGACGGGCCGGTCCTCCTGACGCCTTGAGGGGTACGTCGACGAGCTGCGGCCCCGTGAGGTCGCCCGCGCCGGACACCAGCTCCCTCAGGTGGTCCGCGCTCTCGGCCCGGACCGCGTCGACGCCGAAGAAGTGGGCCGCCTGGGTGAAGTCGAGCGGGCCCAACTCGGTGCCGGGGCAGGTGCCTTGGGCGCCCATCGCGGTGTAGGTGTCCTGGACGGTTCGGTAGACGCCGTTGTTCATGACCACGAAGAGCACGGGGGTGTTCTGGCGGGCCGCGCTCCACAGTCCCTGGAGGCCGAAGAGGGTGCAGCCGTCGCCCAGTACGGCGACGACGGGGCGGCCCGGTTCGGCGAGGGACCGCCCGACGGCGGCGCCGATGCCCCAGCCGAGGCCGCCGCCGACGGTGTGGGTGTAGCTGCCGGGGCGTTCCAGTCGTACGTGCCGGCGCAGCAGGAGACCTACGGTGATGGCCTCCTCCACGACCACGGCGTCCGGCGGGAGGCCGCGCGCCACGGCGTGGGCGGCGGCCCAGGGGGCGAGCGGGGCCGGGGAGTAGGCGGCGCGGGCCGCCGCTTCGGCCCGCTCGCGTGCGGCGGCGTGCTGTTCACCGGCGCGCACGATGCGGGCCTTCGCGGTGTGCTCGGGCACCCGGTCCCGCAGCAGGTCGGCGAGACGGTGCAGGGAGGGGGCGAGGGCTCCGACGAGTCCCGCGTCGGCGGGGAAGTTGCGGCCGATCTCGTCCGGGTCGGAGTCGAGTTGGAGGACGGTCATACCGGGCGGCAGGGCGGGGCCGGGGGTGTAGTGGTGGGGGGTGAAGGCGTGGGCGCCGGCGATCAGGACCGTGTCGTACGGGGCGAGGGCGGCACGGACCGCGTCGTGGCGGGGCGGGAGCATGCCGGCGTACAGGGGGTGGGTGGTCGGGAAGTCGAGGGCGTCCGCCATGGGTTGGTGGTGGACGGTGGCTCCGCAGGCCTCGGCGGTGCGGACCAGTGCGCCGAGCGCGTCCTCACGCGCCACGCCGTCGCCGGCCACGATCGCCGGGCGGGCGGCGGCTCCCAGGAGTACGGCGGCTCGTTCGATGCCGGGGGCCGGGCCCCCGGGGGGTGTGGGGGTGCGGGGCGGGATCTCCAGTTCCGTGTCCTCCTGGAGGAGGTCCGTGGGGACGGAGAGGAACACCGGGCCCGCGGGCGGGCGTCGGGCGAGGGCGAAGGCGCGGCGGAGGGCCAGGGGCAGGTCCCGGGCGTGCTGGATGTCGTACGTCGCCTTCACGGCGGGGGTGGCGAGGCCGATGACGTCGCCGGAGAGCATGGGGTCCTGCTGGAGGTGGCGGCGGTCCTGCTGGCCCGCCGTGACGACGAGGGGGGTGCGGGAGCGGCGGGCGTTGAGGAGGCCGATGAGGCCGTTGGCGAGGCCGGCCGCGATGTGGAGGCTGACGAAGGCGGGGCGGCCGGTGGAGCGGGCGTAGCCGTCGGCCATGGCGACCACCGAGCCCTCGTGGACGCCGAGGACGTACTCGGGGGCGTTCTCCGCCTGTGCGAGCGCGGCCAGGAAGGGGAGTTCGGTGGTACCCGGGTTGCCGAAGACGCGGTCCACGCCCTCGTCGCGGAGGATGTCCAGGACGGCGAGCGCGGGACGCTGACCCATGGGGGCTCCTCGTGGGGGCGGCTGGGTGTCCAGCGTCGGGGAGCCCGGGGTGGGGCGGCAAGAGGGCAGTGTCGCTCAGCGGTACGACGCTCTGCCGCCCCGGTGTCCGGGGTGTCGGGGGTGTCCGCTCACGCGTCCCCGAACCGCTCCCCCTTCTCCGCCTTCTCCACCAGCAGTGCCGGCGGGGTGAAGCGGTCCCCGTAGCGGTCCGCCAGCTCACGCGCGCGGGACACGAAGCCCGGCAGACCGCCCTCGTAGCCGTTGATGTACTGGAGGACACCGCCGGTCCAGCCCGGGAAGCCGATGCCGAAGATCGAGCCGATGTTGGCGTCGGCGACCGAGGTCAGGACGCCCTCCTCCAGGAGCCTGACCGTGTCCAGGGCCTCGGCGAAGAGCATGCGTTCCTGCATGTCCCGGAAGGGGATCTCCGCGCCCGGGCGGGTGAAGTGCTCGCGCAGGCCCGGCCACAGCGCGGACCGCTTGCCGTCGTCGCCGTAGTCGTAGAAACCGCCTCCCCCGCTGCGCCCCGTGCGGCCGAACTCGTCGACCATGCGGTCGATGACCGCCTCGGCGGGGTGGGGTGTCCAGGTGCCGCCCGCCTCCTCCACCGCCTGCCGGGTCTCCTTGCGGATCTTGCGCGGGAGCGTCAGCGTCAGCTCGTCCATCAGGGAGAGGACCTTCGCCGGGTAGCCCGCCTGCGCCGCCGCCTGCTCGATCGACGCGGGTTCGATGCCCTCGCCGACCATGGCGACGCCCTCGTTGAGGAAGTGGCCGATCACGCGGGAGGTGAAGAAGCCGCGCGAGTCGTTGACGACGATCGGCGTCTTCTTGATCTGCCGGACCAGGTCGAAGGCGCGGGCCAGCGCCTCCTCGCCCGTGCGCTCGCCCTTGATGATCTCGACCAGCGGCATCTTGTCGACCGGCGAGAAGAAGTGCAGGCCGATGAAGTCGCCCTGGCGGTCCACCCCTTCGGCGAGGGCGGTGATGGGGAGCGTCGAGGTGTTGGAGCACAGCAGCGCGTCCGGCTCGACGATGTGCTGGATCTCCTGGAAGACCTTGTGCTTGAGCGCCGAGTCCTCGAACACCGCCTCGATGACCGCGTCGCAGCCGGCCAGGTCCTGGGGGTCGGCCGTCGGGGTGATGCGGGCCAGGAGCGCCTCCGCCTTCTCCTGGGTCGTACGGCCTCGGGAGACCGCCTTCGCGCAGAGCTTCTCCGAGTAGGCCTTGCCCTTGGCCGCCGCCTCCGGTGTCACGTCCTTCAGGACGACCTGGATGCCCGCGCGGGCGCACGAGTACGCGATGCCCGCGCCCATCATGCCGGCGCCGAGCACGGCCACCTTGCGGACCTGGCGGGGCTCGACGCCCTTGGGGCGGTTGGCGCCGGAGTTCACCGCCTGGAGGTCGAAGAAGAACGCCTGGATCATGTTCTTCGAGGTCTGGCCCGCCGCCAGTTCGACGAAGTAGCGCGCCTCGATGACCTGCGCGGTCTCGAAGTCGACCTGGGCGCCCTCCACGGCGGCCGCGAGGATGTTGCGCGGGGCCGGGTAGGGGGCGCCGTTGGTCTGCTTGCGCAGGCTCGCCGGGAAGGCGGGCAGGTTCGCCGCGAACTTCGGGTTGGCGGGCGTGCCGCCGGGGATGCGGTAGCCCGGCTTGTCCCAGGGCTGCTGGGACTCCGGGTTGGCCTCGATGAACGCGCGGGCCTTGGCGAGGAGTTCGTCCTGGGTGGTGGCCACGTCGTCGACCAGGCCGTTCTGGAGGGCGCGCTGCGGGGCGTACTGGGTGCCCTGGAGCAGGACCCTGAGCAGCGCGTCGGCGATGCCCAGCAGGCGGACCGTGCGGACCACACCGCCGCCGCCGGGGAGCAGGCCGAGGGTGACCTCGGGGCAGCCGATCTTGGAGCCGGGCGTGTCGAGGGCGATGCGGTGGTGGCAGGCGAGGGCGATCTCGTAACCGCCGCCCAGGGCCGCGCCGTTGATCGCGGCGACGACCGGCTTGCCGAGGGTCTCGATGCGGCGCAGGTTGCGCTTGATGGCGAGGCCGCCGTCGAAGAGCTCCTGCGCGGTCTCTGGGGTGACCCGGATCAGGTCGCGCAGGTCGCCGCCGGCGAAGAAGGTCTTCTTGGCGGAGGTGATGATGACTCCGCGGATGGTGTCCTTCTCGGCCTCCAGGCGGTCGGTGATCACCGCGAGGGAGTCGCGGAACGCCTGGTTCATGGTGTTGGCGGACTGGTCGGGGTCGTCGATGACGAGGGTGACGACGCCGGTGCGGTCCTGTTCCCAGCGGATGGTCGTGGACTGAGTGCTCATGTGGAAGTGCTCCGTGTGATCCGTCGTATCCGTGGGAGGGGGTCAGATGCGCTCGACGATGGTGGCGATGCCCATGCCGCCGCCCACACAGAGCGTCGCGAGGCCGTACCGCTTGTCCTGGCGCTCGAGTTCGTCGATGAGGCTGCCCAGGATCATGGCGCCGGTGGCGCCGAGCGGGTGGCCCAGCGCGATCGCGCCGCCGTTGACGTTGACCTTGTCCAGGGAGAGGCCCATGTCCTTGACGAAGCGCAGGACGACGGCCGCGAAGGCCTCGTTGATCTCGACCAGGTCGATGTCGTCGATGCTGAGGCCGGCCTTGGCCAGCGCCTTGCGGGTGGCGGGCGCGGGCCCGGTGAGCATGATGGTGGGCTCGGAGCCGGAGACGGCCGCGGAGACGATCCGCGCGCGGGGACGCAGGCCGTAGCGCTCGCCGACCTCCTTGGAGCCGATCGCGACGAGCGAGGCGCCGTCCACGATGCCGGAGGAGTTGCCCGCGTGGTGGACGTGGTCGATCTTCTCGACCCAGTGGTACTTCTGGAGCGCCACGGCGTCGAAGCCGCCCAGGTCGCCGATGTCCGCGAAGGACGGCTTGAGCTTCGCGAGGGAGTCGGCGGTCGTACCCGGACGCAGGTGCTCGTCGTGGTCGAGGACGGTCAGCCCCGCACGGTCCTTCACCGGGACGACGGAGCGGTCGAAGCGGCCCTCCTTCCAGGCCGTGGCGGCACGCTCCTGGGAGAGGGCCGCGTACTCGTCGACGTCACGCCGTGAGAATCCCTCGATCGTGGCGATGAGGTCGGCCCCGATGCCCTGCGGCACGAAGTTGACGGCCAGGTTGGTCATCGGGTCGTTGAACCAGGCGCCGCCGTCGGAAGCCATCGGCACCCGGGACATGGACTCGACACCGCCCGCCAGGACCAGGTCCTCCCAGCCCGAACGCACCTTGGCGGCGGCCATGTTGACGGCTTCGAGGCCGGACGCACAGAAGCGGTTCTCCTGGACGCCCGCGACCGTGTCCGGCAGGCCCGCGGCGATCGCGGCGATGCGGGCGATGTCGGAGCCCTGGTCGCCGACCGGTCCGACGACACCGAGGACGATGTCGTCGACGGCCGCCGGGTCCAGGTCCGGGAAGCGGGCGCGGATCTCGTGGATGAGTCCCACCACCAGGTCGATGGGCTTGGTGCCGTGCAGGGCGCCGTTCGCCTTGCCGCGGCCGCGCGGGGTGCGGATCGCGTCGTACACGTACGCTTCGGTGCTCACGAGGAAGCCTTTCAAGGGTGAGGGTGGGCCGGGCAGGAGGTCTTCATCCCAGCAGGGAACGGCCGATGATCTCCTTCATGATCTCGGTCGTGCCGCCGTAGATGGTCTGGATACGGCCGTCCGTGAAGGCCTTGGCGACCGGGTACTCGCTCATGTAGCCGTAGCCGCCGTGCAGTTGCAGGCAGCGGTCGGCGACCCGCTTCTGGAGCTCGGTCGCCCACCACTTGGCCATGGAGGCGTGGACGGCGTCCAGTCCCCCGTCCGAGTGGTCCTCGACACAGCGGTCGACGAACGTCCGGGTGACGGCGCACTCGGTGGCCATCTCGGCTATCTCGAACCGGATGTGCTGCTTGGTGGCGAGCGGCCGGCCGAAGGCCTCGCGCTCCCTGACGTACTCGGTGGTGATCTCCAGGAGGTGCTCGGCGGCGGCGATAGCGGAGACGGCGATGCTCAGGCGCTCCTGGGCGAGATTGGTCATCAGGTGGCCGAAGGCGCCGTGGAGCTCGCCGAGGAGGTTCTCCTTGGGCACGCGGACGTCGTGGAAGAACAGCTCGGCGGTGTCCTGGGCCTTCTGGCCGATCTTGTCGAGGTTGCGGCCGCGCTCGAAGCCTTCCGTGCCGCGTTCCACGACCAGCAGCGAGAGACCGCGGGCCCCGCCCTCCGGGGTCGTCTTCGCGACGACGATCACGAGGTCGGCCAGGATGCCGTTGGAGATGAACGTCTTGGAGCCGTTCAGCAGCCAGTGGTCGCCCCGGTCCTCCGCGTGGGTGCGGATGCCCTGGAGGTCGGAGCCCGCGCCGGGCTCGGTCATCGCGATGGCGGTGATCAGGGAGCCGTCGCAGAAGCCGGGCAGCCAGCGGCGCTGCTGCTCGTCGGTGGCGAGCGAGGTGAGGTACGGCCCGATGATGTCGTTGTGCAGGCCCAGGGCGAGGCCGGGGGCGCCCGCGCGCGTGAACTCCTCGGCGAGGACCGCACTGTAGCGGAAGTCGTCGGTGCCGCCCCCGCCGTACTCCTCGGGCACGGCGAGCCCGAGCAGGCCCTGCTTGCCGGCCGCGCGCCAGGCCTCGCGGGAGACGATGCCGTCCTTCTCCCACTGCTCGTAGTACGGCAGCACCTCCCTGGCCAGGAAGGCGCGCACGGTCTCGCGGAACGCGTCGTGCTCGGGGGCGAGGATCTGCCGCTTCATTCGGGGCCCTTCGGGAGTTGCTGGTCTGTCACGAGGTCCGGTACGGCCCAGTCGCGGGCCACCTCCGCGGTGTCGGCGCCGGGCCGGGCGGGTCCGGTGCGTACGGCCGTGGGGGTGGCGGAGAAGCGGGGTGCGGGCGCGGGCTGGGTGATGCCGGCGTGGTGGGTGAAGGTGCCGCGGGCGGCGAGGTGGGGGTGGTGCGGGGCCTCGCGCAGGGACAGGACGGGTGCCACGCAGGCGTCGGTGCCCTCGAAGACGGCCGTCCACTCGTCTCGCGTACGGGACTTGAAGCGGGCGGCGACCGCCTCGCGCAGGTCGCCCCAGCGGGTCCAGTCCTTGCGGGCGTCCGCGAAGTCCGTGACGCCCAGCAGGTCCAGGAACAGGTCGTAGAACTGCGGCTCCAGGGCGCCCACCGCCATGTACCTGCCGTCGGCGGTCTCGTAGGTGCCGTAGTACGGGCAGCCGCCGTCGAGGAGGTTGGCGCCGCGCCGGTCCTGCCAGCCGCCGGCGGCGGTCATGCCGTGGAGCATCGCGGCGAGGTGGGAGGTGCCGTCCACGATGGCCGCGTCGACGACCTGGCCGGCGCCGGTCGCGCGCGCGTGGTGCAGGGCGGCGAGGACGCCGACGACGAGGTACAGGGCGCCGCCCGCGTAGTCGCCGAGGAGGTTGGCGGGGGCGGCCGGAGGGCGGCCCGGTTCGCCGATCATGCCGAGGGTGCCGGTGAGGGCGATGTACGCGATGTCGTGCCCGGCGCGCTGGGCCAGCGGGCCGCCCTGGCCCCAGCCGGTCATCCGGCCGTAGACGAGGGCGGGGTTGCGGGCGTGGCAGTCCTCGGGGCCGACGCCGAGCCGCTCGGCGACCCCGGGGCGGTTGCCCTCGACAAGGATGTCCGCGCGGGCCGCGAGGTCGAGCACGCGCGCGGGGCCGTCCGGTGCCTTGAGGTCGACGACCACCGAGCGCTTGTTGCGGTTGGTGATGTCGTACTCGGGGTCGATCGCGAGCGCGGCACCGCCCGGGCGGGACACCTGGACCACGTCGGCCCCGAGGTCGGCGAGGAGCATGGCGGCGAACGGGCCAGGGCCGATACCGGCCAGCTCGACCACGCGCACGCCGCTGAGCGGGCCGTGCCCGGGCCTCGGTGCCGTTGTCATCCAGCCCCCTCGGTGTGACACAACTGATGTAACACCAGTGATGCTATGAACGCTCCCCGGCGGGCACAAGACCCGAACGAGCAAGCGCTTAGCCAATTATCGGCCGGTCATCGCGCATCCAGCTCCGCCGTGAGCCGTTTCGGCGCGATCGCGCGGTAGCTCCTCGACCCAGTCGCACAGCAGCTCCGCCGCCGGGGCACCCTTCTCCGCCAGCGGGACACGCACCCAGCCGGCCTTGCCGAGGCCGTACCCGGCCGGTTCGGCGCCCGGGGAGGTCAGCGCGTGGGCGTGGGCCTCCTCGTCCTTGAGCTTCACGGTGACGCCCATCGGGTAGCTGCCGTCGCTCACACCGAGGAAGACGAACACCTTCTTGTTGACCTTGACGACGGTTTCGCCCCAGGGGCTGTATCGATATGCGGCTCCGCCGCGTGGCCTCGGCGGCACCCGGCAGCCCGAGCGCGAACTCGCGTACTTTCTCCCACTTCTTCAGGGCATTCCTGGGCACGGCCACCGTCCCACCTCCGGGCTCGTCGTCGGGCTCCGCACCCCTCACGCTAGCCTCGGCCACCGACAACGGCGCGTGCGGCGGGATCCAGGAGTGTCATGAGCAGGCTGAAGAAGTCGGACCGTCCCTACGACATCGTGCTCTTCGGAGCGACGAGCTTCGCGGGCACGCTCACCGCGGAGTACCTCGCCGCGCACGGCCCCGACGGTCTGCGCTGGGCGATCGCCGGACGCAGCGAGGAGAAGCTGCGGGCGCTGCACGAACGGCTGCCCGGGGGCACGGACATCGGGGTGCTCACGGCCGACGTCTCGAACCCGGAGTCGCTGCGCGCCCTCGCCGGGCACGCGCGCGTGCTGGCCACCACGGTCGGCCCCTATCTGACGTACGGCGAGGAGCTCGTCGCCGCCTGCGCGGACGCCGGGACGGACTACCTCGACCTCTCCGGGGAGCCGGAGTTCGTGGACCTGATGTACGTCCGGCACGACGCACGTGCGCGTGAGACGGGTGCCCGGCTGGTGCACGCGTGCGGCTTCGACTCGGTCCCGCACGACCTCGGCGCGTACTTCACGGTCCGGCAGTTGCCGGAGGGCGTGCCGCTGACCGTCGACGGGTTCGTGACCGCGGACGGCATGTTCTCCGGCGGCACCTTCGCCTCGGCGCTCAACCAGTTCGCGCGCGGCCGGCAGATGGTCGCCGCCGCCCGGGACCGGGGACGGCACGAGCCGCGGCTGGTCGGCCGGCGGGCCACCGCGCCGACCGGCACCCCGCGCTACGCCCAGGAGGTCGGCGCGTGGGCCCTGCCGCTGCCGACCATCGACGCGCAGATCGTCCGGCGCTCGGCGAAGGCCCTGGAGCGCTACGGCCCGGACTTCCGTTACCGGCACTACGCGGCCGTACGACGCCTTCCCATGGCGGTGGGTGGGGTCGCGGCCGTGGGCGCGCTGTTCGCGGCGGCCCAGGTACCGTCCGCGCGCCGCTGGCTGTCCGGCCGGGTCAGGCCGGGCGACGGGCCGAGCCCGGAGAAGCGGGCGAAGAGCTGGTTCTCGGTGCGCTTCGTCGGCGAGGGCGGCGGCCGGCGGGTGTTCACCGAGGTCAGGGGCGGCGACCCGGGGTACGACGAGACGGCCAAGATGTTCGCCGAGTCGGCGCTGTCCCTCGCCTTCGACGACCTGCCGGAGACCTCCGGTCAGGTCACGACGGCGGTGGCGATGGGGGACGCGCTGATCGAGCGGCTGGAGCGGGCCGGGATCATCTTCCGGGTGGCGGCGACCAGGTGAGCGCGCCTCAGCAGGACCGGGCACGGCGTCAGCAGGACCGGGCCCGTTGTCAGAAGGACCAGCCCGCGACCGTGTAGATCATCCCCGCGATCCAGCCGAGCCCCGCGAGCACGCCGAGGACCAGAGCTGCGGTCACGGCGCGTTCGACGGGCCGGTTCGGGTCGGCGAGGGGCTTGGGGGAACGGTGGGTCATACGGTGCGTCGTCATGCGGGACAGACTGCCGATCCCGCCGGGGCCCGCACATCCGTACAGATACTCAGACGACGTACTCAGTCCCCCGCCGGTGTGCGGTCAGGACATCGCCTCGCGCAGCGCCCGTCGGCACAGTGCGTCCGCCCTGCGGGTCGTCTCCGGCAAGCGGTAGGCCGGGGTGAGCGCGAGGGTGTGGGCGCAGGCGGTGTCGAGGCTCACGCGATGGCCGACCGAGACGAAGACCGGCTTCACCGCCTCGCGGGTACGCAGGGCCCTGCCGACCTCCTCGGCGCCCGCCATGAGCGGCGTCCACGCGCCGCGCCGGGCGCCGGGATCGTCGTAGGAGAAGGTGAAGGGGTTCTTGGCGACGCCGATCGTGGGCAGGCCGGTGAGGACGCCGAGGTGGCTCGCGAGGCCGAAGCGGCGGGGGTGGGCCAGGCCGTAGCCGTCGCAGACGACGAGGCCGGGCGGGCACGGCAGGGCGTCCAGGGCGGCGAGGACGGTGGGGATCTCGCGGAAGGCGAGCAGGCCGGGGACGTACGGGAAGGAGATCCGGCCCACGGCGGTCGCCTCGGCCACGACCTCCAGGGTCCCCGCGTCCAGCACCACGGCCGCCGCCGCGACCACGTCCCGTTCGTCGTCGTAGGCCACGTCGACCCCGGTGACATGGCCGGTGCCGGGCGGCGGGCCCGGTTCGTCGAGAACGGTCCTGGCCCGCAACTCGTCCTGGACCGCGCGGGCCTGCTCCTCGGTCGCGGGCCAGCCCGCGGGAATGTCCACTGTCGTCATGGTGGGGACGAGGGTACGGCCGGGCGGCGTAGTCTCGCGATCATGTTCGTACTGGAGCTGACCTACAGCGCGCCCCTCGACGCCGTGGACGCCGTGCTGCCGGCCCATGTGACCTGGCTGGACGAGCAGTACGCGCGCGGTGTCTTCCTGGCCTCGGGACGCAAGAACCCCCGCGACGGCGGTGTGATCATCGCCGTCGCGGAGGACCGTGCGCGGATCGAGCAGATCACCGCGGGCGACCCCTTCGTCACGGCGGGGGTGTGCGCGTACCGCGTCACCGAGTTCGCCGCGACGAAGACGGCCCCGGCGCTGGAGCCGTACCGGGAGACGCCCGGGTGAGGGTCAGCCCTTGTTGCCGAGGGCGCGCTGGAGCTGGCTCTTGTTCATGTCCGAACGGCCCTTGACGCCCTTGCGCTTGGCCTCCTCGTAGAGCTGGTCGTAGGTCGGGCCCTGGGAGCCCTTGCCGGACCGCTGGCCGCCCCGCTTGCCGGACGACATGTCCTTGGTGGAGGTGCGGCTGGCGGTCTTGGACTCACCGGAGCGGGCGCGTTCCTTGTTGACCGTGCGGGCCGCGATCTCCTTGGCCCGGCCGGTGCTCTCGCCCCGGTCCTCGGCACTCTTCTTGATGTGCTCGTACTGGCGCTCCCGCTTGGAGTTCGAACCGGCTGGCATGGGGGACCACTCCTTTCGCCGTCGGCGACCGGGTACCCACATTCCGCCACTCAGTGCTCCAGCCGAGCCACCCGCCCCTTCTCGCCCGCGGCCCAGCAGCCGCCGTCGGCCGCGCAGTCCACGGTGTCGTAGGAGCCGGTGTCCACGGTCCGCCAGGTCCGGCCGCCGTCCGTGGTGAGGTCGGTGCCGGTGGGGCCGACCGCGAGGGCGGCGGTGCGGCTGTGCGGGAGCCAGGCGACCCCGGAGCGGTAGGCGGGCGGCGGGTTGGCCGCGGGCTGCCAGGAGCGGCCGGCGTCGGCCGTACGGGCGCCCGCGCGCGGGGACGGCTGGTCCGCGTTGTAGTCGCCGCCGACCGCGAGGCCGTGCGCCCGGTCCCGGAAGGCGAGCGCGAAGACGCCCTTGGCCGAGGCGCCGCCGGGGATCGGCGTGTCGGAGGCCGTCCAGGTCAGGCCCCGGTCGCCGGAGTGCAGTACACGCGCGCGTGCGCCGCCTCCGGTGGCCAGCCAGACATCGCGCGGGCCCGAGCTCACCAGGCACTGCCCGCTCGCCGCGAAGCCCGCCTCGCCGTCGAGCGCGGCCGGCATGCCCTTGTTCGGCAGCACCTTCCAGGAACGGCCGCCGTCGGCGGTCGACAGGATGCGGAACTTCCCGTCCACCGGATCGCTCATGGCGAGTCCGTGGCGGCGGTCGAAAAAGGTGAGGCAGTCGTAGAAGGCCTTGGCATCGGTGTTGCGGAAGGACTCGGTCCAGGTCGCTCCGCCGTCCGCGGTCCGGTACACCCGGGACGCCTCGCCCTCACCGATGGCCAGCACCACGGCCCGGCGCGCGTCGAAGGCCTCGATGTCCCGGAACTGGAGCTCGGCGGCCCCGGCGGGCGAGACGTTTCGCCAGCTCGCCCCGCCGTCGGTGGTGCGCAGCACGGTGCCCTGGGTGCCGGCCAGCCAGGCGGTGTTCCGGCTGACGGCCGCGAGGCCTCGGAAGCGCGCCTCGGGGGCGCCGCTGTCCTTGAGCTCCCCGTGCGGGGTACGGCCGTCCGGGCCGTGTGCCGCGGCCGGTACGGCGGTCAGGGCGGCCAGCGCCGCCGCGGCCGCCGCGCCCGCGGTGACGGTCCGGCGCGTCAGACCCGTACGTCTCTTGTCTCGCGTGTTCCCCAGGAGCCTCATGGCGGGCGAAGCTAGTCCACGCTCCCGGCGCCGTCCAGATGCCCTCGGCGGTGTGCGGACCGGTGCGCGGGGTGTCACGTGTGTCTCGCGGGGCAGGCGAGAGGGACTGGATCACACCGGTGCACGGGGACGGTGACAGAGGTCACTCGACTCTCGTGTACACGGATTGGCCGATTCCGGCGTCTCTTCCATTGCCCGTCCCACCCTCCGAGAGCCCCACCAGCCGTCACAAGGGAGCAAGGCGTTGTCCACCGTCATCGAGCAGCCCGTAGAGGCCCGTCTCGTCGCCGCGGCACCGCGGATGCCGAGCATTCCCGCCACACTGCACTACGACCGCTGCGATCCGTTCGCGGTCCGCATGACCTTCCCCGCGCCCGCCACCCTGGAGGGCGTCGAGGTCTGCTGGACCTTCAGCCGCGAGCTGCTCACGACCGGTCTGCACGAGCCCGAGGGCCACGGCGACGTCCGGGTGCGGCCCTACGGCTACGACCGCACCGTTCTCGAGTTCCACGCCCCCGAGGGCACGGCCGTCGTGCATGTCCGCACGGGCGAGCTGCGCCGGTTCCTGGAGGCGACCAACGAACTCGTGCCGAGCGGTCTGGAGCACCTCCAGCTCGACCTCGACCACGACCTCGCGGAACTGATGCGCGACGCGTACTGAGGTCGGCCGCCCTATCGCACGTCCCCGCGTCCAGCAGCTCCCGCGTGACGCGGAGGGCCGGGTCGCCCGGGACAGGGGTTTGTCGAGCACGTTCGGGGGTTCAGCGGACGGTTCGCGCCCTCGACGGGATGCTTCGGGTCTCCGGGTCGACGGCCCCGGGGGCGATGATGCGTCGGCGCCCGCAGCGAGCTCTGCGGCGGCCCGCACCGGAGTGCGGTCGTTTCCCGGCGCCGCGCGTCGATCCGGCGGTGACGGACAGGGGCGTGCCTCGGCGCCGGTCGCGTTTCCCGGCCCCTTGCAGGGCGGTAATCCGCCGCACGGCACGCGGCACCCGGCACCCGCTCCAGGCCCAGCCATCGCCGTCCGGCGCCCAGCGCTCAGCGCCCAGCGCCCAGGAGGGTCTCCTCCAGATCAGGCGCGTGTGGCGACCCTCGCCGCTGTAGCCGCCCCGCGTACCTCGTGGACGATCTTGCGCAGGACCGGTGACGCCGGGCCGCTGTGTTCGATCAGTTGCTCGGTGTGGGTGTCGTGGCGGTCCTTGCGGGGCAGCAGGGTGCGCAGTTCGGCGGCCGCGGCGAGGGCGCCGAGGGCGGCGTCCCGGTCGGGCAGGTCGGCGGTCGGCCCGCGCAGGATCCGGCGCGCCTCCTCCTGGAGCGCCTCCGCCACGGCCGGTCGCGCCAGTTCGTGGTCGACCGTGGGGAAGAGCCCGAGGGCCCGCTTCTTCCGGGCCCGCAGATATCCGCCCGCGGTGAGCTGCTCCCGTACGGCGTCCAGGGTGACCCGGGCGTGCAGCGTCACCCAGGCCCGCCACCGGTGCGGGCGGGATTCGCGGACCAGTTCGAGGAGCCCGTCCAGGACCGGGTCCCCGGTGGACGCGTCCATGTCGACCGGCGTCGCGATGCCGTCCTCGTCGAGGAGCAGACCGCGCTGGGCGAGTTCGGCGAGGGCACCGGCCCGGACCAGCTGGGGGACCTGCGCGGCACCGGTGACCTCGGACTTCGAGGTGTCCCAGGCCAGCAGGTAGAGACGGGCCGGCAGGGAGAGCGAGCCGTCGGTCACGGGGCCTCCTTCGAACTTCGGGCCGTTGATTCTCGGCGGGTGATTCTCCGGCCGTTGACTCGTCGGCCGTTAATTCGTTGACAGCCTCGCGGCCGCCTCGTACGTTGTAGAACGCTTCTGTTGCCGTCGATCGGAGAAGGACGTTGCTCGTCTGAGGTCCTGAGACACCGTGTCACACACCTGAGGTGTGTGCGCTGCGTGCGACCTCGGCACACGAGCCGTTCCCGACGAGCAGGGCCCTTCCCGCGCCCCCCGGTTTCCCTCGTCTCCCGTAGGTCGCAGGTGTCTCGATACGCGATTGCCCCTTCTCGCTTCGAGCAACCGCGGAGACTCTTATGTCTGCTTCCATCACCTGCACCTCGCTCGCCTTCGCCTGGCCCGACGGCACCGCCGTCTTCGAGGGCATGGACATCGCCTTCGGCCCCGGCCGTACCGGTCTCGTCGGCGTCAACGGATCAGGTAAATCCACCCTGTTGAAGCTGATCGCCGGTGAACTCACCCCGGCCGACGGCACCGTCCGCGTCGCGGGCGAGGTCGGCTACCTCCCGCAGAACGTCACCCTGGACACCGGTCTGAAGGTCGACCAGGCGCTCGGCATCGCCGCCCGGCGCGCCGCCCTGCACGCCATCGAGGCCGGCGACGTGGCCGAGGAGCACTTCGAGACGGTCGGCGACGACTGGGACGTCGAGGAGCGCGCCCTGGCCACGCTCGGCGAACTCGGCCTCGGTCACATCGGGTTGGACCGCACGATCGGCGAGGTCTCGGGCGGCGAGTCGGTACTGCTGCGCCTCGCCGCGCTGCTGCTGCGCCGCCCGGACGTCCTGCTCCTCGACGAACCGACCAACAACCTCGACCTGTACGCCCGCAGGCGGCTGTACGCGGCCGTGGCGTCCTGGCCGGGGGTCATGGTCGTGGTCAGCCACGACCGCGAACTCCTCGACCTGGTCGACCAGATCGCCGATCTGCGCGCCGGGGAGGTCACCTGGTACGGCGGCAACTACTCCGCCTACGAGGAGGCCCTCGCCGTCGAACAGGAGGCGGCGGAACGGATGGTGCGCGTCGCCGAGTCCGACTTCCGCAAGCAGAAACGCGAACTGGCCGACGCACAGGTCAAGTTGGCCCGTCGCAAGCGGTACGGCCAGAAGATGTTCGAGCAGAAGCGCGAGCCGAAGATCGTCATGGGGGCACGCAAACGGGCGGCCCAGGAGTCCGCGGGCAAGCACCGCATCATGCACGAGGAACGGCTCTCGGAGGCGAAGGACCGGCTGGACGAGGCGGTGGAGGCCGTACGGGACGACGACGAGATCCGCGTCGACCTGCCGTACACGGCCGTACCGCCGGGCCGTACGGTCCTGACCCTCATGGACCTCGAACTCGCCTACGGCGCACGGGTCATGGGCGGCTTCGACCTCCGGGGGCCCGAGCGGGTGGCGCTGATCGGGCGCAACGGCGCGGGCAAGACGACGCTGCTGCGCACCATCGCCGGGGAGCTGGAGGCGGTGTCGGGCGAGGCCACGGCCCACGTCCCGCTCCGTTTCCTGCCCCAGCGCCTGGACGTCCTCGACGGCGAGCTGTCGGTCGCCGAGAACGTGGCCCGGTTCGCGCCGGGCGCCACGAACAACCGGGTGCGGGCCCGTCTCGCCCGCTTCCTGTTCCGGGGCGCCCGGGCCGACCAGCTGGCGGCGACGCTGTCCGGCGGCGAACGATTCCGGGCGGCGCTGGCCGCGCTGATGCTGGCCGAACCGGCACCCCAGCTGCTCATGCTCGACGAGCCGACGAACAACCTCGACATGGCGAGCGTGCGGCAGCTGACCACGGCCCTGGAGTCGTACGAGGGCGCGCTGGTCGTGGCCAGTCACGACCTGCCGTTCCTGGAGTCGCTCGGCATCACGCGCTGGTTGATGCTGGACGGCGAGCTGCGGGAGATCACCCCGGACGAGCTGGAGTTCTCGGCGTAGCGTCCACGACGGCCGCGAGGTCCGTGCCCGCCCGGAGCAGCGCCACGCTCCGGGCGGCGATCCGGTCCAGCCGGGCCTGGAGGAGGCGCCGGGCGTCCTCCAGGCCGTCGAGGTCGCCCAGCGCGCCCATGATCTCGCGCACGGCCGGGATGCCGTAGCCGCCGGCGCGCAGGGCGACGACGACGCGGGCCCGCGCCGATCGCCGCGGGGCCGTAGCGGCGCGCCCGCAGGGTGGTCACCCGCTCCGGACGCACCAGGCCCTCGTCCTCCCAGAACCGCAGCGTCGAGGACCGTACACCGAGGGCCTCCGCGAGCCGCGTGATCGTCATGTGGTCGTCGCCCCGGACGGCCGCTTCGTCCTGGATGGTGCGGAGGGCCCGCTGCGCGCGCAGTGTCCCGTCGCGTTCCCGCGCGAGCGGGGCGTGGACCCCGTTCACCGCCGCGGCCGCCTCCGTGAGCGTCCCCGTCCGCAGCTCGGCCAGCAGGCGGCGGGCCTCGACGGGCCCTCACGGCATCCGCGAGCCCCGCGGTAGGCCCGCAGGGCGTGCACATGGGTCGCTGTGCAGGGGCGGTAGCCGTTCCCCGACCGCGGGGCGGGCGGACGGACTCCCCGCCGCTCCAGATCGCGCACCTGCTGCACCGGCCGGTGTGGACCGTCGATGTCGCCAGGGAGTCCGGATACTTGCGCGGCTTCGACGGGGCCCTCGTGGTCGTCCCGGAGCCGGGTGGGGACTCCCCCGAGATCGCGTGGGGCGACGCGTTCTTCTACTACGCCCCGACGGGGAGATGCCCCGGAACACCCAGCCGTACGGGACGATCGTCACCAAGGACTACCCGAGCGACACCGCCTCGGACCTCGACCCGCCGGGCCGCCGGCGGGTCAACGTCCAGGTCGGCCGTACGGTGGTCCCGGCCCTCCTCGGACCGGAGCATGACCCCGCGGCCGCCGACGTGCTGCTGCCGCATCCGGTCTACGGCGCCCTCGGCTGGATCTGCGTCGTGAACCCGGGCGAACGGACGACGGGGACGGTCGTACGACTGCTGCGGGAGGCCCATGAGGCGGCACGCGCGCGTGCGGCCCGACGGCGCTCGTGAACCGTGGCGCGACGGCGCTCGTCAGCGGTGGCGCGTCTCAGGAGGGCCACAGCCTGACGCGGGGGGTTTTGTCGACACGGACCGGGCCTGCATGATGGCTGACCGGCGCCCGTCACGGGCACCGCCCCTGTCCCGCCGATACGGAGTTCCCTCGTGCCCAGCAAGAAGGCCCTCGTCCGCCGCCCCGGTCCGCGTCTCGCCGAAGGCCTGGTGACGCACATCGAGCGGGAGAAGGTCGACGTCGACCTCGCGCTCGAACAGTGGGAGGCGTACGTCGAGGCCCTGCGCGCGCACGGCTGGGAGACCGTCGAGGTGGACCCCGAGGAGGACTGCCCCGACTCGGTGTTCGTCGAGGACACCGTGGTCATGTACAAGAACGTCGCCCTGATCGCCCGCTCCGGCGCCGAGTCCCGGCGTGCGGAGACCGTCGGCGTCGAGGAGGCCGTGGCCCGGCTCGGCTGCTCGGTGAACTGGATCTGGGAGCCCGGCACCCTGGACGGCGGTGACGTCCTCAAGGTCGGTGACACGATCTACGTGGGCCGGGGCGGGCGCACCAACGCGGCCGGCGTCCAGCAGCTGCGGGCCGCGTTCGAGCCGCTGGGGGCCCAGGTGGTCGTCGTACCGGTGAGCAAGGTGCTGCACCTGAAGTCGGCGGTCACGGCGCTGCCCGACGGCACCGTCATCGGGCACATCCCCAAGGTGGACCGGCCCTCGCTCTTCCCGCGCTTCCTGTCGGTGCCCGAGGAGTCCGGCTCCCATGTCGTCCTGCTCGGCGGCCCCAAGGTGCTGATGGCCGCGAGCGCGCCCAAGACGGCGGAACTGCTCGGCGATCTCGGCTTCGAGCCCGTGGTGGTGGACATCAGCGAGTTCGAGAAGCTCGAAGGATGTGTGACATGCCTCTCGGTCCGGCTGCGGGACCTCTACGCCTGACCGGGTGAACGCACCACTCCAACAGCCCCGGACCTGCGCTTCCGAGCAGCTTGTCATGCCCGGGAAACACCGCTGATCAGGGATCTTTACGGCGTTCTTAACCTACGGCCTCGTAACCTACGGTTTCGTAGCCTACGATTCCGTAGGTTCCCGGCACCGCTCGCCGGCTCCCCCCGTATCGCCGTGTCCCCCTGGAGTACCTGTGACGATCACTTCCCCTCACCTCGGCAGCCCGTCCTCCGAGTGGACCGACGCGCGACTGCTGTACGCGCTGGAGGAAGTGGTCGAGAAGGAACTCAACCGGCATCTGAAGGTGACCAAGGACTGGATGCCGCACGAGTACGTCCCGTGGAGCGACGGCCGCAACTTCCCCGGTTTCTTCGAGGACGGCGAGGCCTGGGGCAAGGAGCAGTCCAAGGTCACCGAGATCGGCCGGATCGCCCTGGTGGTGAACCTGCTCACCGAGGACAACCTCCCCAGCTACCACCACGAGATCGCCTCGCTCTTCGGCCGTGACGGCGCCTGGGGCACCTGGGTGCACCGCTGGACCGCCGAGGAGGGCCGGCACGGCATCGTGATGCGTGACTACCTGCTCACCTCGCGCGCGGTGGACCCGGACAAGCTGGAGCAGTTCCGGATGGCCCACATGAGCGAGGGCTTCGAGTCGGACAACCGTCACTCGATGCTGCACTCGGTGGCCTACGTGGCCTTCCAGGAGCTCGCGACCCGGGTCTCGCACCGCAACACCGGCCACCAGTCCGGCGACCCGGTCTGCGACCGCATGCTGGCGCGCATCGCGACTGACGAGAACCTGCACATGGTGTTCTACCGGAACCTGCTGAAGGCGGCCTTCGAGCTGGCGCCCGACCTGACGATGATGGCGGTGCGGGACGTCATCGTGAACTTCCGGATGCCCGGTCACGGCATGCCCGGCTTCGAGCGGGCCGCCGCGCAGATGGCGATCGGCGAGATCTACAACATGCGCATCCACCACGACGACGTGCTCCAGCCCGTCCTGCGCTTCCTGAAGGTCATGGAGATCGACGGGCTCGGCCCCGAGGGGCAGCAGGCCCAGGACGAACTCGGTCTGTTCATGGGCGGCCTGGACGCCGAGGCCCTGAAGTTCGACGAGAAGCTCGCGGCCCGCAAGGCGCGGATGGCGGCTCGCGCGGGGGCCTGACGCCCTCCGGGACGGTGGGCCGAATATCCGGTGCGGGCCGTCCGCCGCCTGCGGCATCATGCGGCCATGCGTGACAGCAGCACGGATCAGCGGGCCGTCGGCTTCCTGCTGGACCTGATCGACGCCGACCCCGCCGCCCGGATACGGCGGCGGATCGGCGCGCCGCGACCGGGCGGCAACCGGCGCCGGGTCGCCCAAGCCGTTCTGAAGCTGACCGCGGTCCCCTCCTCCGTGCTGGTGTGGATCCTGGAGGAGGACGACCCCGAGCTCAACGCGGCCGTGTACGCGCACCCTTCGGCCGACCCGACGTTGCGGCGGGCGGTGCTGCGGGGCGTGCCGTTCGGTCCGGGCCGCAAGGGGCCCCTTCCCGTGGACATCGGTCTGCGCAAGCACGCGGACGAGCCCGAGGTGCCGCAGGCCGTCGTGGCGCGGGGGCTCGTCGGCGCGTTGCGGGCGGCCACCGCCATGGGGCCGGCCAGGGTCGCCGCGTCCATGGTGCTGGGGCACGGCGACTGGCGGACGGTCACCGCGGCCGACCGCGAGCGGCCCCTGCCCGGTTACGCGCGCTGGGCCCTCGCGGTCCGTCCGGACTGCCCGCCCGCGCTGCGCGCGCAGTTCGGCAGCCACCCCAAGTTCGACCACCGCGTCCGGCAGGCGGGAGTCCTGGCCGGTCCCGGGGTGTACGCGACCGCGCACGGACCGGCCGCGCAGGTGCTTAAGGTGCTGTCCCTGGGCCCGGCGCTGTTCCCCACGCGCGTGCGCGAGGCCGAGGACGCCCTGCGCCCCCTCGTGCGCGACCACCTGGGCGACCGCGAGGAGGCCTGGGCGGTCCTCGCACAACTCCTCGAGACATACCACGGCACGGCGCCGGAACTGATCATGACGGCGGGCGCGATCGCCTGACTTTCCGGAAGAAGGCGGGCGCGATCGTCTGACCCTGCCGGCAGGCAGGGGGCGGGGCGGCTGGATTCGAACCAGCGTGTCCCAGTTTTGGAGACCGGTGCGACTGCCTCTGCGCTACGGCCCCGCCCTTGGTCCCGAGCGTAATGCGCTGGCCGGTTGTCAGTGGGCGCTGCTACCAATGAGGCACGGGGGATTTCGGTACGGGGGGCTCGGCATGGCGTACGGAGAGCGGGGGCGGCGTGTTCCGGTGGTCGACCTGGCCGACCGCAGGGCGCTGGAGCGGTACCGCCCGGCGGACGCGGCGGTGGTCGAGGAGGCGCGGCGGCTGAAGGAGGCCGCGCTGCTGGACTTCGGGCTGACCGAGTCGGCGGTGGCGTCCTGGCTGTACGCCAAGTGCCGGCACCAGATCCCGACGACCGCGGTCGACACGGCGGCCGTGGTGGCTTCCGGCGACGGCTCCTGCCTGCTGCTGTACAACCCGGACTTCTTCGTGGCCCTCGGCCTGGACGGCGTCAAGTTCGTGCTGTTCCACGAGGCCCGGCACCTCGTGCAGCGGCACCTGTTCACCGACCCCGAGCTGCGCGCGGACCCGGTGTTCGAGCTGGCCTGCGAGGTGTCCGTCAACCATGTGGCGCTGGTCCGGCTGGACCGGCGGGAGCTGCCCTTGTGCGACGGCCGCCCGACGGGCGTCGACCCTCGCGAGGTGTACGACGCCTACGTCCTCGACCTGACGGGACACGGCCTGGAGCCGGTGCCGTACGAGACGTTCACCGAGACGGACATGCGGGTGTACGGCGAGCTGAAGCGCATGCACTGCCCGCCCGTCCCCGAGCGGCGGCTGTGCGTGCACCTGCGGGAAGGCGGCGTCCCGGCCGACCAGGAGACCGTCGACGCGGTCGCCTCCTCGGCGCTGCTCAACTCCCTGCTGGCGGCCCGGCGGGGGCACACGGGCGCCGAGCGGGAGCTGCTCGACCTGATGGGCCGCACCGAGGACGGCAACACGCGTGCCGCGCAAATCTGGGGCAGCCTGGGCGCGGGCGCCCTGCGCGGCGAGACCACGCGCACGCGTACGGTCGACTGGTGGCAGCGCTGGCTCGTCGACGTGCTCGGCTCCAGACTCCGCGACGGCGAGCGGCTGGTGTACCCGAAGAAGCGGGGCGCGCTGCTCGCCGCTCTCGGCCAGGACCCGATGCTCTCGCGGCGCGGCCCGGTGCGGGAGAAGGTGCTGGTCGTCGCGTACGACACCTCGGGCTCCATGCCGGACCACGTCGTCGAGTGGCTCACCCGGCTCGTGGGGCGGATCGACGGGGTCGAGGCGCACTGGCTCTCCTTCGACGCCGTGGTGATGCCGTTCAAGCCCGGCGAGCGGGTGTACGGCGGAGGCGGCACGAGCTTCCAGGTGGTCGCCGACTACGTGGAGGGCCGCACGGAGGTCGACGGAAGGCGCTTCGACGTCACCCCGGACGCCGTCGTGATGCTCACCGACGGCTACGCCCCACCGATCACGCCCGCCGAGCCGGACAAGTGGATCTGGCTGATCACGGAGGGCGGCCATGAGTGGCCCGAGACGCACACCCCTGCGATGGACTGCCATCGCGTCACCACAGGATCGCGGTAAATGACAACGGACACGGAGCAGTTGACGGCCTCCCGGACGGCCTCCCGGCTGGAGTCCTTCATCGACGCGATGATCGACATGGGGCAGACGGGGCAGATCTTCGGCGAACACGGCATCGGCAAGACGGCTACGTTCTTCTCGCACATCGGCCGGACGTACCCGGACGCCACGCTGGTGTACGTCCCCGCGGCGAACCTCACCCCGGACGACCTGCTGGTCAACGCGCCGGTGCGCGACCCGCAGAGCGGTGAACTGGTCCTGCGCCAGCTGGTGATGAGCCAGCTCAAACCGGGGCGGCCGTTCGTGCTGCTCATCGACGACTCGCTTCAGGCGGGCGAGACGATCCAGTCGCAGCTGATGCAGATCGCCTGCGACTGGACGCTCGGGGAGCACGATCTGCGGGCGCTCGGCTGCGTCGGCGTCTTCCTCACGGACAACGAGTCGCTGGCCGAGACCTCGGCCCGGCGCAGCGACCTCGCGCTCCTGGACCGCATGGTGACGCTGCGGATCACGGCGAACGACACCTCGTGGCGGCGGCACCTGGCGGCCAAGTACCGCCCGTGGGACCTGCGTCCGGTGTTCTCGCTGTGGGCGTCGCTCTCCCCCGCCCTGCGCGAGCTGCTGTCCCCGCGCACCCTCGACCACGTCCTGGCGAACGCCCGCGAGGGCTTCCCGCTGTGCTGGGGCCTGCCGCTGGTCGACGGGGAGCGGCTGCGGCTCGCCGAGCCGGGCCGGGACGGCAGACCGGGGCAGAACCGTACGGCGGAGATCCTGGACCGCGTCGCGCGGTCGCTCGGCGTGCCCAACCCCGCGACGATCCCCGACCCCGTACGGCAGGTCGTGCGGGCCGCGCTGCGGAACCGCTGGACGGTGCTGCTCCAGGGCCCGCCGGGCTGCGGCAAGACGGAGCTGGTGCGGGAGACGGTCCGCGCGGGGCTGGGCCGGGAGCCGCTGTACTTCTCGCTGCCGGTGACCAACGTCGAGGACCTGTGCGCGCCGATCCCCTCGGCCGACGGCACCCTCGACAACCTGCTGGCCGCGAAGTTCACCGGGCCCGAGCCCAAGGCGATCGTGTGGGACGAGTACAACCGGCCCAAGGACAAGGCCGCGTTCGCCAAGCTCATGGAGATCACGCAGGAGTGGTCGCTGGCGGGGCGCCGGATCGAGAACCTGCGGGCGCAGATCGCGGTGCAGAATCCGCCGTACCACCTGGGCCGCAAGATGCTGGTGGCGCGCAACAACATCGCGCAGGCGACCCGGTTCACGGCCTCGCTCCAGGTCGAGCCCGAGGACATACCGGCCAACGAGTGGCTGCTGGCCCGGTACGGCTCGGACGCCGAGACGGTCCTGGAGTGGTGGAAGCACGACATCGACGACGAGGGGCGGGCCTGGATCACCAAGCGCACGCTGGAGCGGCTGATCAAGCTGCACCGGCGCGGACTGCCGCTGGAGATGGGCACGGTGTATCTCGGCGACGGCGAGTACGCGCCGGTCCCGCTCACCGCGCTGATCGACCGCTTCCGGGGCCGTCCGGTCACGGGTCTGCGCGAGCTCGCACGGGACGTCGCCGCCTGGGAGAACCGGCTGCGCCGCGCCGCCGGCCACTCCTCGGAGGGCGGCGACGACAGCGACGTCGTCCACCAGATCCTCGCCAACGCGGAGTTGTCGCAGCTGCGCAAGCACCGCGAGGCCGTGACCCGTCTCGTCGCCCTGCTGCCGGCGAAGCTCCGGGCGACCTATCTGGTGGGCGCGTCGGCACAGCAACAGCGCTTCTGGACGGAGGTGTTCATCGCGATGGCCCGCTGACCGCGGCGCCGGTTCCGCGTCCCCGTCGCGATCGGCGGGCCCACGGGTCAGTCGGCGGCGCCCGTCGGCCGGGTCCGGTGCACGCTGCGTACGGCCGCCACGTCAGCCGGGACCGACGGGGGCGGGATGTGGGCGCTGTGGGCGGCGAGGCGGCGCTTGACGCTGGCGGCGATGCCCTCGCCCAGGACGAAGCGGGTGGCCGTGGTGGCACGAGGGGCCGTGTCCAGGAGGCGGTGGGCCTCGCGGCTGCGCATGCCGGTGTGGGTGAGGACGAGGTGGGTGAGCCGGTGTCCGGGGGTGCTCGCGAGGACGTCCGCGATCGTCTCGGCGGCCGCCAGGTCCACCCGGTTGTCCGCAGCGCCGAGCACGGCCGCCGCCCGCACCCGGCCGAGGTCCAGCAGGTGCACCCCGGCCGCTGTCGCCGCCGCGACCAGTCGGGCCGCGGCCGTCGGACCGATGCCGTTGCTGGCGACGGACAGCCGGGTGAGCCGTCCGTGCGGCGCCCGCTCCAGCGCCGCCGCGAGGTAGAGCGCGCCGCCGTCGCCCAACCGGGCCGCGGACACGTACAGTTCGTCGACCGCGCCCGCCGCGATCACCTCGACGAGCGATCGCGCCCCGGCCTCCCCCAGCGGGTTCCCGCCGACGAACAGCCGCTCGATCCGCCGGCCGTTCCCGGCCGCGGCCGACAGCGCGTCGGCCAGGACAGCGGCACCGGCTGCGTCGAGCCCGGTCTGGACGAGGTCCAGGGTCCGCAACGACCGTGCCGCGTCGATGAGTTCGGCGGCCGCCCGGCCGCCTCCGCCGCCGAGCGGGTTGCGCTTGAGCCACACCCCCGTGACGACCTGCGGCGAGGCCCGCAGCTGGTCGGCGATCCGGCAGGCGCCGCCCTCGGTGACGCCGTTGCAGCCGAGGTAGAGGGTCTCGACCCCGGTGCCCGCACCGGCCACCGCGGCGGCCCCGTCGTCGCCCAGCGCGTCGGTGCCCAGCAGCAGGTGCCGTACCGGAGAAGGCCCTTGGGACAGCGCGTCGGCGACCATCGCGGCGCCCTCGGCGCCCAGGGCCTGCTTGCACAGGTCGAGCCGCCCGTCGGGCAGCGCCGTACCCGCCGCGAAGTCGAGCCGCTCCCCCGCCGGCCGCCCGGCCCGCAACCAGTCGAGGAGCGGGGCGAGTTCGGCGGCAGGGCGCGGTACGACGTACGGCACGCCCGCGAAGCGGGCCCCCGCTCCCTCGCCGTCCGCGCTCACCACTCCGCCTCCCGGTAGTCCTTCAGGAACACCCCGGACACGGGGTCGCCCGCCTCGCCGCGCACGATCGGGTCGTACACGCGGGCCGCCCCGTCCACGATGTCCAGCGGCGTACGGAACCCGGCCCGGGCCATCCGCTCCTTCTTCGGCGCCGGGTTCTCGTCGGTGATCCAGCCGGTGTCGACGGCGCACATGTGCACACCCTGGTCGGCCAGTTCGGCGGCGCTCGTGCGGGTGAGCATGTTGAGGGCGGCCTTGGCCATGTTGGTGTGCGGGTGGCCCGCCATCTTGTTGCGGACGGTGAAACGGCCTTCGACGGCCGTCACGTTGACGACGTACCGGCGTGGGTGCGGGGAGGCCAGCAGCAGGGGCAGCAGCCGGTCGCACAGCAGCGCCGGCGCGAGCGCGTTCACGAGCTGGGTCTCCAGGACCTCGGCCGGGTCGAGCGCGCCGAGCCGGGCCGACCAGGAGTTCTCCGGGGACGGATCGGGCAGCAGTCCGGCCTCGTCGGCCTCGCGCAGCGCGACCGGCAGGGACGCGGCACCGCCCTCCAGCATCCGCGTCGAGGCGAAGCCCGGCGCCCGCCGCGCCCCCTCGGGCAGCGCGTCCCGCTCTCCGGCGGCGAGGAGGGCGTACGACTCGGGCGGTCGGCGTACGGTCTGTGCGGCGTTGTTGACGAGGATGTCCAGGGGATGGCCCTCCCGGCGCAGTTCCTCGCACAGGCCCAGCACCTGACGCGGGTCGCGCAGGTCGACGGCGATCACGGTCAGCCGGTGCAGCCACTGCTCGCTGCCCGGCTCGGCCCGGAAGCGCCGCACGGTGTCGTGCGGGAAGCGGCTGGTCACCAAAAGCTCCGCGCCGTCGCGGAGCATCATCAGGGCCAGCTGGAAGCCGATCTTCACGCGACCGCCGGTGAGCAGCGCGCGGCGACCCGCGAGGTCGGTGGTCAGAGCGCGGCGGGCGGTGTTGTCGGCGGCGCAGGAGGGGCAGAGGCGGTGGTAGAACGCATCGACCTGTCGATAGGACGACTTGCAGACATAGCAACTGCGCGGCTTGCGGAAGACGCCCGCGTCGCCCGACACGGCCAGCGGCGCGTCCTCGCGCCGGTCGGCGGCGCCGGTCGCGGTGGCCGCCATCGCGTCGGCGTCCGCGGCGGCCGTCTCGGCGCCCCGCGCTTTGCGGCGGCGCAGCCGTCCGTCGCGGGCGAAGGACGCGGCGACCTGCTCGGCGCGCAGCCGCACGGGGTCGTCGACGGGCAGCTCGCGCAGCCTGCCGACCGTGCGGTGGAAGGCGGCCAGCTCGTCCTCGTCGATCACGTCACCCATGCGTCCCCGCCCCCGTTCGTGCCCTGCCGTGGGCCGGGTCGGATTCGAACCGACGTTCCCTTCATGCGATGAAGGTGCGCCTGCCACTGCGCTACCGACCCCTGTGCGATGGGCCCCGGCCGGATTCGAACCGGCGTATCCGCCTTGAGAGGGCGGCGAGTCTGCCTCTGCTCCACAGGGCCCCGGACGCAGCCCGGGGACCGGATTCGAACCGATGTGTTCCGCCTGGGCAAGGCGACGCGCCTGCCGCTGCGCTACGCCCGGGTGCGCTCCGGGATCCTAGCCGCACTCCCGGCCGGTCCGCTCATCGGTTTTCCACGCGCCTGATCGCCAGCCGCTCCTTCTCGGAGAGGCCGCCCCAGACGCCGAAGCGTTCGTCGTTGGCCAGGGCGTACTCGAGGCAGGCCGAGCGCATCTCGCACATACCGCAGATGCGCTTGGCCTCCCGTACCGAGCTGCCCGGCTCGGGAAAGAAGAAGTCCGCCCCGGTCTGTGCGCACAGCGCCTGCGCCTGCCAGGCGGGGTCGGCCGGGGTGATGGTGTCGGTGTGCATGGCCGAGAGCGTGCCGGGCCGCGAAAAACGTTCGATCAACGCGGGATCAACGGCGCCGTTCATGGCCCCCGGGCCGCCTCGATGGTCCTCCCCCGGACACCCGCGCGCACGGCGGCGCGCGGAACGGGTGGGCCCGGCGTGCAGTCGTGCGGGTGCCGGCCCCGGGGAGGTGTCGGTGACATGTTCTCGGCGTCCCGGCGGCGATTGTCAGTGGGCGGTGCCAGACTCGGCAGTGCAGGCAACGGGACCCCTCGAGGAGGGCAATGATGCTCACGACCCGTTATGTCACCGGCGCTCCGAACTGGATCGACCTCGGCACCCCCGACATCGACGGCGCCACTTCCTTCTACGGCGGCCTGTTCGGCTGGGAGTTCAGGCCGGGCCCGCCCGAAGCGGGCGGTTACGGCTTCTTCCAGCTCGGCGGCCGGACCGCCGCCGCCGGTATGCAGACCGCCCCGGACCAGGGCCCGCCCTCCTGGACCGTGTACTTCCAGACCCCGGACGCGGACGCCACCGCGAAGGCGGCCGAGCAGGCGCACGGCTCGGTGCTGATGCAGCCCATGGACGTGATGGACCAGGGCCGCATGGCGATCCTCGCGGACAAGGCCGGCGTGTCCTTCGGCATCTGGCAGCCCGGCCGGAACAAGGGCCTGGACGTCACCCAGGAACCGGGCACGCTGTGCTGGGTCGAGCTGTACACCGCCGATCTGCCGATGGCCGCCTACTTCTACCGCGCGGCGCTCGGCCTGGAGACCTACGGGGTCGAGTTCCCCGGCGGCACGTACACGACGGTCCTGCCGGACGGTCAGGGCGAGGACGCCATGTTCGGCGGCATCGTCCCGCTGGCCGACGACCCGTTGGAGGCCGAGGCGGGGGCGTACTGGATGCCGTACTTCGAGGTCACCGACACCGACGAGACGGTCGCGAAGGCTCAGCGGCTGGGCGGCGGCGTCCGGCTGCCCGCCACCGACGTGCCGGGTGTCGGACGGATCGCCAAGCTGGCCGACCCCTACGGCGCCCGCTTCGCGGTGATCAAGAGCGAGCCGCAGCAGTCCTAGGGGCGAGAGGCGTACCGGGGGACGGGCGTCACGCCGAGGCGCGCCGCACCAGCGTGGTGGGGAGCACGACACCGGCCGGTGCGGCGTCCGCGTGCCCGGGGTCGAGGCTTCGCAGCAGCAGGCGGGCCATCAACCGCCCCATCTCCTCTATGTCCTGACGGACCGTCGTCAGGGGCGGGTCGGTCTGTTCGGCGACCGGCAGCATGTCGTCGAAGCCGATCACGGCCACGTCCTCGGGCACCCGGCGCCCGCGTTCGCGCAGCACGCGCAGGGCGCCGGAGGCGGTGAGGTCGTTGGCCGCGAAGACCGCGTCCAGGTCGGGGCACCGGTCGAGGAGTTCCCGCATCGCCCGCTCGCCGCCGGCGGGGGTGAAGTCGCCCGGCACGACGAGCTCCGGACCGTCCTCCCCGACGACTTCCCGGTAGCCGTCGAGCCGGTCCACCGCGGAGGTCTGGTCGAGGGGGCCGCTGATGTGCGCGACGCGGGTGCGGCCGAGGCCGAGGAGGTGCCGTACGGCGTCGCGGGCACCGCCGCGGTTGTCGCTGTCGACGTACACGGCGTCCGCCGTGCCGTCGCTCCAGCCGGGCCGCCCGCCGAACACCGTGGGGACACCGGCCCGTTGGATCAGTCCGGGCAGCGGGTCGTCGAGGTGCAGGGAGAAGACGAGCGCGCCGTCGACGTGTCCTCCGGCCAGGTAGCGCGCGACGCGGGTGTGGTCGTCGCGGCCCTCGGTGAGCAGCAGGACGAGCTGGTTGTCCTGGGCCGTGAGCTCCTTGCTGATCCCCCTGAGCTGAAGGGCGAAGAAGGGGTCGGCGAAGACCCGGCTCTCGGGTTCGGCGACGACGACGGCGACGGCGTGGTGCCGCCGGGTGACGAGGCTGCGGGCGGCCTGGTTGGGCACGTAACCCAGCTCCTCCACGGCCTTGCGCACCCGCTCCACCAGCGGCTCCCTGACCCCGTCCCCACCGTTCACCACCCGGGACACGGTGGCCCGGGAGACCCCGGCCCGAGCGGCCACGGCCTCCAACGTGGGACGCGGCGCGGTGTCGTTCACTTCGGGCTCCTCGTCGGCGGGGTGCGGATCAGGATAGCCCCGCGCGAGGATTCCATTGAGAGCGCTCTCCAGCGGATCACCCCCGCGTGAGAAGCGAGTCACCCGACCATGATCCGTCAGTGGTGGTGCCCGGCCCCGCCCTCGGCGCTCTGCCGCTCGGCCCCGCCCGCCGCGTTCCGCCCCTCCGCCCGCTCCCCGCCGTGCTCGTGCGGCTCGTACCCCGGAATCGTGCCGTCCGTCTTCTTCACCAGGAACAGGCCGACCATCCCCATGTCCGAGTGGCTCTGGACGTGGCAGTGGTACATCCACGCGCCCGGTCCGACCCCCTCCCCCGCGATCACCTGGAAGCCGAAGGAGTCCGCCGGTCCCACGATCTTGTTGTCGATGACCTGGCTCGGGTCGTCGGGGCCGGTGAGCATGCCGGTGCGGTTGTCCGCCCAGCGATGACCGTGCATGTGGAAGGTGTGGTAGTACTCGCCGTGCGTGATCATCACGAACTCGACCCGATCACCCACCGTGGCCTCGAAGTCGGGCCCCGAGTGCGCCGGCTTGTTGTTGATGAGCATGTCGTTGAAGACGATCGTGTGGGTGGCGTCCGGCAGGACATCGCCCTTGCGGCGGACGATCACCGGACCGTAGAGGCCCTTGCGGATGCCCCCGGTGCCGTGCTCCGTACCGACCACGTGGTCGTGGTAGTGCCAGTAGCCCGCGCTGCCGGCCCGCCAGGTGCCGTCGCTCCGGCGTCCGGGCAGATGGGTCCGCCAGGTGTAGGTGCGGGTGCCGCCGGGCTCGACGTCGCTGTGGTTCAACGCCGTGCCGTCGCTGGAGATCTCGTAGTCGAGACCGTGGACGTGCAGACTCGCCCTGACGTCCAGGGTGTTCTCGAACTCGATGTGCAGCGTGTCGCCCTCGTTGAGCTCGATGAGCGGGCCGGGGACCGTCGCCTTGCCCTTCTCGAGGCCGTATCCCAACTGCCCGTCGGCGAGCTTCTCGGCGTACAGCTTGATCCGCTTGACCTCGCCGCCCGGGGCGGCCTGCGCGGGACCGGCGTCACTGCGGGCCTCCGGCGCGAGTGACAACGATGTCGCGACCGCCGCGCCGCCGAGCAGCACCCGCCGGTTGAACCCGCGTCTGTTCAGCGCGTCCATGCAGAACTCCCCACCCTGATACGGAATGTGCTGAGGCGTGCCTGTGATGAACCTGTGAGACGGTACCGGCCCCCGAGCCGTTTATCCACACTCAGGACAAAGTTCGTGCGATCCCGGTCATAGGTATTGGCGTGTGACGCAAAGCGGTCTAGCTTCCTTGGCGCTGTTGCTGTGACCGAGGAGGTGCCCATGCACTTACGAGGGTTGAGCGCGAGAAGCGGAGGAACGACGAGAAGACGGGTCTGGCCGGCGACCGTGACCGCGGGGGTCCTTGCCGCCGGGCTGATGTCCGGCCCGGCAGCGGGGGCCGCGCCACCGCCCGAACCCATCGCGACAACGATGTCCGTCAAGTCGCCCCCGGGCGGCGGGGATGTGCGGGTGCTGGTCTTCTACGGGTCCGCGGCCGCCGGGGAGGAGTCCCCGGTCGTCAACGCGGGGATCGCGGCCATCGAGCGGATCGGGCTCTCGGGCCCGGCGAACCAGCGGTTCGAGACCGAGGCCACGGACGACGCCCGGGTCTTCACCGACGGGACGGCGCTGAGCGGTTACAACGCGATCGTCTTCCTGACCGGCGGCGGCGATGTCCTCGACCCCGACCAGGAGGCCGGTCTCGAGGCCTACATGGAGGCGGGCGGCGGCTTCGTCGGCATTCATGACGCGGCCCGCGCGGAACCGTACTCCGACTGGTTCACCGGGCTCGTCGGCGCCCGGCCGGCCAGCACCAGCCCAACGGCCGTACAGCGGGCCACCGTCGAGGTCGGCGACCGGCAGCATCCGGCGACCAAGGACCTGCCGGTGCAGTGGAAACGCCCCGACCAGTGGTTCAACTGGGCGAAGAACCCGTCCGGCGACGTGCACACCGTCGCCCGGGTCCGCGAGTCCACCTACCAGCCCGGCACGGGCGCCAACGGCTGGGACCATCCGGTGAGTTGGTGCCGCGACTACGACGGCGGCCGGTCCTTCTACACCGGCATGGGCGGCACGGCGTCGTCGTACGACGAGACCGACTTCCGCGCCCATCTGCGCGGCGCGCTGCTGTGGACCAGCAGGCTGGTGCAGGCCGACTGCAAGGCGACCATCAACCGCAACTACAAGGCCGAGCGGCTCACCCAGCCCAACCAGCCAGGTCAGAACGACCAGATCGGCGAGCCGCACGGCCTGGTGACCGCGCCCGACGGGCGGGTGCTCTACATCGGCCGGGGCGGCGCCGACTCCTCCCAGCCCGTGATCACCGACTGGAACAACCCCGACATCGGCAAGGGCAAGGGCGAGATCCACGTCTACGATCCGAAGACCAGGAAGGTCACCCTCGCGGGCGCGCTGACCGTCTTCGGCAACAAGGGCGGCGGCGACGAACTGGTCAAGGTCGAGGAGGGCCTGCTCGGGATCGAGCTCGACCCGCGCTTCGAGGAGAACGGCTGGGTGTATCTGCACTACACCCCGCACTCCCGGCTCAACCGCGACACCCGCATGGCCGAGCGGCGGGTCTCCCGCTTCACGCTCGACCTCACGACGAACAAGCTGGACCTGAGCAGCGAGAAGGTCCTGCTCAAGTGGCCGGTCCAGGTGCACAGTTGCTGCCACGCGGGTGGCGGGATGTCCTGGGACTCCAAGGGCAACCTGTACATCGCGACCGGCGACAACAACTCCAGCGGCTTCAGCGGTGGTTACTCCGGCAACAACCCGCAGCCGAACTACAAGGGCGTCTCCTTCGCGGACGCGCGCCGCACCGCCGGCAACACCAACAACCTCAACGGCAAGATCCTGCGCATCCATCCGGAGGCCGACGGGACGTACACCCTGCCCGCGGGGAACCTCTTCACCGGCCAGGAGACCGACGAGGGCGGCGGCAAGACCCGCGGCGAGATCTATGTGATGGGCGTCAGGAACCCGGCCCGGATCTTCGTCGACAAGAAGACCGACATCCTCTACGCGGGGTGGGTCGGACCGGACGCGGGCGCGCCCTCGACGACCTGGGGTCCCGCCAAGTACGACACGTTCGCCGTCATCACCAGGGCGAGCAACCGGGGCTGGCCGTACTGCATGGGCAACAAGCAGCCCTACCGGGACCGCAACCTGCCCGATCCCGACCAGCCGCTGGGCTGGTACGACTGCGACCACCCGAAGAACGAGTCGCCCAACAACGACGGCCTGGTCAACCTGCCGCCCGTCACCGGCAACACCATCTGGTACTCGCCCCAGGGCGGCGCCCCGGACTACCCGCGGGACGCGAACGGCATCCCGTCCTACAAGCAGGAGGAGGCCAAGTACCTGCTGCCGTGGCTCAAGGGCGGTGGTCAGGCCGCGATGAACGGGCCGGTCTACCGCTACGACACCGCGGCCGCGGCCAGCACCGTCAAGTGGCCCTCGTACTGGGACGGCAAGTGGTTCGTCGGCGACTTCTACGACGCCGACCAGCCGCGCAACGCGGTCATCACCGATCCGAAGACCCACAGCGAGGGCGGACTCCCGGTCCACTCCGAGTCACTCAAGAAGATCGTCCCGGTCGGCAACGACGGCATCAAGAACCTGATGGACTGGAAGTTCGGTCCGGACGGCGCGTTGTACGTCCTCGACTACGGGCGCGGTTTCTTCACCTCGGACGCCAAGTCGGCGCTGTGGAGGGTCACTTACCAGGGCGGCGGACCGACCCCGGCCGCCGGACAGCTCGCGAGGGGAGGGCAGTGATGCGGCACCGAAGAACTCTGACGGTCCTGTTGGCCGCCGTGCTGATGATGCTCGGCCTCCAGTCGACGTCCGAGGCACGGCCCGGCACGACGGCCCCGGCGGCGGCCCAGACACTCACCTGGACCGCCGGCGACGACATCACCAAGTACACCTCCGCACCCACCACCGCCGTCGCCGGCACGGCCACGATCGTCTTCGAGAACAGCACGGCCACCGGCAACACCACCGGTATGCCGCACACGTTGACCTTCGTGACCAGCGACCCCGAGTTCAACAACGACGTCCAACTCAACATCCTCGCCAACCCGAACGACGACATGGGCGGCCGTCACACCGCCGAGGTCACCCTCACCCCGGGCCGCTACTTCTACCACTGCACGATCCCGGGCCACGGGCAGATGCAGGGCATCCTGGTGGTGACCGAGGGCACCGGCGAGGACACCACCGCCCCGACGGCCCGTGCCGAGGTGACCGGCACGCGGAACGCGCAGGGCCAGTACGTCGGTTCGGCGAGCGTGGCCCTCACCGCGGCCGACGAGGCCGGCGGCTCCGGCGTCGACCGGATCGAGTACGCGATCGGGGACACGGGCGCCTGGCAGCCCTACACCGCCCCGGTCGTCGTCGACCAGGTCGGCGACCACACGGTGCGGTACCGGGCCGTCGACAAGGCGGGCAATGTCTCCGCCGAGCAGAGCGCGGCCTTCACAGTGGTCGCTCCGCCCTCCGACGACACCGTCGCGCCGGACACCTCGGCGACGGTGAGCGGCGAGAGGAACCCGGACGGCACCTACATCGACATGGCCACGGTGACCGTGTCGGCCTCCGACACCGGATCCGGGGTCAACACCATCGAGTACGCGGTGAACGACGGGAGTTGGCAGCCGTACACCATGCCCGTGATGGTGCACCAGGTCGGCTCCCACACCGTGCGCTACCGGGCGGCCGACAAGGCGGGCAACGTGGCCGCCGAGAAGAGCGTGCGGTTCACGGTGGTCGCGGCGGCCCCGCAGGACACCGTTCCGCCGGTGACCGGTGTGACCGTGGAGGGCACCCGGAACTCCGACGGGGCGTACGTGGGCAATGCCAGGGTGACCGTGAACGCCACCGACGAGGGCGGTTCGGGTGTCTCCGGTGTCGAGTACTCGATCGACGCCGGACCCTATCTGGCGTACTCCGCTCCCGTGGTCGTCGACCGGGCGGGCACCCACACGCTCGCGTACCGCGCGACGGACAAGGCGGGCAACACGTCCGCCGCGCGCACGGTGACCTTCACGGTGGTCTCCAGTCAGGTCCCCGCACCCAACTGCGCCGAGCTGGACGAGCGGTTGACGGTGATCGTCGGCACGGTCGACTCCGGAGTGCCGAACCGGATCACCAACAGCCGGTGCCGCATCAACGAGTTGATCGAGGACGAGAAGGAGTGGACGTCCCACGCGCTCTTCCTCAAGCATGTGAAGACCGTCCTGGACAAGCTCTTCCGGGAGGGCGTGCTCGACGAGCGGGAGTACGACGCGATCGACGCGGCGGCCCGTGAGTCCGGGATCGGCAGGCCCGGGCAGACCGAGGGCTACCGCACGATCCTCGACGGCAGCGCGGCCTCCTTCGCCAAGTGGCAGCAGGTGGGCGGCGGTTCGTTCGCGCCGAACGGCGACGGGTCCATCACCAGCGGCACCACGAAGGCGGGCCTCGGCATGCTGTGGTTCCCGGAGCGCACGTACGGCGACTTCTCGCTGAAACTCCAGTGGCGGGACGATGCTCCGGGCCCCGGGAACGCCAACTCCGGTGTGTTCGTGCGGTTCCCGTGGGTCCACGACCACCCGGAGGAGCCGCGGCCGGAGTGGGCGGCCATCAAGTACGGCCACGAGGTGCAGGTGTTCGACTCGCCGTCCGGCGACATGTACAAGACCGGGTCGGTCTACGGCTTCGACCGGGTGGGGCTCGCCGGTGCCGGCGTCACCCAGAAGGGCACCTGGAACGACTACGAGATCCGCGTGGTCGACCAGCACTACTCGGTCTTCCGCAACGGCGTGCTGATCAACGAGTTCGACAACATCGGCGGCCAGGACTTCTACCCGGCGCGCTCGGACGACCCGGGCACGGACGGGCGGCGGTTCGCCTCCGGCTACATCGGACTCCAGGTGCACGGCACGACGGACGTGGTGTCGTACCGGGACGTCAGGATCAAGGAGTTGTAGGAGGCGCCTTCTTCGAAGCGGCCCGGCTCGGCTGTACCCGCTTGGGCTCCCCCGGCATCTTCGGATACTCGGGCGGGTACGGCAGATCACCCAGGCCGTGGTCGTGCTCGTCCTTGCGGGCCAGTTCCAGCAGGGGCTCCAGGGAGAACGCGTGATCGTCCATGTCCGCGTGCACGTCGCCGAGTTCGGCGAAGCGCGCGGGCATGGTCGCGATGTCGAAGTCCTGGGGGTGCGCCTCGCCGACCTCCTCCCAGCGCAGCGGCGCGGAGACCGGGGCGTGCGGGCGGGGCCGTACGGAATAGGCGGAGGCGATCGTGCGGTCGCGGGCCGTCTGGTTGTAGTCGATGAAGATGCGCTCGCCGCGCTCCTCCTTCCACCACTTGATGGTCACGTGCTCCGGCATCCGGCGTTCCATCTCCCGGCCGACCGCGATCGCGGCCCGGCGCACCTGGGTGAAGGTCCAGCGCGGTTCGATGGGCACGAAGACGTGCAGGCCGCGGCCGCCGGAGGTCTTGGGCCAGCCGCGCAGACCGCCGAACTCCTCCAGTACCGCCCGCAGTTCATGAGCGGCGCGCACGGCGTCGTCGTAGTCCGTGCCGGGTTGCGGGTCGAGGTCGATGCGCAGTTCGTCGGGGCTGTCGACGTCGTCGCGGCGGACCGGCCAGGGGTGGAAGGTGAGCGTGCCGAACTGGGCGGCCCACAGCACGGCGGCCTCCTCGGTGGGGCACATCTCGTCGGCGCTGCGGCCGCTGGGGAAGGTGATGTGGGCGGTCGGGATCCAGTCGGGCATGTTCTTGGGCGCCCGCTTCTGGAAGAAGTTCTCGCCGGTCACCCCGTCCGGGTAGCGCTCCAGGGTGGTGGGGCGGTTGCGCAGGGCGCGCAGGATGCCGGGGGCGACGGCCTGGTAGTAGCGGGCCAGGTCCAGCTTGGTGAAGCCGCGCTCCGGGAAGAAGATCTTGTCCGGGCTGGACAGCCGTACCGTCCGGCCGCCCGCCTCCAGTTCCACCGCGTCACCCATGCGGCCACGGTAGGCCCCCGGAGCGAAGCTCGCATATCAGGCGAAATGCACCACCGCCCAGCAGAATCAGGACCATGGATCTGCCGGTGATGCCCCCTGTGAAGCCCATGCTCGCCAAGTCGGTGGCGAAGATCCCGCCGGACATGCACTACGAGGCGAAGTGGGACGGGTTCCGGGCGATCGTGTTCCGGGACGGGGCCGAGGTCGAGCTGGGCAGCCGTACCGGCAAGACGCTGACCAGGTATTTTCCCGAGCTGGTCGAGGCCCTGCGGGAGCGGCTGCCGGAGCGCTGTGTGATGGACGGGGAGATCGTGATCGCGCGGGAGGGGCACCTCGACTTCGACGCGCTGAGCGAGCGGATCCACCCGGCGGCCTCCCGGGTGCGGACGCTGGCCGAGCGGACCCCGGCCTCCTTCGTCGCCTTCGACCTGCTGGCGCTCCAGGACGAGTCCCTGCTGGACGTCCCGCTGGCCGGGCGCAGGAAGCTCCTCACCACGGCGCTGTCCGGGGTCACGGCCCCGGTGCACCTCGCGCCCGCCACGACCGACATCGGTGTGGCACAGCGGTGGTTCGAGGAGTACGAGGGCGCGGGCCTGGACGGGGTCATCGCCAAGCCGCTCACCGGGCGCTACCTCCAGGACGAGCGCGCCATGTTCAAGGTCAAGCACGAGCGCACGGCGGACGTGGTGGTGGCCGGCTACCGGCTCCACAAGAGCGGCCCGGTCGTCGGCTCCCTGCTGCTCGGTCTCCACGACGACCGGGGCACGCTCCAGCACGTGGGCGTGTCGGCGGCCTTCCCGATGAAGCGGCGCGCCGAGCTGATCGACGAGCTGGAGCCGCTGCGGATGGCGGACGCGAGCGGGCACCCGTGGGCGGCCTGGGCGGAGGAGGCGGCCCACGAGAGCGCCCGGCTGCCCGGGGCGCCGAGCCGCTGGTCGGGCAAGAAGGACCTGTCGTGGGTGCCGCTGAGGCCGGAGCGGGTGGCGGAGGTGGCGTACGACCACATGGAGAACGGCGTACGGTTCCGCCACACCGCCCGCTTCCGCCGCTGGCGGCCCGACCGGACCCCCGAGAGCTGCACCTACGCGCAGCTGGAGGAGCCGGTGCGGTACGACCTGGACGAGATCCTGGGCTGATGACCGTCGAGGTCAGGGCTTCATCAGCACCTTTACCATGCCGTCCTGCTTCTTCTGGAACATCTCGTACGCGCGCGGGGCGTCCGACAGCGGCACGTGGTGGGTGGCGAAGTCGTCGACGCCGAGCGGGTCCTCGTCGGTCAGGTACGGGATGATCTCGTCGCTCCAGCGCCGCACGTTGGCCTGGCCCATGCGGATCTGGATCTGCTTGTCGAACATGGTGAGCATGGGGAGCGGGTCGGCCATCCCGCCGTAGACGCCGGTCAGGGACAGCGTGCCGCCGCGACGCACCAGTTCGATCGCGGTGTGCAGGGCGGCCAGCCGGTCGATGCTGAAGCGCTCGGCGAAGGGCCCGCTGATCCGCCTCGGCAGCAGGGCCGAGGCGTTCTGGGCCAGCCGGGCGGCCGCGCTGCCGTGGGCCTCGGTGCCGACCGCGTCGATCACGGCGTCGGGTCCGCGTCCGTCGGTCTCGTCGCGGATCGCCTGGACCAGCTCCTTCTCGTTGTCGAAGCTCCTGAGGTCGTACGTCTCCACACCCCGCGCGCGTGCCCTGCGCAGCCGTTCGGTCACCAGGTCCACGCCGAAGACGCGCCCGGCGCCGCGCACCTGGGCGACCCGGCAGGCCATGTCGCCGATGGGCCCGAGGCCCAGCACCGCCACGCTGCCGCCCTCGGGGATGTCCGCGTAGGCGACGGCCTGCCAGGCGGTCGGCAGCACGTCGGAGAGGTAGACGAAGCGGTCGTCCGGCGGGCCCTCGGGGACCTTGATCGGCCCGTACTGCGCCTGCGGGACACGCAGGTACTCGGCCTGGGCCCCCGGCACCGCGCCGTACAGGCGGGTGTAGCCGAACAGGGCGGCGCCCATGCCCTCGCTGGTGACCTGGGTGGTCTCGCACTGGGTCGGCAGGCCGGTCATGCACATCCAGCAGTTGCCGCAGGCGATCTGGAAGGGCACGACGACGCGGTCGCCCGCCGCGAGGTCGGGCACCCCGGCGCCGACCTCCTCGACGATGCCCATGGGTTCGTGGCCGAGGATGTCGCCCGGTGTCATGAACGGGGTGAGCACCTCGTAGAGATGCAGGTCGGAGCCGCACAGCCCGGTGGAGGTGATGCGGATGACGGCGTCCGTCGGCTCCTTGATCTTGGGATCGGGCACCTCTTCCACCCGTACGTCCCGCTTGCCCTGCCAGGTCACAGCCTTCATCGCCCGGCACTCCCTCCGTCACATCGCGTCTCGCGTGTCGGTCCTGGGGTCGGCGCCCCGGGTACCCGGGGCGCCCGCCGCCGAACCGCGATCCGGGACTGATCGACCTACTGGACGCGACCGATCAGAATCAGACGGGTATGGCCACCAAAGAACTTATAAGCGCACAATCGATGACACGAGACGGGTGCGGTTGGCGCGCAGGGCACAGAGGGCGGACACGGTGGACATGGCGGACAAGGCGGGCAAGAGACCCGGGGCGCGTGCGAGACGCGCCCGTACGACGGCGGTGCTCCTCCTGGCCGCGACGGGCCTCTTCGTCGCGGGCTGCACGGACCAGGGGGCGCCCCGCGTCCCGGCCGACGACGGCCGGGGCCGGATGGACACCTCGGAACCGAGCGCCTCGGCACCGACCCCGTCGGCATCCACCCGGCAGGCCGATCACCCCTCCCCGCTCGCCGTGAAGATCGACAACGTGCGGGCGGCGCGGCCGCAGACCGGCCTGGACTCCGCGGACATCGTCTACGCCGAGCAGGTCGAGGGCGGGCTCAGCCGGCTCATGGCGGTGTACGCGACCAAGCTGCCGAAGGCCGTCGGCCCGGTGCGCAGCGCCCGCGAGTCGGACCTGGAGCTGCTGCGCCAGTTCCACGAGCCGACGCTCGCCTTCTCCGGCGCGCAGGGCAAGCTGATGCCCCTGATCAACCGGGCGCCCCTGGACGCCCGCACCCCCGAGAAGGCGTCCGACGCCTACTTCCGCGGCGTCGGCAAGGCCATTCCGCACAACCTCTACCTGCGCCCCGCGCGCCTGATGCCCACCGCGCCGGGCGCGGACGCGCTCACCACCGGCTTCCGCTACGGCCCCGCGCCCGCCGGCGGCGCCAAGGACACCTCGGAGACGGTGCGCTTCCCGGCCGCCCGCTTCACCTTCACCTGGTCCGCGAGCCGGGAGCGCTGGCTGGTCTCGCTGGACGGCACACCGGACGTGATGACCGACGGGAAGCGGCTGGCCCCGGCGACGGTCGTGATCCAGTACGTGAAGGTGCGCAAGTCCGCCTTCCACGACTTCCTCGGCAACAACACGCCGTACACGGTGACGGTCGGCTCGGGGAAGGCGAAGGTGCTGCGCGACGGCCGCGCCTACGACGTGAACTGGAAGCGGGCGAAGGCGACGGACGGCACGCGGTTCACCGCGAAGGACGGCTCGCCGGTGAACTTCGCGAAGGGCCAGGTGTGGGTGGTGTTCGCGAAGGCGTCATGAGCCGCGCCGGAACGGGACGCGGACGGGATCAGGGCCGGCTGACCAGGGGTTCCGCCGGATTGCGCAGCCCTTCCGCCGCGTCCGAGACCCGGCGGATCAGCTCGAAGAACAGGTGCTGCTCGTCGGCGGAGAGCGGGGCCAGGAAGACCTGGTTCATCCGGGCCGTGCGCACGGTCAGCTTGCGGTGGGTGCGCACGCCGTCCTCGGTCGGGCGCAGCAGGAAGCGGCGGCCGTCCTGCGCGTCGCGGACCTTGTCGAGCAGTCCGCGCCGGCCGAGCCGGCTGACGACCTCGGCGATGGTGGACCGGTCGAGCCCGACCCGCTCCCCCACCGTGCGCTGGTCGAGGCCCGGCTCGGCGACGAGCGCGTTCAGGACCGCGAACTGCGGCGAGGTGATCTCCTCGGAGACCATCGTGTTCCACAGCAGGTAGTGCGCCTGCTGGAGCCGCCGGGCGAGGTGCCCGGGGTGGGTGGTGAGGTCCACCGCGGCCATGTGCGCTCCCGAGTCGAAGGGGTCGGTGCAGGAAGATTTGGTTGGTGCACTGAAGAGTAAGGGAACCTTGACGACAGGCTGCCACAGTGGCAGCTTAAGAGGAACCTCGCCAAATACTCAGTGCACTGAGCAAATGAAGAGATGCGGCTCATGACCCTCACCCAGCACGACATCGACCAGGAAATCGCCGCCGAGCACGCCGCCTACGAGAAGCGGGTCGCCGACGGGGCGCCCGTCGAGCACCACCCTCGGCGCGACTACACGCCCTACCGCTCCTCGGTGCTGCGGCACCCGAAGCAGCCGCCGGTCACCATCGACGTCTCCAAGGACCCGGAGCTGGTGGAGCTGCACTCCCCGGCGTTCGGGGAGCGGGACATCACCGAGATCGACAACGACCTGACCCGGCACCACCGCGGGGAGCCCATCGGCGAGCGGATCACCGTCTCCGGGCGGCTGCTCGACCGGGACGGCCGTCCCGTGCGCGGGCAGCTGATCGAGATCTGGCAGGCGAACTCCGCCGGGCGCTACGCCCACCAGCGCGAGCAGCACGACGCCCCGCTGGACCCGAACTTCACCGGCGTCGGCCGCACCCTCACCGACGACTCCGGGTTCTACCGCTTCACCACCATCCAGCCCGGCCCCTACCCGTGGCGCAACCACGTCAACGCCTGGCGCCCCGCCCACATCCACTTCTCCATGTTCGGCACGGCGTTCACCCAGCGCCTGGTGACCCAGATGTACTTCCCGAGCGACCCGCTCTTCCCCTACGACCCGATCATCCAGTCGGTGACGGACGACGCGGCACGGCAGCGACTGGTGGCGACCTACGACCACAGCCTGTCCGTACCGGAGTTCTCGATGGGCTACCACTGGGACATCGTGCTCGACGGGCCGAACGCCACCTGGGTCGAGGAAGGACGCTGACCTGCCATGACGAAGATCGACACCAGCTCGCCCGAGAGCCTGCTGCCCACCCCCTCGCACACCGTCGGCCCCTTCTACGGCTACGCGCTGCCCTTCCCCGGCGGCGGTGACATCGCGCCCGTCGGCCACCCGGACACCATCACCGTCCAGGGCTACATCACCGACGGCGAGGGCAACCCGCTGCCGGACGCCTTCGTGGAGCTGTGGGGCCCGGACCCGGACGGCAACCTGCCGACGACCGACGGTTCCATCCGGCGCGACCCGGCGACCGGCGGCTACCTCGGGCGCAACGGCGTGGAGTTCACCGGCTGGGGCCGGATCCAGACCGACGCCAACGGGCACTGGTACGCGCGCACGCTGCGGCCCGGCGCGCGCGGGCAGAGCGCCCCCTACCTCAGCGTCTGCGTCTTCGCGCGCGGTCTGCTGGTGCACCTGTTCACCCGCATCTACCTGCCGGGCGACGAGACGGCCCTCGCCGCCGACCCGCTGCTCGCCGGCCTGGCCGCGGACCGCCGCGACACGCTGATCGCCACCGACACCGGCCACGGGACGTACCGTTTCGACATCCGCCTTCAGGGCGAAGGCGAGACGGTCTTCCTGGAGTTCCAGTGACTTCTCCCGATCCGGACACCGGTCTGCTCGCCCCCGGGTGGGCAGGCTCCCCCGCCGCCTCCGCGGCCTCCGACGGCGCCCTCCTCCAGGCGCTGCTGGACGCGGAGTCCGCGCTGACCCGGGTGCAGGCCCGGTCGGGTCTCGCCCCGGCCGGGGCGGCCGAGGCGGTGGCCGGGGCGGCCCACGCGGACCGCTTCGACGTACGGTCCCTCGCCGACCGTGCGCGCGCCGGCGGCAACCCCGTCATCCCCCTGGTCGCCGACCTGACGCAGGCGGTCGGCGAGGAGTACGGCCCGTCCGTGCACCGGGGCGCGACCAGCCAGGACATCCTGGACACGGCGATGATGCTGGTGGCCGTACGCACGCTCGAACCGGTGCTGGCGGACCTCGACCGAGTGCAGCGGGCCCTCGCCCGGCTCGCCGCCGAGCACCGGGACACCGTGATGCCGGGACGGACCCTGACCCAGCACGCCGTGCCGACCACGTTCGGGCTGAAGGCGGCCGGGTGGCGTGCGCTGGTGCTGGACGCACGGGACCGGACCGACGCCGTACGGTCCGCGCTGCCCGCCCAACTGGCGGGCGCCGCCGGCACGACGGCGGCCTTCACGGCGTACGGCGCCCAGGACCCCCTGGCTCTCACGGCGGCCTTCGCCCAGGAACTGGGCCTGCGGGCGCCGGACCTCCCGTGGCACACCCTGCGCACCCCGATCGCCGATCTCGCCGGATGCCTGGCTTTCACGGCCGGAGCACTCGGGAAGATCGCCGCGGACGTGCTGGTGCTGGGCCGGACCGAGATCGCCGAACTCGCCGAGGGCAGCGGCGGCGGTTCCTCCGCCATGCCGCACAAGGCGAACCCTGTCCGGTCCACGCTGATCGCGGCCGCCGCCCGGCGCGCTCCCCAGCTCGCGGCCACGCTGTACGGCTCGATGGCCGCCGAGGACGAGCGGCCGGCCGGGGCCTGGCACGCCGAGTGGGAGCCGCTCAGGGATCTGCTGCGGCTGGTCGGCGGCGCCGCCCGGGACACTGCCGAACTCACCGAGGGGCTGCGGGTGAACGTAGACGCCATGCGCCGGCACCTCGGCCTCACCCACGGGTTGATCGTCTCCGAGCGGCTCTCCGCCGAGCTGGCCCCCGTGCTGGGCCGGGCCCGCGCCAAGGAACTGCTCACCGAGCTCGCCCGACGGACCTACACCGAGGGCCGGTCACTGAGCGAACTGCTCGCCCAGGAGCCGCAGTTGAAGGACGTCGACCTCGGCGAGCTCACCGACCCCGCCCGCTACACCGGATCCGCCGGAGCCCTCACCGACCGTGCCCTGGAGCGACGTTGACCGAGAAACTCCTCAACCACCGTACCGAGGGCGCCGCTTCCGCTCCCCCGCTGCTGCTCGGGCCCTCCCTGGGGACGTCGTACGCCCTGTGGGACAAGGTGGCGCCCGAGCTGTCCATCAGCCACCGGGTGGTCCGCTGGGACCTGCCCGGGCACGGCGGTTCGGCCGCCGACCTGATCTCTCCCGGCGCCACGGTGGGCGACCTCGCCGACCTGGTCCTCACCCTCGCCGACTCGCTCGGCATCGAGCGGTTCGCGTACGCCGGGGTGTCGCTGGGCGGTGCCGTCGGTCTGCATCTGGCCGTGCACCACCCGGAGCGTCTCGAGTCGCTGGCGGTGATCTGTTCCTCGTCGCACTTCAACGGCAGCAAGCCGTGGCAGGAGCGGGCCGAGCGGGTCCGCCGGGAAGGGCTGGAGTGGCTGCTGGAGAGCGCGAACTCCCGTTGGTTCGCCGGGGACTTCACCGACCCGGTGCTCGTACGGGACCACGCCGAGGCCGACCCGCGGGCCTACGCCGCCTGCTGTGACGCCCTGGCCGCCTTCGACCTGCGCGACCGGCTGGCCGGGATCTCCGCGCCGACCCTGCTGATCGCGGGCCGCCAGGACCCGGCGACCCCGCCGCCCCACCTGCGGGAGATCGCCGACGCGGTGCCGCGCGCCACCCTCGTCGAGCTGCCGGGGGCCTCGCACCTGGCACCGGCACAGTGCCCGGAGGCCGTGCTCACCACCCTGCGGGCCCACCTCGACGGCGGCGCCCGGCGCGGCATGGAGGTGCGGCGCGAGGTGCTCGGGGACACCCACGTGGACCGGGCGCAGTCCCGCCAGACCCCGTTCACCGCCCGCTTCCAGGACTTCATCTCGCGCTACGCGTGGGGCGAGATCTGGACCGACCCGACGCTCAGCCGCCGCGAGCGCAGCATGATCACACTGACGGCGCTGGTCGCCCACGGCCACTACGACGAGCTGGCCATGCATGTACGCGCGGCCCGCCGCAACGGCCTCACGCCGGACGAGATCGGGGCCGTACTGCTCCAGACGGCCGTGTACTGCGGGGTTCCGGCGGCCAACTCGGCGTTCGCCACGGCCCAGCGGGTGCTGGCGGAGGAAGCGGAATCGGAAGGGTGACACCGGCAGGGGCAGGCACGGGTGACGTGACCTGCCTACGGTGGGGGCATGTCGACCATCCTGATCACCGGCGCCACCTCCGGTCTCGGCCGCTACGTCGCCTTCGAGCTGGTCCGCTCCGGTCACGTCGTCCTCGCCCACGGCCGCGACCGGGGTCGTACCGAGAGTCTCGTGGCGGAGCTGCGGCTGGAGGGTGAGGCCGAGGGGTTCGTCGCCGACCTGGCCTCCCTGGCCGAGGTCCGCGACCTGGGCGCGCGAGTGGCCGAGGCCCGTCCCGAGCTCGACGTCCTGATCAACAACGCGGGTGTGGGCGCCGGTTCACCGGGTTCGGGCCGCGAGCTGAGCGCCGACGGTCACGAACTCCGCCTGGCGGTCAACTACTTGGCACCGGTGGCCCTGACCCGGGTCCTGCTGCCGACCTTGCGCGCGAACACTCCGGCCCGGATCGTCAACGTGGGGTCGGTGGGGCAGGAGCCGGTCGACTTCGACGATCCGCAGTTCACCCGGGGTTACGCCGGCTTCGCCGCGTACTGCCGGGCCAAGTTCGCCCTCGCGGCCCACACCTTCGCGCTGGCCGAGGAGTTGGAGGGCACGGGGGTCGCGGTGAACGTCCTGCACCCGGCCACCTTCATGGACACGGCGATGGTCAGGGAGGGCGGGGTGGCGCCTTGGTCGACGGTGGCGGACGGGGCACCGGGGGTGCTGGCGCTGGCCACACGGGACGTGGGGTCGGGTGGCTACTTCGACGGGACGAGTCCGGCTCGGGCGCATGAGGGGGCGTACGACAGGGGCGTGCAGAAGGGTCTGTCGTCGATCACCGACCAGCTGCTGGCGCCCTGAAGGGGCGCGGGGCTGTATCGATGTGCGGCTCCGCCGCGTGGGCGCGACCAGCCACGACGGCGCTGGAGCCGATCGCCGGCCTAACGCAGCCCCCGCCCCGTCTCCAGCACCTCTCTGGCCTGCGCGACCAACCCGTCCGCCCCGCACGACCGAGCCAACGCCACCCCCCGATTCAGCTCAGCCACCGACCGCGCGAGAATCCCGTACTCGACCCGCGCCGCCGCATGCTCGTACTGACAGGGCGAAGACTCCAGATACGCCACCGCCTGCGCGGCAAGCCGCACCGCCCGCTGGCCGGTCTCCAGCGCGGCGGCACACCGCAGCGCCTCACCGATGGCGGTGTCGGTACCGAGCCGCTCGGCGTGCCGGCGGACCTCCGTGGACAGCTGGGCCGCCCGCACCGGATCGTCCACGGCGAGAGCGCGCGCGAGGTCGAAGGCCCAGGGCACCAGCACCGGGTTGTGGTGGCCCCGCACCTCGGCCGCCTTCTCCGCGGCGTCGAGTTCGTTGACCGCTTCCTTGGTGCGGCCGACCGCCAGCAACAGGCGACCGCGCACGGACCGCGGGTCGGGCAGCACGATCGTGGACGGGTACGGCGGCGCGAACCCGTACTGCTCGGCGATCGCCCAGGCCTCCTCGACATGCCCGCGCGCGAGCAGCGTGTCGACGAGGTTACAGGTCGCCGACCAGTACAGCGGCAGTCCGCGCCCGACCCGCTCGGCGAGCCGCAGGGACTCGCGCAGGGAGGTCTCCGCCTCCCGCAGCCGGCCGCGCCGACGGTGGCCGAGACCGACGTAGGCATGGGCGAGCGCGAGGTGACCGCCGCTCCAGCCGGCCGACTCGTAGGTGCGCAGGGCGTCGCTGTACAGGGCCTCGGCCCGGTCCAGCCGGTCGGTGAAGGCGTACGCGCTGGCCAGCATCAGCGGCAGTTCGAGGCCCCACTCGGTGTCGGTCCAGCCGAGTCCGGGGGCGAGGCGGCCGTTGACGAGGGCGCGGTCGCAGATCTCGGCGATCTCCTCGGCGCTCTCGCCGTGGGCCATCGCGTCGAACCCGCGCAGGATGAGCAGGGCGCGCTCGGAGTTGTCCCGGCCCGTGCAGGTGGCGGCCAGGGCGGCGAGGCGCTCGGAGCGGCCCGGGGAGGTGGCCTCGCCCGGGTAGAGGCTCTCCCAGGTGTACTGCACGGCCTGGAGGCGGAGCCGCGCCGGGCCCTCCTCGTGCCGGGCGGCTTCCGCCTCGACGGTGCGGACCGCCTCCTCCAGCTGGTTGTTGTGCATCAGCGCCTGGGAGAGGCGGACGACGGCGTCGACCCGGGCGGAGCCCTCCAGGCCGGGCATGGCGAGCGCGGTCTGGAGGTGGCCGATGGTCTTGGCCGGGGCGGTGAGGAGGGTGGCGCAGCCGAGTTCGAAGAGCACGCGCGCGTGGACCTCGGGTGCCGGGGGTTCCAGCAGCGCGCGCTCCAGGCAGCGGCGGGCCGCGTCGGGGGCGCCGACGGCGAGGTGTTCGCGGGCGGCCTCGCGCAGCTGCTCGACGAGTTCCTCGTCGTCGTCCGGGTGGACCTGGAGGAGATGCCGGGAGGCGGCCGCGGCGCCGTGCCCGGAGTCGGTGACGAGTTGGGCGGCGATGCCGTGCATCGCGGTGCGCAGGGCGTCGGGGATGGAGTCGTAGACGGCGGTGGCGATCAGCGGGTGGACGAACTCCAGCTCGTCCTCCTCGCCCTGGACGTCGGTGAGGATGCGGGCGTTGCGCAGCAGTTCGGCGCAGACGGCCGCCTTCTCGGGCCTCAGGGTGGCGAGCCGGGCGGCCAGGCCGACGGAGATGTCGGTGCCGAGGATCGCGGCGGCCCAGGCGAACCGGGTGGCGTCGATGCCGAGTTCCTCCAGGCGGGCGACGAGGCCGCCGCCGCGGGCCGAGCGGTTCAGCTCCCGCAGTTCGCTCGCCGAGTCCTCGGTCGGCTCCAGCTCGCTGTCCTGGACCTTGGCGAGGAGTTCGACGGTCTCGTACGGGTTGCCGGCGGTGACGGCCCAGACCTCGCGGCAGAACGGGGCGTCGGCGTGCTCGCCCAGGGTGGCGCGGGTGAGGCCCGCGGTGGCCGGCGGGGTGAGGGCGCTCAGGTTGGTGACGGGGCGGCCGGCGGCCGCGGCCACCGTGTCCAGGAGGCGGGCGCTCTCGCCGGTGGCCTCGCCGGGACGGCGGGCCACCACGACCAGGACGGACAGGTCGTCGAGGCGCTCGGCGAAGGCGGCGAGCCAGCGCAGGGTCTCCTGGTCGGCCCAGTGGGCGTCGTCGACCGTCAGCACCAGCGGCCAGGTCCGGCGGGCCAGCCGGCGCACCGCGGCGACGAGTCCGTCGCACACGCCCTGCGGGTCGGCCTGCCGCTCCCCCGGGTCCGCGATGCCGAGGGCGGGGCCGGCGATGTCGTACCAGTCGCCGAGGTACTCCCGGGCCTCCTCGGGCATCAGCGACAGGAGGGCGGGCTGGAGGAGTTGCCGTACGACGTTGAAGGGGACGGACCTGAGGGTCTCGCCGCCGCGGGCCGACCAGACGGTGCAGCCGCGGGCCTCGGCGATCCGGCGGGTCTGGGCCAGCAGGGCGGTCTTGCCGAAGCCCGCCTCGCCGCGGATCACCAGCAGACTGCCCGCGGACGAGCGGTCCTCGCACAGGGAGTCGACCGCGCGTTCGACGGCGGTGAGTTCCTCGTCGCGCTCCCACAGCGAGGCCGGGGCGGCCGCAGGGGGCCGTACCTCCGTCATCCCGCTACCTCCCCAAGTCGCCTGAACGACGTACAGATCTCGAGCGTAGCCGTCCGGGTGCGGAAGCGGAGGCCGGTCGGGGCACCTGTTGCCGTGACGGGTGACCTGGGGTACGCGCAGGCGACGCACCATGCCCGCGACCAGGCGTCGACAAACCTGACCATCAGTCAGTTATCGGTCTGTCGGGGGCTGTCGGGCGTCCGTGAGGGGGCGAGGTGGGGGTGGCGGTAGTTCCGCGGGGGCGGTTGGGGGTGGCGGTAATTTCGCGCGGGTGCGGTGGAGTGGGGTGGCGGTTGGTCGGCGCGGCGCGATGCCGGGGGGTGTTTCCGGCGCGGGCGCGGTTGTGGGGCTGATGGCGGGGCGGGTCCCGGGATGCCGGGCCCTGCGTGGCGGCGGCCTGCGCGATCGGCCTGCTCGATCTGACGAGGGCCCTGACCGTTCACGGGCCGTCCGCCGCCCAGCCAGGAGCACCGGCGTCCGGCACGCGTGTGCTCCGGGTTCGCTCACCGCCGGCCGGGGCGGGCTGCGGCTCGCCCTCAGGTGATCGCCCGGCGCGCGCGGAGGTCCCGGGCGGAATCGACCGGCGCCCCCTCTCATCCCTCTTTCACCGAGTGCTCTTACGGTGGGGGCATGACGCAGGAGACTCCCCCCGGGTGGTACCCCGATCCCGGGCAGACAAGTGACGGTCCCGCCACCGAGCGCTGGTGGGACGGCAAGGCGTGGACGGAGCGGACCCGGCCCACCGGATCGGCCGCCGCATGGGGTCCCCCGGAACAGGTCGCCAGCCCCGGGGAGTACTCGGCCTACCCGGCGTATCCGGCGTACCCGGCGTATCCCGCGCAGCCGCCGGCCACGTCGCGGCGCGGCCGTATCGGCATAGCCGTGGCGGTGGCCGTCGTGGTCCTGGCGAGCATAGGCGTGGGTGTGTACGCGCTGGCCGACAGCGGCAACGGAAGCGACGACACCGCCAACTCGCAGGGGCCGGGCGGTCAGGGCGGCCCCGGCGGCACCGGGGGCCAGAACGGCCAGGGCGGACCCTTCGGCGGCAACGGCGGCTCCGGCGGCGGGGACGACGGCGGTTCCGGGGGCGCCTCACCCTCCCCCCAGGGTTCCGAGGCGCCGAGGATCGAGAGCGGTTCGGTGACCGACTCGATCGACGGGATCAGCCTGCCCATCCCGGACGGCTGGTACGGCCAGGAGATCCAGGTCGGCGCGTCCGTCACCTCGAAGGACTCCTACGCCTGCCCCGGCGACGCCTCCGCGAACTGCACGAAGGGCGGTGCCTACTCGGCGCCCGCACTGGCGCTGGGCAGCAAGGGCAGCACGGCCGAGCAGGTCGCCAAGGCCGATATCGAGGCGAACGCCGAGCAGTCGTACGGCGGCAAGACCTACGGCTCGATCACCTCGCACGACGTGCTCGACTCCAAGGCGGTGACGGTGGCCGGGCAGAAGGGCTACCTGGTCCGCTGGAAGGCGGTCACCAGCAAGGGCTCGGACGGCTACGTCCAGTCGCTGGCCTTCCCGGCACCGGCGAACCCGCAGCAGATCGTGGTGGTGCGCTTCGGCGTGGACGTCGCCGAGGGCCAGACCGTGATCGACGACATCACCAAGGGGATCAAGGTCTCCACTGGCGGCGGCAGCGGCAGCAACGTCTGACTCCGGGCAACCGGCGCGCACGAGACGGGCGCGTGGCGAAGGATCGTCCGCCCGGGACACCGACAGGGCGCTCTGGGCCCGGAATACCCGTCGGCCGGGTGGGGCGCCTCTCCGCTCAAGAGGAACCCCACCCGGCCGGGGGGTGCGCGCCGCCCCCGTCCCCACGGTGCGGCGCGAGCAGGTCACCGTCCAGTCATCCCGTGGACGGCGGCCTGGGTCTCAGGTCAGGCCGAGGGCCGGCAGCACGGCGGCCTCGACGAAGCGGACCAGGTAGTCCGGGTCCGCGTACTCCCCGTCGATGACGGGCCGGGCGCGGATCACGCCGAACATCTGGGCCGGGATGTACTCCAGCGCCGGGTGTCCGGTGGCGATCTCGCCCCGGTCGACCCCACGCTGGAGAATGTGCCTCAGTGCGGCGATCTCCGGGTCGACCAGCGCCTCCCGCAGGGCCTGCGCGAGTTCCGCGTCCTGGGTGACGGCATGGCCGAGCGCCTGGAGGAGTTTGGTGTCGTGCATCGACCACCGGCCCGCTGCCCGGGCGGCCTCGCGCAGGTCGTCGGCGAGCGACCCCGTGTCGATGCCTTCGAACTTCGACCTGCGGCGGGAGCGCAGGGCGGCCACCACGAACTGGGGCTTGGTCTTCCACTGCCGGTAGAGCGTGGACTTGCTGCACCGCGTACTGGAGGCGACGCCCTCCATGGTCACGGCTTCGTATCCGCATTCACGGATCTGTTCGAGCACGGCGTCGAAGAACTCCTGCTCACGCTCGGGCGTGATCTTGGAGCGGCGCGAGGCGGCGACCGTCTCCGGTCCGTCCGCGGCCTGCGACGTCATCTGCTCTCCTCCTCACTCGCGGGGGCGGCGACCCTGCCGCCGGGCCCGCGTTTCATTCCCGGATCCCAGTGTGTCGTATGTCTATCGATACGCCAGTGTACCGGTACCCGCCCGTATCGGTACACTGGCGTATCGGTACGACGTCGTATCGATGAGTTTTGGAATCCGGACGAGTCAGCACGTTGTTCGGATTCAGTACCCGCACCACCGTCAGCGAAAGGGCCGGGGGATGAATGCCCGCACCGAGCCTTCAGAAGCGGAGCAGGCCGCGACAGCGCGGCCGCCGCTCGTCCGTGAGCTCCTGCTCGTCGTAGGACTCTTCCTCGTCTACAAGTTCGGCCGGCAACTGGTCACGGGCCACACCACCGAGGCCTTCCGCAACGCCGACCGCGTCTGGGACTGGGAGCGGGCCCTGCACCTGCCCTCGGAGGGCTCGGTGCAGTCGCTGCTGCTGCACGGCGACACCCTCGCGCACCTCGCCAACACCTACTACGCGACCGTCCACTTCCCGGCCACGGTCGCGTTCCTGGTCTGGCTCTACCTCAAGCGCCCCGCGCACTACGTCTGGGCCCGCCGGGTCCTCGCCTCGCTGACCGGCGCCGCCCTGGTGCTGCACCTCGTCTTCCCGCTGGCCCCGCCGCGGATGCTCGCGGCGGCCGGTCTGGTCGACACCGCGAAGGTCTACGGCCCCTCCGTGTACGGCCCGCCGCAGACCGACACCCTCTCCAACCAGTTCGCCGCGATGCCCTCGCTGCACTTCGGGTGGGCGCTGATGGTGGCGATCGGCCTGATCGTGGCGACCCGCTCGCGCCTGCGCTGGCTGTGGCTGCTGCACCCGCTGGTGACCCTGACGGTCATCGTCGGCACGGCGAACCACTACTGGATGGACGCGATCGTCGCGGCCGCGCTGCTCGGCATCGCCCTCGCGGTGATCCACGCGCCGCACCGCACCGTCACCACGGCGGGACGGGCGCAGGAAAAGCTCGTGCCGGCCGAGTCCGCGAGGAAGTCCGAGAAGAAGAACGTCCTGGTCGGAGCGGGCCGATGAACGCCACCCTGGTCGCCGTTGCCCTGTCCCTGCTCTCCTCCGTGGCCTACGCGGCCGCCGCGGTCGCCCAGGAGCGTCTGGCCTCCCGCAACCCCGGCTCCGGTGTGCTGCGGATGCTGGTCTCGGGCGCCTGGTGGTGGTCCGTCGCCCTCAACGCGTCGGCCGCGCTGCTGCACGTGGTGGCCCTCAAGTACGGCCCCCTGACCGTGGTCCAGCCGCTCGGCGCCCTCACCCTGGTCGCCGCGGTGCCGCTGGGCGCGCGGATGGCGGGGCGCCGGGTCACCGCGACGGAGTGGCGGGGCACGGCGTACACGCTGGCGGGCCTCGCGGCCATCCTGGTGGTCGCGTCGGGGTCCACGCCCGGGAAGGTGCTGAGCACCTCCGAGGCGGTGGCGGTGGCGGCGGTGACGGCGGCTCTGATCGGCCTGCTGGCCCGCCCGGGCGCCCGGCCGGGCGTACGGCACGCCTCGGCGTCCGGGGTCGCCTCGGGTGTCGCCTCCGCGCTCACCCAGACGGTGACGGTGGCCGCGACGGACCGCTCCGCGTCCCTGCTCAGCGTCCAGGTGATCGGCGTGGCCCTGCTGGTCGCGGCCTTCGCGGCGGGTGGCCTTTTGCTCTCCCAGACGGCCTACCGGGACGGCCTGGGCGCCCCGCTCGCGGTGGTCACCCTGGCCAACCCGCTGGCCGCGGCGATCATCGGCCTCTCCCTGCTGGGCGAGGGCCTGCGCGGCGGAGCGGCCGGGGTGCTGCTGGCCCTGGCGGGAGCGGGCCTGGCGTCGTGGGGCGTGGTGCTGCTGAGCCGGAAGGCCCCGACGCCCGCGCCGGTGGACGAGGAGCACCCGGTGGCCGCCGTGCTGGCACTGGAGCCGTCGCTGCGGGACGTGAAGGTGCCCCGGCCTTCGGAACCGGGGCACCTGACAGCACTGTGAGGGGGATCAGCCGAAACCGCGGGCGTCCTGCTTGAGCGCCGTGTCCACCGTCAGCGCCGTGGCGACCACGAGGCTCAACAGCGGCTCGGGCAGCTGGTAGTGGATCTGCAGGACGTAGTTGTCCGCGGTCGTGAACATCGTCTTGGCGAGTCCCTCCCACGTCTTCGTGATCCGGGCCACCTCGTTCTCCGCGTGGTCGACGATCGCGAAGTTCCACGCCCGCCAGTTCTCCGCCTTGATGGCGCCGACCTGCTGACCGTTCACCATCATCGCGAAGTTGATCTTCCCGATCATGTTCTGCTGGACGATCTCACCGACCGGCGAACCGTCCGGACGCTCCACGATCACCCGGGACTTGAAGATCTTCCCCGGCCGGGTCAGCAGCAGCACCGGCTGCCCGTGGGCGTCGCGGATCTCCAGCCTGATCTTCATGAACTGGTCGATGCTCCACAGGAAGCGCACGATCTTCCGCAGCGCGCTCTGCCCGACCTGGGTGACGGAGCCGACCTGGTTGCCGTGCTGGTCCATGACCTTGTACTCGTTGGTCAGCTCGATCAGCTTGGCCTTCTGGTTCACCACCAGCACCGGCTCGGTGAACAGCGTGCCGCCCCCCGCGCCGCCCGCGGTGACCCCGGCCTGCTGCTGCACCTGACGCTGCACGCGCGGGTCGGGGCCGGCCGCCTGCTGCGGCATCTGCGGAGCCTGCTGGACCGGCGGGGCCTGCACGGCCTGCGCCTGACCGGCCGCCTGCTGCTGGCTGTTGGTGTGCTGGGTCCACTGCGCCCCGTCCCAGTAGCGGAGCGTCTGGGCCGCTCCGTGCGGGTCGGGGTACCAGCCTGCAGGTGTGTTCGAATGCGTGGTCACCGGGGCACACTACCCCGGGACCCTCGCGATCCGGCCACCTGTTCGGCGGCTCGCGCAGCGGCTTTACCTGGTGATTACGGCCGGGTCGCTCACCCCGGGACGCCCGTTCTCGACATGTCCGGCGAATCGCCTCAGGAAGGCCTGGTCCTTCTCGGACGTCACCGTGAGGTCGTACCAGCGACGGCTCTTGGCGAGGGAGAAGGTGTGCCGGACGGTGGTGCCGGCCCGCACGGTGAAGGTCCGCGCCGGGCCGCCGTAGCCGCTGACGACCTGCAACCGGACCGTGCCGGATCCCTTGTTGGTGAAGGTCAGCTCGATGTCGTCGCCGGTGTGGCGGGCGGTGACCTCGGGTCCGGCGGCCTTGTTCGAGCCCTTGAAGGAGCGCAGGAAGCCGTTGGGGCCGTGCACGGTCAGGTCGTACGACCCCTTCGAGTACGCCGAGTTCCAGGTGTCCGAGACCGACGTGCCGGCCTCGGTGGTGTAACTCCAGGGCCCGTCGGTGCGGTTGCCGGAGGTCACCAGGAAGGCGGCGCCTGCCTTGGCGCCGGAGGCGAAGCTGAGCGTGAACTTCCCGCTCTTCGCGTCGACCGAACCGTCCACGCGCGGGGCGTACTTGAGCGGCCGGGCGGGACGCAGTCCGCGTTCCTGCTTCGGCAGCGCGCCGACCGCGGGCGGGACCGGCACGTAGTCCGGGTGGCGCTCGCGGTCCGGCGGCTCGAAGCCGTCGGTGTCGGGCAGGGCGACCGGCTTGGTGTCCCTGCGGGAGAAGTCGAAGGCCGCCGTCAGGTCACCGCAGACCGCGCGGCGCCAGGGCGAGATGTTGGGCTCGTGGACGCCGAAGCGGCGTTCCAGGAAGCGGATGATCGAGGTGTGGTCGAGCGTCTCGGAGCAGACGTAACCGCCCTTGCTCCAGGGGGAGACGACGATCATCGGCACGCGCTGACCGAGTCCGTAGGGACCGGCCGGGTGGCTGCTGTCGCCCTTGAAGAGGTCGAGGGCCGGGTCGACCGTGGACTTGCCCTGCGCGGCGGAACCCGCCGGGTAGGCCGGGACCACGTGGTCGAAGAAGCCGTCGTTCTCGTCGTAGGTGATGAACAGGGCGGTCTTCGCCCAGACCTTCGGGTCGGAGGTGAGCGCGTCCAGGACCTGGGCGATGTACCAGGCGCCGTAGTTCGCGGGCCAGTTGGGGTGCTCGGTGAAGGCCTCGGGGGCGACGATCCAGGAGACCTGGGGCAGCTTCCCGGCCTTGACGTCGGTTTTGAGCTGGTCGAAGTAGCCCTCGCCCTTGGTGTAGTCGGTGCCGGTGCGGGCCTTGTCGTACAGCGGGTCGCCGGGCTTGGCGTTGCGGTACTGGTTGAAGTACAGCAGCGAGTTGTCGCCGTAGTTTCCGCGGTAGGCGTCCGGGATCCAGCCCCAGGAGCCGTTCGCGTCGAGGCCGTCGCCGACGTCCTGGTAGATCTTCCAGGAGACCCCGGCCTTCTCCAGGCGTTCGGGGTAGGTGGTCCAGCCGTAGCCGACCTCGTCGTTGCCGAGGACCGGGCCGCCGCCCTGGCCGTCGTTGCCCGTGTAGCCCGTCCACATGTAGTAGCGGTTCGGGTCGGTGGAACCGATGAACGAGCAGTGGTACGCGTCGCAGACGGTGAAGGAGTCGGCGAGGGCGTAGTGGAACGGGATGTCCTCGCGGGTCAGGTACGCCATCGTCGTGGACCCCTTGTTCGGGACCCATTTGTCGTACTTGCCCCCGTTGAAGGCGGCGTGTCCGTCGTTCCAGCCGTGCGGCAGGTCCTGGATGAACTGCATGCCCAGGTCGTTCGCCTCGGGCCGGAAGGGCAGGATCTCCTTGCCGTTCTGGTCCTTCTGGTGCCAGACGGACGTGCCGTTCTCCAGCGTCACCGGACGCGGGTCGCCGAAGCCGCGCACGCCCCTGAGCGAGCCGAAGTAGTGGTCGAAGGAGCGGTTCTCCTGCATCAGGACGACGACGTGCTCGACGTCCTCGATCGTGCCCGTGCGGTGGTGGGCCGGGAGCGCGGCGGCGCGCTGGATGCTGTTCGACAGGGCGCTGAAGGCCGTGGTGGCGCCCGCGAGTTGGAGGAATCTGCGCCGGTTGACGTCAGTCATGAGTGAGGGGACCTCTCATCCTGCGCATCGATGGCCGGAACGTGACGGAAGGTGCGCGCAGCGAGTGTTCCAAGTCCACCAAACGTCAGGGAAGGGTCCGGTGTCGCTGATGTGAAAGTCGCGGGTACGGGAGGTGTGCCGGGGCGCGAGCGGGGGATGGTCGCGATCATGACAGAGACGACACGTCCGGACGCGCCGCCCGCGAAACGGCCCGTACGCCAGCTGTTCGCCGCCTCCGTGGGCAATGCCGTGGAGTGGTACGACTGGTACGCCTACACGTTTCTGGCCACCTACATCGCCGCCGCGGTCTTCCCCAAGGGCGCGGACAACTCGCTGGTGCCGCTGCTGTCTACGTTCGCCGTGTTCGCGGTGGGGTTCTTCATGCGGCCGGTGGGCGGGCTGCTGATGGGGGCGATCGCGGACCGGCACGGGCGGCGGGCGGCGCTGACGGTCACCATCCTGCTGATGGGCGGCAGCAGTCTGCTGGTCGGGCTGACGCCGACGTACGCGGCGGTCGGCGTCCTCTCCCCCGTCGTGCTGGTGCTGGCCCGGCTGCTCCAAGGGCTGTCCGTGGGCGGGGAGTTCGCCGCTTCCACCACCTTCCTGGTGGAGTCGGCCGGTCACGGCCGGCGTGGGCTGTTCTCCAGCTTCCAGTACGTGTCGACGACCGCGGGGCAGCTCCTCGCCTCCGGGATCGCCACGGTGCTGGTGGACACCCTGAGCGAGGGGCGGATGGACGGCTGGGGCTGGCGGGTGCCGTTCGTGCTCGGGGCCGCGCTGTCCCTGGTCGGCTTCTGGATCCGGCAGGGCGCGCAGGAGACCCGCAGCGAGGAGCAGCGGCGGGCGCCGCGGCCCGCCCTGCTGGAGGCGCTGCGGCGCCACCCGCGCGAGTCGCTGCTGATCTGCGGGATCACGATGGGCGGCACGATCGCCTACTACACATGGACGTCGTACCTGCCGACGTACGCCGAACTCAACGCCGGTGTCGACAAGTCGGACGCGCTGCTCGCCGGGACGATCTCGCTCGCGTTCTTCGGTCTGCTCCAGCCGCTGGGCGGGATGCTCTCGGACCGCTTCGGGCGGCGGCCGCTGCTGCTGTTCTTCGGGGTCGGGTTCGCACTGCTGAGCGTGCCGCTGCTGCACGCGCTGCGGGACTCCTTCGTGGTGCTGCTGCTCGTGCAGTGCGCGGGGATGGTGCTGCTGACCGGGTTCACGTCCATCAGCGCGGCGGTGAACGCGGAGGTGTTCCCGCCCCGGGTGCGGGCGGCCGGGATCGGGTTCCCCTACTCGTTGACGGTCGCTCTGTTCGGGGGCACGGCACCGTATGTGGGCACGCTCTTCAAGGAGTTGGGGCACTCGGGGCTGTTCCCCTGGTACGTGGCCGTGCTCTGCCTCGGCTCGTCACTGGTCTATCTGCGGCTCCCGGAGACCGCCCACGCCGAGCTGCGCCGCTAGCGCCCGCTTCGCCACCTCCGTTCCCGATCTCAGCGCCGTCACCGGATCGGCGGCCTCGTCCAGTTCGATCAGGACCGTGTCCGCGCCGGGCGTGCGCGACATCGCGTCCGCCCAGCCCGGCCAGTCGACGATTCCGGTGCCCAACTCCGCCATGTACGGCTGCTGTTGTGCGTACACCGTGTCGTCGACCGTGAGGTGGACGTCGATCGGGGCGACCGCGTCCTTCCAGTGGGCCAGGGCGATGCGCGGGGTGTGGCGGCGGGCCACGGCGACCGGGTCGCCGCCGCCCAGGGCGATGTGGCAGGCGTCGGGGCACAGCCACACATAGCGCGGGTCGGTCAGGGCCATGAACAGGTCGATGTCCCGCTCGTACCAGAGCGTGCTGTGGGACTCCGTGTGGAAGGCGAGTTTCACGCCGTACCGGGACACCGCCTCGCCGACCGCGTGGGCGATGTCCGCCATGCGGGTCATGTAGGCGGCGTCGACGAAGAAGGGCGGTCTCGTGCCGTACGTCGTGCGCATCGGCAGGCCTGTGACGAGGAGTTCGCCGCCCGCCTCCGCGAGGAAGGCCGCGCGGCGCTCCGCGTCGGCGACGATCTCGGGGAGGCGGTCGCCGTGGCGCCAGTCGGGGGCGTCGCTGTCGGCGATGAAGGCGCTGACCACGGAGAGGCCACGGGCGGCCAGTTCGCCGCGGAACGCGGCCGCGCTGCCGAAGGCCCGCAGCGCCGAGCCGACGTCACCGGGGGCGAACGTCAGCTCGATGCCGGTGACCTCGGTCTCCGCCAGGGTGCCCATGACCCGCTTCCAGAACCCCCGCGCGTCCAGCAGGGCCCGCTCGCGGACCTCCTCCGCGGACTCCACGGCCCAGAATCCCGGGTGATAGAAGGTGATCACGTCCGTCGCGAATCGGGGGGTCACTCCGCTCCCCCGCGCGCGTTGTAGACGACGACTCCGTCGGACTCGTCAACCGCCTTGCGGTAGCCGCGGAACACCGCCAGCGCCTCGTCCCTCAGGACGTCCCCCACGACCTCGATGCCACGCGCCTCGAACTGCTCGGCCCAGTCGTCGCGGACCGGGCCCTCGTCGAACGTGGTGATCTCCTCCAGTTCCGGGCCTTCCCCTGCGACCACCAGGCCGCGTACCCCGGACCACATCGTGGCGCCGTAACACTGCACGCAGGGACGCCAGTTGACCACGAGTTCGTGAGCGGGCAGGCCCTCGCCGCCGAGGTCCCAGCTGCCGGTGGCCGTCTGGGCGAGGCCGAGCGCGACGACCTCGGCGTGGGCGCTGGAGACGCCGGTGGACAAGACGACGTTGACGCCGACGGAGACGATCCGGCCGGACTCGCGCTCGGCGACCAGGGCCGCGAACGGACCGCCGTTGCCCTCGCGCCAGTTGCGGTCGGCGAGGCGGTGCACGAGGCCCATCCGGTCCTCGCGGGTGGGGAGGGCCGCGGGCACGTCGGCGAGTTCGTCGTCGATCCAGGCGGGCAGGGCCACACGGTATTCCTTGGCGATATCGATCACTGTGCTGTTCCTCTCGGGTGGTTCAGGTGTGTGCGGGTGACGGCGCGTGCTGCCCGTACCGCGGTGACGGCGCCGGTCAGGGTGACGTTGGCGGCCATCGCCGTGGGAACGACTCCGTTGCCCGCCAGATACAGGTTGTCGAAGCCCCACACCCTTCCGTCCGGGTCGACCACGCTGGTGCCGTCGTCGGTGACGCCTGCCCGGACGGTGCCGGTGAGATGCAGCGACGAGCCGGGGGGAAGCACGGCGGACTCGGTCACGGGGTCGAAGGGCCCGAACTCCTCGGCCACGGAACGGACTTCGTCCAGTGCCCGGTGGATCAGCGTGCGGTCGGTGTCCGAGTAGCCGAACTCGACGCGGATGCGGGGCATCCCGGCGAGGTCGGTCTCGGTCGCCGAGAACGCCAGCCGGTTCTCCGGGCGGGACTCGACGGGGACGTACAGCGACAGACCCACGGAGTGCGCGAGGGGGCGGCCGCCCTCGTCGACGTAGGTGCGGTTCATGATCTGGCCGTGGAAGGGCTGGGCGGGGCCGTTGCACGGCAGCCACAGCGAGTCCGTGCTGAACTCGCCGGGCCGTGGCAGGGGCAGGGCGTCGACGTCGAGGCCGAAGCGGTCGAGGTCGAGCAGGACGCGGGCGGTGACGAAGGCGTGCTCGTTGAGGTGACGGCCCAGGGCCTCGGGCCGGATGCCGGACGCGTACAGGAGTTGCGGGGTGCGCAGGGCGTCGGCACACACCACCACGGTGTCGGCGCGGAGTTCGCACTCGGTGCCGTCGGCGACGTGCCGCAGGTGGGCGCCGGTGACCCGGCCGGCGTCCCGGACGAGGGCGGTCACGAGTGTGCCGGTGAGGAGGGTGAAGGCAGGGTCGCCGCCCGCGGCGAGCGCGGGGAAGATCGTCCCGGGTGCCGTGCGGGGCATGGGGCCCGACGGTGTGGGGGTGACGGCCATGGGCATGGGCTGCGGGTCCCGGTCGGCGGGGCCGATGCCGCCGTAGCGTCGGCGCAGGACGTCGAGGACGAGTGCGCCGACCTTGGTCGGGCCGATCGGGGCCGGGGTGACGGCGAGCAGTCCGCGCGCGGTGTCCAGGTCGGCCGCCCAGGTGTCGGGGTCTCCGAAGTCGAAGACCTCCTCCTTGGCGGGCCCGGGGGTGGCGGCGGTCCAGTGGACGCCCATGCCGCCCGCGTTCCAGGCGAGCGCGGCCTGGGGCATGGCCTCGGCGTCCTGGCCGAAGGCGAGCGCGTGGAACATCCCGGGGGTGAGGCCGGTGAGGCTGTCCGCGACCTCGCGGACCACCTCGGCGCCGGTGTACATGCCCTGGATGCCGGTGGCGACCTTCTCGTTGTAGCGGGACCACAGGTCGGGGTCGTCGAGGTCGTGCAGGTGCCGGCCGGGCGTGCCGCCGATCGGGGCACCGCCGTCGGCCATGGTGATGTGCAGCGCGGGGTCGCTCTCGCGCAGGAGGCGGGCCACGAGGGATCCCATGATGCCGCTGCCCACGACGAGAACGTCGGTGCGGGGGTGGTGCGTCAAGTCAGGCTCCATCGGGGGGAGTTGTGGGGGTGTCACTCGCCGGGGGATCGCGCGTCCGGGGTTCACTCGCCCAGGGCTCACGCGCCCGGGGTTCACTCGCCCGGGGCGGGCGGGCCGAACAGCTCGGTGTCCATGCGGTCCAGGGCGAGCTTCACCGCGCCGACGAGGGGGGCGTCGTGGCCGAGCGCGGTCGCGCGCAGTTCGACCGCGGGGGCGCGGGCGTCCCGTAGCGCGGCCCGTACCCGGGGCAGCAGCATGTCGGCCGCGTCCTCCAGACCGCCGCCGAGGACGATCAGCGAGGGGGCGATCGTCCAGGACAGGGTGATGAGGATCGACGCGATGTTCTCCACGAACTCGTCGACCTCGGCGAGCGCTGCGGTGTCCCCGGCCCGGGCCGACCCGAACCGGGCGAGGGCCAGGGCGCGTTGGGTGGCCACCGGAGAGGTCAGTGCGGCGACGGGACGGTCCTCCACCGAGCCCGCGGGCATCGAGCGCGCCTCGACGATCTCGCCCGCGGCCCCGTCGAGTCCGCGGTGCACGGCCCCTCGGATGAGGATGCCCAGTCCGGTGCGGTTGCCGAGCATCGCCCACACGACGTTGTCGTGGTCGCCGGCCACACCTCGCCAACGCTCCGCCAGCGCACCGAGGTTGGTGTCGTTGTCGGCGAACCACGGCACGGGTACGCGTCTGCTGAGTTCGCCGGGCAGGTGCACGCCCTCCCAGCGCGTGGTGTGCACCAGGCGCCGTACGACTCCCTCGTCGTCGATGGCACCGCCGGCCGCGATCGCCCCGGCCCGCAGCCGGTCCACCGAGCCGCCGGCGTCGTCGAGGGCCTCCATGACCAGGTCGGCGGCATCGTCGAGCGTGGTGGACGGGTCCTGGTAGGCCCGCAGCGGCCGGAGGGCCCGGCCCAGGACGCGGCCGCGTACGTCGGCCACGACCGCGGAGACGTCCACGGTGGTGATGCGTACGGCGGCCAACAGGGCTCGCTCAGCCCGTAGTTCGTAGCGCCGGGCGGGGCGTCCGGCCGAGCCGCTGATCGGTATCCGGTCCAGTTCCGCGACCCAGCCCGCCTCGACGAGCGATTCCAGGATCTGCTCGATCGTGCGACGGGACAGGCCGGTCTGTCCGGCGAGCTCGGTGAGTTTGCGCGGTCCGGCCGACACCGCCAACGCCCGCAGGATCACTGCCGTGTTGACCCGGCGTACGGCGCTCTGGTTCATCCCCGCCGTCAGCATGCCGTCGCTCCCGTCATGCCGTCGTTCCCGTCACCGGGTCGTAGACACCCCGGGTGTCGGCGGCGAGGGGTCGGCCGTACTCGCGGGCCGGGTCGCCGAGCCGCCCGGTCGCCCTCCCCCAGGCCGGCGTCCGCCCGTGGACGAAGGCGACCAGGTCGGCGTGCATCCGGGTGGCGAGGTCCGCGGGCGGGTTCGGGCCGAGCGCCTCCTGGACGCCCGGTGCGTCGAGCAGGTCGAAGAAGAAGGGGAGGTCCACGCAGTGGACCGCGCCGCCGAGGGTCGGGGAGGGCCATTCGAAGGAGTACAGCCAGGTACCGGCCGGGGCGTCACGCCGGGCGGCGGCGACACGGGGGCAGGCGGAGCGGAACAGGAGGTCCGTGGTCCGGGTACCGGCCGCACGCGCCCCCCGATCGCGGTCGCGGTCGCCGTCGCGGTCGCGGTCGCCGTCGCAGTCGCCGTCGCGGTCGGGCGGGTCGCTGTCACCGTCCCTGTCCCTGTCCCTGTCGAACGTGTCCCCGTCGAACTCGTCGCCCGTGGCGCCCAGCAGCAGCGGCACGTCCCGTCCGTGCACGGCCAGCCCCTCGACGAGCGGCACCGGCAGGATGTCGTCGCCGACGACCGGGCCGAGCACGAGTGCGTCGTCGCCGTTCCTCAGGTCGAGCACGCCTCGCTGGACCGACTCCGGGTCGCAGGCGGCGAATCCGGCCCGTGTGGGCGGCACGCCCAGTCGCTCCGCGAGCCGTGCGAGGAAGCCGCGCACCGTGGGCGCGTCCACCTCGAAGAGGCCGCCGGACAGACTGACCGCCCGCTGGAACCGACCCGGCCCCGCAGGCGAGGACAGCAGCGCGAGCACCGCCGCTCCCCCGGCCGACTGTCCCGCGAGGGTGACCCGGTCCGGGTCGCCGCCGAACGCGGAGATGTTCTCCCGCACCCAGTCGAGCGCGAGCAGCAGGTCCCGCAGCGCGAGGTTGGTGGGGACGTCGTCCAGTACGGCGAACCCGTCGACGCCGAGCCGGTGGCCGACGGTGACGGTGACCACGCCGTCGCGCGCGAAGGCCCGGCCGTCGTACCAGGGGCTGGCCGGGCTCCCGGCGAGGAACCCGCCGCCGTGGATCCACACGAGCACCGGGCAACCGTCCGCCCCGGGGGCCGTGACGGAGAGGTTCAGCACGTCGTCGCCGGGTACCGACGGCTCCGGGATCGTGGTCGTGGCGAACAGCGGCACGCGTTGTGCGGTGGCGCCGGGGCGCGTGGCGTCGTACGGCTGGGTGAAGCGCCCGCGGGGGACCGGCGCCGCGAACCCCCGTGCACCGGTGGGTGCTTCGGCGTACGGGATGCCCAGGAACCGTCGTACGCCCTGGTGTTGACGCCCGACGACCGTGCCCGCCGGAGTCCGGACCGTGACCGTCGTACTCATCGCAGCCCCGTTCCCGCGATGCCCTGCACGAAGTACCGCTGGAGGAAGAGGAAGAGCACGAGGACCGGCAGCATCACGACGATCGCCCCGGCGAGCAGCAGGCCGTAGTCGGTGACGTGGGCGGCGGCCTGGCTGGTGGCGGCGAGGCCGACCGGGAGGGTGTAGGTGGACATGCTCTGGGCGACGACCAGCGGCCAGATGAAGTTGTTCCAGGAGTTGAGGAACGACATGATCGTGATCGTGGCGACGGCCGGTCCGGCCAGTGGCAGGAAGACCCTGAAGAAGATCCGGAACTCGCCCGCGCCGTCGATGCGGGCCGCTTCGAGGAGTTCGTCGGGGACCGACAGGGCGTACTGGCGCATGATGAACACCGACAGCGGAAGTGCCGCGCCGGGCAGGGCGATTCCGGTGAGGGTGTCCGCGAGTCCCAGGTCGACGGTGATCACGAACTGGGTCACGAACACGGCGGTGAACGGCACCATCATCGCCGCCATGACCGCGCCGAAGGCGAACTTCCGGCCCGCGAAGTCGAGCTTGGCGAGGGCGTATCCGGCCGCCGAGGCCGCCACGATGTTCCCGGCCACCACGATCAGCGCGACGACGACGCTGTTGACGAGGAACCGGCCGAAGCCCTGGGTCTCGAACAGCCGCGTGAAGTTGCCGAAGGTGAGGTGGTGCGGGAACAGGGCGCCGGGGTCGGAGCGGATCTCGTCGAGGCTGCGCAGCGAACCGCTCACGCCCCACGCGAAGGGCAGCGTCGTGAGCAGGGCGCACAGCAGCAGGGCGGCGTACAGCAGGGGGCGGGAGACTCGGCTCATGTGCGGGACCTCAGCAGCCGGAACTGGACGACGCTGACGACGGTCACCAGGGCGAGCGTCACGAAGGAAGCCGCCGAGGACATTCCGAACTCGCCCGCCCCGAACTGCCGGTAGGTGTAGAGCGCGACCGACTCGGTGGAGCCGAGCGGGCCGCCGCCGGTGAGGAGGTAGGGCTCGTCGAAGACCTGGAGGTAGAAGACGGTCAGCAGGACGGAGACCATCAGCGTGGTCGGCAGCAGCAACGGCAGGGTGATGTGCCGGAGTTGGCGCCGGCGGCCGGCCCCGTCGAGGGCGGCGGCCTCGTAGACGTCCTGCGGGACCGCTTGGAGGCCGGCGAGGAACAGCACCATCGCGATGCCGAAGTTGCGCCAGACGCCGAGCAGGATGACGACCGGCATGGCCAGGTTCGGGTCGTCCAGCCAGTTCGGTCCCGCGAAGCCGACGGCGCTGAGCAGCTTGTTGACGGTGCCGTCGATGTGGAAGGCGTACTGCCAGATCAGCGCGACGGCCACGACGTTGGTGACGACGGGTGCGAAGAAGACGGTGCGCAGGACCCCGCGCAGCCGACGGATGCCGGAGTTCAGCGCGAGGGCGAGCGTGAAGCCGATGCACATCGTCAGGGGTACGCCGACGGCCACGAAGAGGGCGGTGTTCAGGATGTCCCGTACGAAGGTGTCGTCCTGGAACAGCCTCAGGTAGTTGTCGACGCCGGTGAAGTCGACGGCGAACGGGGTGCGCAGGTCGGCGCCGCGGATGTCGGTGAGGCTCAGGGCGAGCGCGGCGACGGTGGGGATCGCCGTGTAGACCAGGAAGACGAGGGCGAAGGGGGTGAGGAAGAGCCAGGCTACGGCCGTACGCCGGGCCCGGGACCTCCTGGGCGAGGCCGGTTTCGGGGTCGCCGCGGTCTCCCGCGGCGCCCTGACGAGAGTCGTGGCCATCACTTCGTACCGGTGCCGACGCTCTCGGCGTACGCCTGGATGTTCGCGGCCGCCTTCGCCGCGGTCTCCTTGCCCTTCGCGACGGCCTCCATCTCCTTGCCCAGCCGGGTCGCCACCTGCTGCCAGGTGCTGACCTGCGGGAACGCCCGGGTGTTCTTCAGCTGGGTGAAGAAGGCGTCCAGGAGCGGCTGGCCCTTGATGGCCGGGTCGTCCCAGGCGGAGATGACGGCGGGCAGTGAGCTGTACGCCTTGTACTGCGCGACCTGGGTGCTCGGCTTCGCCAGATACCGGACGAGCTTCCAGGCGGCGTCCGTGTTGCCGCTGCCGGAGAGGACGCCCCAGGTGCCGCCCGCGGAGAAGGAGACGCTGCTCGACGCTCCGGCGGGCAGCGGGGCGGTGGCGACATGGGCGGCGGTCCAGCCGGTCTTCTTGGCGGCGGTGTCGAGCTGGCCGATCACCCAGGGCCCGGTGATCATGCTCGCCGTCCTGCCGGAGACGAAGTACGGCTGTGCGTCGAGGAAGGTCGGCCCGGCGGTGTCGGCGGTCCCGGCGGTGAAGAAGGCCGCGTTGTACTGGAGGGCGTCGACCATCTGGGGCGTGTTCAGGTTCCACTTGCCGTCGTCGCCGACGAGGGAGCCGCCGGCCTGCCAGGCGTACATGGCGACGTCCTGGCCGTTGAAGATGTCCCACCCGATGTCGGCCCCGAGCCCGCGGGCCGCGCCGGCGCCCTGGAGCGCCTTGAGGAAGGGCTCCATGTCGGCCCAGGCGGTCGGTGCCTCGACGCCCGCCTTCCTGGCCAGATCCGATCGGTAGACGAGTGCGTAGGTGTACGCGTACCAGGGGACCGTGTAGGCCACGTCGTCCACGACCCCGGCGGCCCACAGGCTCTTGAAGAAGCTGTCCGGATCGACCAGTCCGTCCGGCACCGGGAGCAGGGTCGAGGAGTCGAGGAACTGTGCCTGCGACTCGGGGAAGAACTGGGCGACGTCCGGTCCCTTGCCCGCCGCGATCGCCGCCTGGAGCTTGGTGTAGTACTCGGCGTTGGGGATCAGCGTGGTCTTCACGACCAGGTCGGGGTTGGCGGCCTTGAACGGCTTGACCACCGTGCCGAGCACGTCGGCGTCGCCCTGGGCGGCCCAGAGGTTCACGGTGCCGGTGGCCGGGGACGCGTCGATCTTCTCGGCGCTCTTCTTGGCCGCGGAAGCCGCGGCCGCGTCGTTGTCGCGCCCGCAGCCGGCCAGGGGAAGCGCGGCGCCGAGCGCCATTCCGGCGGTCAGCCGCAGGGCGGTGCGGCGGGAGAAAGGGGGCACGGGGACTCCTGTGACACGGGATGCCTCACGAGTGCGGAGGGCTGTGGCGTGATGTGTCCCGACGCTATGAACCGCGTGTTTCGGCCACGTGGCGGTCCTCGCCCCGAATAATTTCGGAACTTGTAGCGAAATCGGCGCGCCTGCCCGCCGAACTCCTCGACGCCGCGAGGGCCCGGCGCGCGCGCTGCGCACCGGGCCCTCGCCTTCCCGTGGTGTCCGGCGGGTGTGCCGCTACTGGTGCCGGCCGCTCGTGAACTTCTCGAAGGTGTGGCTGAAGGCCCAGGTGTCCTGGGCGATGCCCGAGCAGGAGTCGGAGCCGCCGGTGCCCGGGCAGCCGCCGTTGTCGCGCTGGAGGGCCCAGAAGGAGAGCGTGTTGATCCTCTTGGCCTCGGCCCACTCCTCGACCGTGGCCGCGTTCCCGACGGTGAAGGTCTCCTCGGGGCCGTAGTCGTCGATGCCGGGCATCTCGATGATCCCGATCGTGCTCCACAGCTTCGCGGAGCTCTTGTCCGGGTGGAGCGCGGCCAGTTGGGCGTGCAGGCCCTCGGCGGCCGTCTCCGTGTCGGCCGCCATGTCGTGCGTGGCGCCGTCGTAGTAGTCGAAGGTCATGAGGTTGACGACGTCCACGCGCGCGTGGTTCGCGACGGCGTTCTGGAGCACGGCGAGCCCGTTGGCCTCCAGGCCGTGTGTGGAGGTCGGCAGGGTGTAGGAGAACTGCACGGTGCGGCCGGTGCGCTCGGCCCAGCGCTGCACCTTGGCGATCGCCTTGTTACGGCGGTCGATCCCGGCGGTGTTGTTGATCGAGTCGCCCTCGACGTCGAGGTCGATGCGGGTGATGCCGTACGTCGTGACGAGGCTCTTGAACACGTCGGCGATGGCGTCGACGTCGGTGCAGCTGTCGGCCAGTTCGGTGCCGGTGGTGTCCGCGGACCAGCCGCCGAAGGAGGGGATGACGTTGCCGCCGCGGGCCTGGAGGGTGGCGATGTCCCGGCCGAAGGTCGCCTTCGAGATCGGCTGCGTGCTGTCGCCGTTCCAGTAGGCGGTGCAGGAACCGGGCGCGGCCGTCTGGAGGAAGGCCAGGGTGAGGTACTTGTTGCCGGAGGCGGCGGCGAGGTCGGCCGGGCTCTCGCCGGTCCAGGACTCGAAGTAGGGCGCGGCCACCTGGGCCGGCAGGGGCTTGCCGAAGGCCGTGAGCGAGGGGGACGAGGGCGCCGCGAGCGCGCTCCCTCCCCCGAGTCCGACGAGCCCGGCGGACAGGGCGCTCACGCTCAGACAGGACAGCAACACGCGGAAATGACCAGGTCGTCTCACTGACGCTCCCAGGGGGAAAGGGCACGCGGGAACTGCGGGATGACAGAACCGCGGGGCGAACCGTGCCCATAATTGGACTAGACCAGCTAACTGTCAAGGTTCTTTACAGTTAGCTTGCCGAGCCCTTTCCGACCCCGCGGTCCGCCCTTGCCCGCCCTGGTTCTTCCGTGTGACGGAAGCGGTGTTGCCGTCCCCCGGCGGCCGCCAAGACGATGCCACTACCACGACAGACGGGAGCCGCAACGATGCCGCACATGACCGCCTTCGCCAGGAACCAGTGGTACGTCGCCGCCTACAGCCACGAGGTCGGTCGCGAGGAGCTGCTCGGACGGACCATCCTCGGTGAACCGCTCGTCTTCTACCGGACCGAGGAGGACGGCACGCCCGTCGCGCTCGCCGACCGCTGTGTGCACCGCCGGTTCCCGCTGCACGAGAAGCCCAGCCGGCTCGACGGCGACAAACTCGTGTGCGGCTACCACGGGTTCACGTACGACACCTCGGGCACCTGTGTGTACGTGCCGGGGCAGAAGCGCGTGCCGCGCACCGCGCGCGTCGCCTCCTACCCCGTGGTCGAACTCGACTCCCTGGTCTGGGTGTGGATCGGCGACCCGGCCCTCGCCGACGCGGACACCATCCCGCGCGCCCGCCACCTCGACTCCCCCGGCTGGGTCACCGTGCGCGGCATGGAGCCCATCGACGCCGACTACGGACTGCTGGTCGACAACCTCCTCGACCTCTCCCACGAGACCTATCTGCACGGCGGCTACATCGGCACCCCCGAGGTCGCCGAGACGCCGATCACCACGGAGGTCGACGAGGGCGCCGGCATCGTCCGGGTGAGCAGGCACATGGACGACGCCGAGTGCCCGCCCTTCTACGCCAGGTCCACCGGCATCGAGGGCCGCATCACCCGCTGGCAGGACATCGAGTACCACGCGCCCTGCCTGTACCTGCTGCACAGCCGTATCGCCCCGGTCGGTGTGCTCCCCGAGGCCGACGGCAGCGACCCGAACGGCTTCCACACCGAGATCACGTACGCCATCACGCCGTCGAGCGACGGTCACGTCTACGACTTCTGGATGGTCTCCCGCGACTGGGCCACCGAGGACGCCGAGGTCACCGAGTTCCTGCGGGGCAACAACCACACGGTCGTGATGCAGGACGTGGACGCGCTCAACCTGCTCCAGAAGACGCTCGGCACCGAGCGGGCCGGCTACCAGGAGCTCAGCATCAACATCGACACCGGTGGCCTCGCCGCCCGCCGCATCCTCGCCCGTCTGGTCGAGGAGGGCGACAAGCCCGTGGAGAAGGTCCTGTGAGTGCCGGACCCACCGGGGAGATCTACCGCATCGACTGGCTGCCGGGCACCGACACCCTGCACGGCACCTGTCACTGCGGCCGCGAGCACACCTCGCAGGACCCGATCGAGATGTGGGAGTGGATGCTCGCCCATCCGCAAGGACACGAGCCCGAGGGATCCGTTCATGAGTGACGCGTACGAAGCCGAACTCGTCGTCGCCCGCCGCGAGTCGGCCGCCGACGGCGTGCTGGCCCTCACCCTGCGCCACCCGCTGGGCGAGCAGCTCCCGGCCTGGGAGCCCGGTGCCCACATCGACGTGGTGCTCGGGCCGGGCCTGGAGCGCCAGTACTCCCTGTGCGGCGACCCCGCCGACCGCACCGGCTGGCGGATCGCCGTGCTGCGCGAGCCCGCGGGGCGCGGCGGATCGGCCCATGTGCACGAGCAGTTGGGGCAGGGCGACAAGGTCAGGGTGCGCGGTCCGCGCAACCACTTCGCCCTGCGGCCCGCACCGCGCTACCGGTTCATCGCGGGCGGCATCGGCATCACCCCGATCCTCCCCATGCTCGCCGCGGCGGAGGCCGAGGGCGCCGAGTGGACGCTGCTCTACGGCGGGCGGACGCGTGAATCCATGGCGTTCACCGAGGAGTTGAGCCGCTACGGCGACCGCGTGACCATCGCCCCCCAGGACGAGACCGGCCTGTTGGACCTGCCGTCGGTGCTCGACGGCGTCCCCGGGGGCACGCTGGTCTACTGCTGCGGCCCCGGCGCGCTCCTCGACGCGGTGGAGGCGCGCTGCCCGGCCGGACTGCTGCACGTGGAGCGGTTCGCGCCGAAGGAGCAACCGGAGGGCGAGAACACGCAGTTCGAGGTCGAGCTGGCGCAGACCGGCACGACGGTCACCGTCGCCCCGGACGTCTCCGTGCTGGACGCGGTGCGCGCCTCCGGTGTGGAGGTGCTGTTCTCCTGCACCGAGGGGACCTGCGGCACCTGCGAGACCGACGTCCTCGAAGGCACCCCGGACCACCGGGACTCGGTGCTCACGGACGAGGAGCGGGAGGCCGGGGAGACCATGATGATCTGTGTGTCCCGGTGCCGGGGGAAGAGGCTCGTGCTGGACCTGTAGCAGTCGACGAGTTGACCCGGAGGCGACACCGAGTGACTGTCAACAATATTGTCAGCCAAAGGTGTTGACCAAGTACCCACGAGCCACCTACCTTTCGCGCTGAGCACCACTGTGCGGATCCGCGCGCACAGCCTGTCGGAACAACGAAGTCTGCACAGGAGGAGCCATGCGTCGTCTGCTCGTCACCCTCGCGGCCGGAGCGTTACTGGTCACCGCGTCGGCCTGTGGTTCGTCCGGTGACTCGGGGGCCTCGGGCTCGGGACCGTCGTCCGGGGGCACCACCACTGTCAAGCTCGGGCTCATTCCGATCGTCGATGTCGCACCGATCTATCTCGGCCAGAAGAAGGGCTTCTACGACAAACACGGGCTGAAGCTCGAGATCTCCACGGCGTCCGGCGGCGCGGCCATCGTGCCCGGAGTCGCCAGCGGGCAGTTCCAGTTCGGCTTCTCCAACGTCACCTCCCTGCTCCTCGCCCAGACCAACGGCGTGCCGATCAAGGCGGTTTCGAACGGCATCGCATCGACAGGCGTGGCCGGCAAGGACTTCGCGGGCATCGCGGTGAAGAAGGACAGCGCGATCACGTCCGCGAAGGACCTGGAGGGCAAGAAGGTCGCCATCAACACCCTCAAGAACATCAACGAGTCGGCGGTGCGCGAGTCGGTCCGCAAGGACGGCGGCGACCCGGACAAGGTGAAGTTCGTGGAGCTGGCCTTCGACCAGATGCCGGCCGCGCTCGACGGCGGCCAGGTCGACGCGGCCTGCGCGGTCGAGCCCGCACTCGCCACCATCAAGGGCCAGGGCGGCCGGGTGATCGCCTCCCCGATGGTGGACGTGGCCGCGAACACCACGGTGGCCATGTACTTCACCTCGACGCGGTACCAGCAGCAGAACGCCGACGTGGTGAAGAGGTTCCAGGAGGCCACCGCCGAGTCCCTCGCCTACGCCGACGCCCACCCGGACGAGGCCCGCCGGATCATCACGACGTACACCAAGATCCCGGCGTCCGTCCTGGCGCAGGTCACCCTGCCGAAGTGGCCGGCGGAGCCGAACAAGGAGTCCATCGAGGCACTCGCCAAGCTGGGCGAGGAGGACGGGTTCTTCAAGAAGACCCCCGACGTCGACGCGCTGCTTCCGTGAGACTCCAGAACGCGGCGCTGGGCGCCGCCGGGCTCGCGGTCTTCCTCGCCCTGGGCGAGGCGGTGCCCCGGCTCGGTCTGGTCAAGGAGGAGTACTTCCCGCCGACCAGCCGGATCGTCCGGGCCCTCGCCGACGAACTCTCCGACGGCGCCTTCTGGACGGCCCTCGGCGACACCCTCACCGGCTGGGCGCTCGGCCTGGCCATCGCCGCGTCGGCGGGCATCGTCGTCGGTGTGCTCGTCGCGGTCGTGCCGTACCTGCGCGAGGCGACCGCCTCGACGATCGAGTTCCTGCGCCCGATCCCCTCGGTCGCCCTCATCCCGCTGGCCGTGCTGTTGTACGGCAGCGAACTGCGCTCGGTGCTGCTGCTCGTCGTGTACGCGAGCTTCTGGCAGGTCCTCATCCAGACGCTCTACGGCGTCCAGGACGTCGACCCCGTCGCCGACGAGACCGCGCGGTCGTACGGTCTAGGCACCTGGGCGCGGATCCGGCACGTGCTGTGGCCGACCGCGCTGCCGTACGTCTTCACCGGCGTCCGGCTGGCCGCGGCCGTCGCGCTGATCCTCGCCATCACCGGTGAACTCGTCATCGGGGCACCGGGGTTGGGCGCGCGGATCGCGGTCGCGCAGAACTCGCAGGCGGTGCCGGAGATGTACGCGCTGATCGTGGTGACCGGTCTGCTGGGGCTGCTCATCAACGTCGGCGCGCGTACCGTGGAGCGACGGGCGCTGGCCTGGCACCAGTCGGTGCGCGGGGAGGTGGCGGTGTGAAACGGCTCGCCCTTCAGCTTCTCTTCGTGCTCGCCCTGCCCGCCCTGCTGGTGGCGGGCTGGTGGCTGGCCTCCGCCGACAGCACCGACGTCTTCTGGCCGCCGCTGCGCACGATCCTCGAGACCTTCCCGGACGTGTGGACCGGTGAACGGCTGCGCGACGACGTGCTGCCCAGCATCTGGCGGCTCTCGGCCGGTTACGCGCTGGCCGCCGTGGTCGGGGTGGCGGTCGGCACCGTCATCGGCTCCTACCGGCGGGTGCGGGCGGTGTGCGAACCCGTCCTGGAGTTCCTGCGGGCGATCCCGCCGCCCGTGCTGATCCCGGTCATCATGCTGTTCGCGGGCATCGGCGACACCATGAAGGTCACGGTCATCGCGAGCGGCTGCGTCTGGCCGATCCTGCTCAACACGGTCGAGGGCGTCCGCGCGGTCGACCCGGTGATGCTGGAGACCGCCCGCTCCTACGGCATCTCCGGGCCCTCGCGCCTGCGCCACCTGGTGCTGCGCTCGGCGAGTCCGCAGATCTTCGCGGGGCTGCGGCAGGCCCTGTCGATCGGCATCATCCTGATGGTCATCAGCGAGATGTTCGCGGCCAGCAGCGGCATCGGCTTCACCATCGTCCAGTTCCAGCGCAGTTTCGCGGTCCCCGACATGTGGACCGGGATCATCGTCCTCGGTCTGCTCGGCTATCTCCTCTCCGTCGTCTTCCACCTGGTCGAGCGGCGGGTCCTCGCCTGGTACCACGGCCTGCGCGCCTCGGCCCGGCGGTCCCCGTGAGTCACCCGAACGCGAAAGGGCGGTCCATGCTGGACGTACGTGGCCTGAAGAAGGTCTACGAGGGGTCAGGGCGCCGGGTGGAGGCGGTCCGCGACCTCACCTTCACCGTCGAGGCGGGTGAACTCGTGTGTCTCGTCGGCCCGTCGGGCTGCGGCAAGACGACCCTGCTGAAGTGCATGGGCGGTCTGCTCACTCCGACGGACGGCGAAGTCCACCTGGGCGGACGGAAGGTGAGCGGCCCCCCGCCCGGGATGGCGTTCGTCTTCCAGGAGTACGGGCGCAGCCTGTTCCCGTGGATGCGGGTCGCCGAGAATGTCGAACTCCCCCTGAAACAGAAGAACCTCAGCAAGGCGCGCAGGCGTGAACTGGTCACCGACGCGCTGGAGTCGGTCGGCCTCTCGGACGCCGCCGGCGCCTACCCGTGGCAGCTCTCCGGCGGTATGCAGCAGCGGGTCGCCATCGCCCGAGCCCTGGCGTACGAGCCGGAAGTCCTGCTGATGGACGAGCCGTTCGCCGCGGTGGACGCCCAGACCCGGGCCGACCTGGAGGATCTCGTACGACGGCTGTGGCGTGAGCGCGGCATCACGATCCTGTTCGTCACCCACGACATCGACGAGGCGGTCTACCTGGGCGAACGGGTCATCGTGCTCTCGGCCTCCCCCACGGTCGTGCAGGAGCAGCTCAAGGTCGATCTGCCCGACGAGCGGGACCAGTTGCACACCCGTGTGGCCCCGCGCTTCGCCGAACTGCGCACCCATGTGTACGAGCAGATCCAGGCGGCGAAACGCGGGACCGTGCAGGACGCCGTGGTCACGAAGTCGAGTACGCCTCCACTTCACTGAACTGCCCCGCTGGCCAGCCGGTGTTGGCGCTGACGGAGAGGCGGAGGTACCTGAGGCTGGTGCCGGCGGGCAGGGAGACGGTGGCCGTGTTGCCGGTCGCCGGGTCGAAGCGGTAGCCCTGTGCGCCGACGACCGTGGAGTAGGTGGCGCCGTCGGTGCTGCCGAGCACGGTGACGGTCTGGGTGCGCGCACCCCACGCCGGGGACGGGGGCAGCTTCAGCACGAGACGCCGTACGGCCTCGCTCGCGCCGAGGTCCACGGTCCACGACTGCGGGAAGGCGTTGTTGGCCGACTCCCAGTAGCTGTTCGCGTCACCGTCCACGGCCTTGCCCGGCGTGTAGACGTCCTGGGAGCCGGTCGCGGTGGCCGGACGGCCCTTGGCGAGGTTGCGGTTCGGGTCCGGGTCGGGGTTGCCCTGCCCCGGTTGCGGCCAGGTCGAGCAGTCCGACCAGGTGGTGTTCCAGCCGGAGTTGCCGCCGCCGTCGGTGAGGGCGAAGGTGCCGGAGTTCGAGGGGTAGGGGCAGTTGTAGACGCCCGCGGCCCCCACCGAAGTGGCTGTGACGTTGCGGAAGGTGGCGGCGCCCTGGGCCTCCGCCTGCACGACGACCGTCCCGGTGTTGCGGACGGTCGCCCCGTCCACGGTGACGTTGCGGACCGGGTAGCCCTGTCCGCCGCCGGAGACGAACTCGAAGGCGCTGTACGGGCTGTCGGTGATCGTCGTGTTGGTGATGTTCACGGTGGCGTTGATGGCGCTGTCGTACGAGTCGACCCTGAGCGCGCCCATCGGATGGTTCCAGTTGGGGTTCATCGCGCCGGTGCGGACGAGGGTGTTGCCGTCGACGGTGATGGTGCCGGCGAGGGGGAAGAAGGGGTCGAGGAACTTCTGGTTGGAGATCGCGATGCCGCTGCCGAGGGCGTTGGTGTCGGAGACCAGGTTGTTCCTGACCGCGATGTCGGTGCCGCCGTAGATCGCGATGCCGTTGGCCAGGTTCGGCTGGGTGATGGTGTTGTTCTCGAAGCTGCTGTTCGTGTCGGGCGCGTACAGGGACCACATGGCGAGCGCGTCGTCGCCTTGGTTGCGCAGGAAGTTGTGGCGCACCCGGACTCCGCGGGCGTTGCCGTTGAGGTTGAGGCCGTCGGCCGTCATGTCGAGGAAGCGGTTGTTCTCGACGACGAGGTTGTCGTTGTTGCCCGTCAGCCAGAGACCGACCTTGAGGTGCTGGAGCCACATCCCGGAGACCGAACTACCGGGGCCGAGCGAGCCGTTGACGAAGTTGTCCGGGTTGGAGTCGACGCGCTCGGTGACCTCGCCGATGACCGCGAAGTCCTTGATGCGGACGCCTCCGGCGGAGCCGGACTGGTCGATGAAGCGGGAGGTGTGCACGACCGAGTGCCAGCTGCCGGCGCCCTGGAGGGTGACGTTCTGGACCCCGCTCAGGGAGGACGTCAGCCGGTAGTCGCCGGGCGGGATCCACACCACTCCCCCTTGAGCTGCGGAGATGGCGTCCCGGAAGGCCTGGGTGGAGTCGCCGTTGCCGGTGGGGTCGGCGCCTTTTGAGGTCACGGACACGGATCCGGCGGGCTGGCCCGCGGCTCCCGCGACCTGCTCGAAGTCGGCCACGTCGGCGGTGACCTGGGTGCCCGTCGACTCGAAGGCGACCTTGTCGCCCGCCTGGACGTTCTGGCCGAGCAGGAGGCGGGCGTTGTCGAAGAAGTGGTGCGTCCTGGCGCCCGGGATCCAACTGGTGTCGATATAGGAGTACTTGGAGGTCACCGGAAGCGTTCTGGCGAGCCTGGTGCCGTTGACGTAGACGTTCAGCGTGCCCGACTGGCCGTCGGGGACGCTGTAGGCGAGGTTCACGGCGTTGGCCGCGCGGGGCACGGTGAACTCGACGCGCTGACCGCCGGTGAGCCGTACGGCCTGCCGGCCCGACGCCTCGGAGGCGAGCGTGCCCTGTGTGTGGTCCGGGCCGATCCTGGTGCCGCTGGTGGTGGCGGACTCGGCCTCGACGGAGGTGAAGGGGAGGGTGGCGCCGGCGGCCGCATGGGCGGTGGGGGCGGTGGCGGTAAGGAGGCCGGTGGTGAGGGCCACCGTGAGCGCTGCTGACATGCTCCTGACAGATCTGTGCATGTGCTGATCCCTTCGTGTGGGGGTGCTGCGGTCTCAGCTCCGCAGCCAGACCGCGGTGTCCTTCGGGAGTCGGCCCGCGGGGTCCAGGGGGCCGCTGGCGAGGATCAGTTCGCTGTGTACGGGCAGGTCCGCGGGGGTCTCGGCGAGGTTCACCGCGCACAGGACGCCACCGGCCCGGGCGAAGGCGAGGACGCCTTCGGGGGCGGGCAGCCAGGTGAGCGGGCCGTCCCCGAGGACCGGTCGGGCCCTGATCGCCTCGCGGTACAGACTGAGCATCGACCCCGGATCCACGGCCTGCCGGTCCACCGCGTACGACGCCCAGCCGGCCGGCTGCGGCAGCCAGGGCTCCTCGTGCGGTCCGAATCCCGCGTGGGGCGCCTTGGCCGTCCACGGCAGCGGCACCCGGCAGCCGTCCCGCCCCGGGTCGGTGCCTCCGGAGCGGAAGTGCATCGGGTCCTCGATGCGGTCGCGGGGGATGTCCGCCTCGGGCAGGCCCAGCTCCTCGCCCTGGTAGACGTAGACGGCGCCGGGCAGCGCGAGCGAGAGCAGGGCCGCCGCGCGGGCGCGCCGGGTGCCGAGGGTGAGGTCGCTCGGGGTGCCGAAGGCTTTGGTCGCGAAGTCGAAGCCGGTGTCGGTGCGGCCGTAGCGGGTCACCGTGCGCGTGACGTCGTGGTTGCACAGGACCCAGGTGGCGGGGGCGCCGACCGGGGCGTGCTCGGCGAGGGTCGTGTCGATCGAGGCGCGCAGTCGCTCGGCGTCCCAGGGGCAGGACAGGAAGGAGAAGTTGAACGCGGTGTGCAGCTCGTCGGGGCGCAGGTAGCGGGCGAAGCGCTCGGTGTCGGGGAGCCAGACCTCACCGACGAAGACGCCGTCGTACTCGTCGGCGACGGCCCGCCAGGAGCGGTAGATGTCGTGGAGTTCGTCGCGGTCGACGAAGGGGTGCGGGTGGGGGTCGGTGGCGAGGTCGGGCAGCTCGGGGTCCTTGGCGAGCAGGGCGGCGGAGTCGATGCGGACGCCCGCCACGCCCCGCTCGAACCAGAAGCGCAGGATGTCCTCGTGCTCCTGGCGGACCGCCGGGTGGGCCCAGTTGAGGTCGGGCTGCTCCGGGGTGAACAGGTGCAGGTACCAGTCGCCGTCGGGCAGCCGGGTCCACACGGGCTCGGTGGAGCCGACGAACTGGGACGGCCAGTCGTTGGGCGGGAGTTCGCCGTGCTCACCGCGTCCGGGCCGGAAGTGGAACAGCTCGCGTTCGGGGCTGCCGGGGCCCGCCTTCAAGGCCGCCTGGAACCAGGGGTGTTGGTCGGAGACGTGGTTGGGCACGATGTCGACGATCGTGCGGATGCCCGACTCCCGTGCCTCCGCGACGAGTTTCTCCGCCTCCGCGAGGGTCCCGAAGGCCGGGTCGATCGCGCGGTAGTCGGCGACGTCGTAGCCTCCGTCCTTCATCGGTGAGAGGTACCAGGGGTTGAACCACAGGGCGTCCACACCGAGTTCGGCGAGGTACGGCAGCCTGGCGCGGACCCCGGCGAGGTCGCCGGTGCCGTCCCCGTCGCCGTCGGCGAAGCTGCGGACGTAGACCTGGTAGATGACGGCGGAGCGCCACCAGTCCTGCTGTGCCACGGAGCCTGCCTTTCTGCGGGGAGGAGGTCAGCCCTTCGTGCTGCCCGCGCTGATCCCGGCGACGATGTGCCGCTGGAAGACGAGGAAGAGGGCGACCATCGGGATGCTGGCGATCACCATCGCGGCGATGAGCACGGTGAGCTGGATGTTCTGCGACAGCTGGACGAGTGCCACGCCGATGGGCTGTTTGTCGGTGTCGGAGAAGACCATCAGCGGCCAGAGGAAGTCCTGCCACACGGCGACCAGCGCGAAGATCGACACCACTCCGAGGACCGGCCTGGACATGGGCAGCACGATCGACCACAGGACGCGCAGCTTCCCGGCCCCGTCCATCTCGGCGGCCTCCAGCACGTCGCGCGGGATCTGGTCGAAGAACCGCTTGAGCAGATACAGGTTGAAGGCGTTGGCGACGGCCGGCAGCCAGATGGCGAGCGGGTCGTTGAGCAGGCCCAGGTCGGCCACGGTCAGGTACTTGGGTACGACCAGGGCCTGGGCCGGGACCATGAGCGTGGCGAGGATCCCGCCGAGGATCACCTTGCCGAAGGCGGGGTTCAGCCGGGACAGGGCGTAGGCGGCCGCCGTGCACAGGACCAGCTGGAACGCCCAGGCGCCGGCGGCCTGGACCACGGTGTTCCACAGGTGCTGCGGGAGCTGCATCAGGTCCCAGGCGTCGGTGTAGCCGCCGAGGTGCCACTGCTCGGGGAGGAGGGTGGGTGGAGTGCGGGTCACCTCGTCCGGTGACTTCATCGCGCCGGTGACCATCCAGTACACGGGGAAGAGGAAGGCGAGCGCGAAGAGGGCGACGACCGTGGTGAAGACGGTCCAGTAGGCCGCCTTGCCGCGCGGGCGGGCGAGCGCCGCCGGGGAGACCAGCGTGCGGGTGCTCATGCCGCGTCCCCCTCTCCGGAACGGGTGAGGCGCAGGTACACGGCGGAGAAGGCGCCCAGGAGCAGCAGGAGCATGACGCTCAGCGCGCAGGCGCCGCCGAAGTCGTTGTAGAGGAAGGCGTATTTGTAGATCAGGTAGAGGACGGTGACCGTGGCGTTCTCCGGTCCGCCGCCGGTGATCACGAACGGTTCGGTGAAGACCTGCATGGTGGCGATGATCTGAAGGAGCATCAGCATGAGGATGACGAACCGGGTCTGAGGGATCGTCACATGGCGGATGCGCTGGAGGAGGTTCGCGCCGTCCAGTTCGGCGGCCTCGTACAGCTCACCGGGGATGGACTGGAGCGCGGCCAGGTAGATCAGGACGGTGCCGCCCATGTTGGCCCAGGTCGCCACGATGACGAGGGAGACCAGCGCGGTGTCGGCGCCGTTGGACCAGTTCGAGGTGGGCAGGTGGAGGAAGCGCAGCGCCTCGTTGGCGAGGCCGGCTCCCGGGTCGTAGAACCACTTCCACAGCAGCGCGCTGACCACCGGCGGGATCATCACCGGGAGGTAGACCACGACCCGGAAGAACGCCTTGGCGTGCCGTAGTTCGTTGAGGACGAGTGCCATGACGAACGGGATCGCGAAGCCGATGAGCAGGGCCAGCAGCGTGAAGGTGAGGGTGTTGCGCCAGGCGGCGGTGAACTCGGGGTCGTGCCAGACGCGGGTGAAGTTGGCGGTGCCGACCCATTCGGGGTCGGAGCCGGGCGTGTACTTCTGGAAGGCGATCACGACGGCGCGGATCGCCGGGTACCAGGAGAACAGGGCGAAGCAGACCAGGCCGCCGAGGAGGAAGCCGTAGGCGCGGGCCTGATCGGTGAGGCGGCGCCGCCTCCCGTCCCCTGCGGGAGGCGGCGCCTGCACCGGGTGGACGGCGACTTCCGCGAGCCGCTCGGCCGTCTTCGTCATGCCGGTCAGCCCCTGGCCAGGATGCCGTCGATCTTCGTCGAGGCGTCCTTCAGGAGCTGGTCGATGTCGGCGTCCTTCTTGGTGAGGACGGCGGAGACGGCACCGTCGAGGACGGAGTAGATCTGCTGGGCGTGCGGCGGCTCGATCTTCATGTCCAGGTTCTGGTTGCCGTCGAGGAAGGCCTGGTAGTTCTCCACCGGCACATTGGCGTTGGCCTTCTTGACCTGCTGGTCCTTGGTGTCGGCGGCGCCGGTGAACAGGCGCGGTTCGGGCAGGCCGACCGGGGCGTCGGCCTTCTTGGCGCGGGCGTAGTCGCCGAGGAAGCCTGATCCGGGGGTGAGGAACATGTGGTCGAGCCACTTGAGAGCGGCCCTGATCTGGTCGGGGCTCGCCTTCTTGTTGACCATGTAGCCGTCGCCGCCGATGAGCGTGCCCTTGCCGCCGGGCATCGGGGCGAGGGCGAGGTCCTTGTAGTTTCCGCCCTTCTCCTTGACCAGGATCGGGATGTTGTCGGGGGCGGAGAGGTACATGCCGAGCTTGCCCGAACCCATCAGCTGCTGGACGTCGTTGATGACGAGGAGCTGCTTGCTGCCCATCGAGTCGTCGGTCCAGCGCATGTCGTGCAGGTTCTGGAGGACGGCCCGGCCCTCGGGGGTGTCGACGGTGGCCTTCTTCCCGTCGGCGCTGACGACGTCGCCGCCCTGGGAGTACAGCTCGGCGGTGAAGTGCCAGCCCCCTTGGTTCTGGGCGCTGTAGTCGGCGTACCCGACGGTGCCGTCGCCGAGTGCGGCGATCCTCTTGGCGTCCTCGCGCAACTCCGCCCAGGTGGCCGGGGGTTGCTCGGGGTCGAGGCCGGCCTTCTCGAAGAGCTTCTTGTTGTAGATCAGTCCCATCGAGTAGCCGGTGCGGGGGATGCCGTAGATCTTCCCGTCGACCGTGTAGATGTCGCGGAGTTGCCGCTGGAGGGTGCCGTAGCTCTTCAACTCCTTGAGGTACGGGGTGAGGTCGGCGGCCTGGTTGATGTCGACGACGTGCCGGGCGTCGGTGAAGTACGTGTAGAAGACGTCCTCCATCTGCCCGCCGGCGAGCTTGGCGTCGAAGGTCTTGGGGTCCTGGCAGGGGAACGCGTCGTGTGCGACGACGTCGATGTCCGGGTTCTGCTTCTCGAAGGACTCGATGTCCTGCTCGAAGAACCGGCGGTCGACCTTGGCGCTCTTGGGCGGCATGCAGTTGACCGTGATGCGGGTCTTGCCGCTCGCCGAGTCGTCGCCCGATCCACAGGCGGAGGCGGCGAGGGCAAGGGAGCAGACAGTGAGCGCGGCGAAGGTGCGGCGGTACCCGGTGCTTCTCATCGGTGGACCCCTCGTGGCAGGAGCGGTGGGCGCCGCACACTCAAGCACCGCCGACATCGGTCCGCAAGATGTCGCGCAGAATCTGTAATTATTCGACAGTCGGTTGGATCTCAGCCGCGCGGCGCTTGCGCGGTGGACCCCCGGACCACGAGTTCGGGTTCGAAGAGCAGCTCGTCGGCGGCTACGGCGGCACCTGCCACCTGCGCGTTCAGCAGTTCCACGGCCGCGCGCCCCATGGCCTCGATGGGCTGGCGGACGGTGGTCAGCGGGGGCTCGGTGCAGTTCATGAGGGCGGAGTCGTCGTAACCGACCACCGACACCTGCCCCGGCACGTCGAGGCCCTTGCGGCGGGCGGCCCGGACGACGCCGAGCGCGAGGGGGTCGCTGGCGCAGATGAACCCGGTGACTCCGCGGTCGATCAGCCGGGAGGCCGCCGCGTGGCCGCCCTCGATGGAGAACATGGCCCGCGCGACCCGCTCCTCGGGCAGGTCGCCCAGCTGCCGGGCGGCGCTCAGCTTGCGCGCCGACGGCACGTGGTCCGCGGGCCCGAGCACCAGCCCGATCCGCTCGTGACCGAGGGAGGCCAGGTGCCGCCAGGCCTGTTCGACGGCGACCGCGTCGTCGCAGGAGACGGCCGGGAAGCCGAGGTCGTCGATGGCCGCGTTGACCAGCACCACCGGGATGTTGCGCTCGGCGAGCCGCCGGTAGTGGTCGTGGGGCGCGTCCGCCTGGGCGTAGAGCCCGCCGGCGAACACCACTCCGGAGACCTGCTGTTGCAGCAGCAGGTCCACGTAGTCGGCCTCGGAGACCCCGCCCTTGGTCTGGGTGCACAGCACCGGCGTCAGCCCGAGCTGGGCCAGCGACCCACCGATGACCTCGGCGAACGCCGGGAAGATCGGGTTCTGGAGCTCGGGCAGCACCAGCCCCACCAGCCGCGCCCGCTCCCCCCGCAGCTGGGTGGGCCTCTCGTAGCCGAGCACGTCCAGCGCGGACAGCACGGCCTGCCGGGTGCCCTCGGACACCCCCGGCTTGCCGTTGAGCACCCGGCTGACCGTGGCCTCACTGACCCCGACCTTCTGCGCCACCTCGGCAAGTCGTCGCGTCATGCGCGCAAGAATAGCGCAAGAAATGCAAGCTGCTTGCGTAGAGACGCCGGGCCGGCCCCGTGGAACGCCATGGGCTCCACGGGGCGGACGATTACTGACGAGGCGCCGTCGACGACCTGAACGCCGACGGTGCCCGTCAGGCCTCGGGGGTGGGTACCACCGTGAGGTGGTTCGCGGTGCGCCGCTGACGGCGCCGGGCGGTGGCCGGGCGGAGCACCAGGGTCAGTCTGGTGTAGCCGAGGTCGCGCAGGGTGCGCGGGGTCTCGTCGACGACCCGGCAGTCGGTGGCGCCCCAGCGCGGGTCCGGATGCACCAGGGGACGTACCGAGCCGTCGTGCTCCACGGCCTGCTCGCCGACCGCGCGGATCCAGTGCGGCAGGCCGTGCCGGTAGGCGGCCTCCATGATCGGGTCCTGGGCAATGTCCCGGCGGATCGCCTGGAGGCCGTGATCATGACCGTGCCGCTCCACCGCGGCCGCGAAGTGCGCGAGCATCGGCAGGCACCAGCGCGACTCGTGCTCGCCGAGGACGCTGCTCGCATCGGGGTGGAAGAGGACGAAGCGGAGGAAGTTGTCGCCCGGCATGGCGGTCGGATGCGGGCCCACGGCACGGAAAAGTGACGCGAAAGCGGTGTTGGCGAGGACGACGTCCCAGCGGTGGTCGACGACGACGGACGGGAAGGGGACGGCTTCCAGGAGCGTGGCGTAGTCCTGAAGGTACGCCTGGGCTTCGAGTCCCGCGGGGACGGGCCGCAGTTCCGACGGCTGCCCACCTGCCTGATATGCCATCGGGAGGTCACCCCTCTTGCCTATGCGGCCTTCACGCGGCGCCTTGATCCTGCTTCCCCGGAGCGAGGCGTGTCAACTATCGTGGCATTCCATGGCGGTTGACGGCTGAAATTGGCCACAGTTGTGGCGAGACCTGGATGTGAGTTCGAACAAGGGGCTACTCTCCGGGAAGTTCACGGCGACCGCCTGTGAGAAGTCGGGTGAGAGACGTAGGAGATCTGTCGGTGTCGGATGGCTTCGAGAGCCCGGACGACGCGGCAACGGTCGTACTGACGGCCGTCGTCGCCCGCGTCACCGCACTCGCCGACCGGCTCGGCGTGCCGCACGCGCAGGTCTTCGACACCGGCCGGCTGTCCGTCGCCTCCGGCGTCCCCGAACCCGTGGTCAAGGCCCTGCTGAGCGGACGCCCGGCGGGTGAACCCGACGTCCAGGCGCGGTTCCTCCAGCGGCTCGACCTGCTGCGCCGCACCCGGCTCAAGCCGGGCGGCCGCAAGTACACCCAGCAGGAGATCGCCGACGGGGCGGGCATGTCCCGGCAGCAGGCGGGCGCCCTCATCAACGGCGACCGCCGTCCCACCATGGAGCACTGCGACGCCATCCAGCGCTTCTTCCGGGTGCACGCGGGCTTCCTCACGGCCGAGGACCCCGAGGCGCTCGCGGGCGCCCTCCAGCACACCGAGCAGGAGCTGCTGCACAAGCTCGCCGACCGGGAGCGGGAGGCCGCGGCGGCCGCCCACGACCCGTTGGAGCGGCTGCTCCAGGACCACGGCGTCCGCGGGATCGCCTGGCGGGCCGCGCAGCTGCCCACCGACCAGCACCGTGACAAGGTCGCCGAGTGGCTGGACATGCTCCTGGAGAGCGTCAAGCGACCCGAGTCCTGATCCGGGAGACAACTGTGGGCATCGGTAAGCACATGCGCCGCCTCAGCGGCGAGTTGGTGGCGGAGCTGGAGCTGACCGCGCCGGCCCGGCCCGAGGTCCTGTACGGCGCCCTGTGCGAGGCGATGAGCAGACGCCGGGGCCGCCCGGTCCACTTCCGTACGGCACCCTTCCCGCCCGGCACCGCGAGCGGACTGTGGCTCGACATGGCCGACCAGGACCTCGTCGTGATCGAGGAACGCACCGCGCCCGACCACCAGTTGGTGATCCTCGGCCACGAGCTGTGGCACATGAACGCCGGCCACTGCTCCCACCACGTCGAGGGCGCCGCGGTCGCCGCCCGCCTCCTCCACGACGACGCCGACCTCCAGGCCACGGTCCGCAAGGTCGCCGCGCGCAGCCGCTTCGAGCTCGCCGACGAGCGGGACGCGGAGAGCTTCGGTCTGCTGCTGGCCAGCAAGTGCCGCACCCTGCTGGCCGGTTCGGCGCTGCGGGGGCCGGCGCAGCGGGACCATCTGGCCGGGCGCATCGAGGCGTCGCTCGGGTACCGCGGACCGCAGGGCTGAGCAGCGCCCCTCAGGTGGCGCTGCGTTCACTCGCCTCCCTCAGGTCCCGCTCCACGGCACGCGCACGCGTGCCGTCCGGCCGCCCCTCGCGCAGCAGGTCCCGCCAGCGGTCCCGGCTCCAGTGCGCCGGGGCCGTCGTGGCGGTGAACTCCTCGATCAGCGAGACGAACCGGGCGGGATCGGTGTGGAACGGGAAGTGGCCCGCGCCCTCGAAGATCTCCAGCCGGCTGCCGGGCATCGCCTCGTGCGCGCCGAAGGCGTGCCGCACGGGCACCACGCTGTCGCGGTCGCCCCACAGCAGCATGGTCGGCATGCCCTCGGTGAGGTAGCAGCGGTCGAGCATGGTGACGACCTGGCCGCGCCAGTCGACGACCGCGCGCAGCGTGCGGACGAAGGCGTTGCGGGAGGTCTCGTCGGGGAGCGCGTCGACGAGGTTCAGGAGGTCCGGGGCGTCCTGGCCGAGGTCGGTGTCGAGGAGCTTCATCAGGCGAACGGCGAGGCCCACTTGGAGCCGCATGCCGGGCAGCCGCAGCGCGGACAGCACGAGGTGGGCACCGGGCAGCGACACCAGCCGCAGCACGGGGTTGACCTCGCGGCCCACACCGCCCGCGCCGACCAGGACGAGCCGCTCGGTGCGCTCGGGGAACTGGTAGGCGAACTGCATCGCCACTCCCCCGCCCAGCGAGTGCCCGACCAGGGTGGCCGACTCGATGCCGAGGGTGGTGAGCAGATCCCGCACGCCGTTGGCGTACGCGGCCACCGAGTAGTCGGCGCGCGGCTTGTCGGATTCGCCGTGACCGAGCAGGTCGGGGGCGATCACGGTGTGGGTGCGCGCGAGGTCGGGGATCAGGTCGGCCCAGGTCCTGGAGGAGTCCCCGATGCCGTGCACGAGCACCAGCGCCGGGCCCTCGCCTGCCATGCGGTAGGCCCGGCGGTACCCGTGCACCACGCGGTACCGCAGCTCCAGTTCGGCGTCGTCCACCGGGCGCAGCCGGACGGCGCGCGCAGGTCGCCCGCGCGGGTTCTCGACCACGCGCTCACCTCCTCCTCGTCCTCCGGCCGCGGCAAGGCGGCCGAAAGCCCTTCCTCCCAGCGTAGGACCGGTTTCCCCAGGGTGGTTTCGAGGAGGTTTCGCCTCCGCTAAGCGGGCGAACACGAGGGCGCGGAAGCCGGATTGTCAGTGGTGGACGGCAAGCTGGAGATGCACACCCGTGCGGGGTGCGACCGACGTGCCCCGGCCGGGGGCGCGACCGACGCCGACTTGGGGAGAGCCGCCGATGCCCACCGCCGTACTGACCGACCGTGAGCGCACCGCCGTCCAGGCGTATCTGCGGCTGCTGCACACGGTCCGAGCCGCTTTCGACACCGCGTCGGGTCCGCCCGACACCGCCCGGCCACCGGTGGTCCCGCCGGCGGTCCTCGCCGAGGCCGAACAGGCCCTGGCCGACGCGGGCCTCGCGGGCAACGAGGAGGGTTTCTTCCGGCTGCTGCGGAGCTGGTGCCCGCCGGAGCCATAGGGGGTGCCGGGGGGCGTGCCGCGCGCTCAGGCGTGCGGCACCGTCATCGAGGTCGCGACGAGCCCGTCCCGGATCGTCCAGCGGCCCTCGAGGACGCCGCGGCGCACACCGCCCACCAGCGGGCCGGGCACGAGGAGTTCGGCCCGCAGAGTGCCGCCGAGGGCCTTGCCCGGGTCGACGTGGATCGCGATGTCCGCCCCGGAGAAGTCCAGCCACTTGCCGGTCAGGGGGAACCACGCCTTGTAGACGGACTCCTTGGCGCTGAACAGCAGCCGGTCCCAGTGGACGGCGGGGTGCGTGCCGGCGAGCTCGCTCAGCCGGACCCGCTCGCCCGGCAGGGAGACGCTCTCCAGCACGCCCTCCGGGAGCGGCCCGTGCGGTTCGGCGTCGATGCCGAGGGAGGCCAGGTCGGCAGACCGGACCAGGGCCGCGGCGCGGTAGCCGTCGCAGTGGGTCATGCTGCCGGTGAGTCCGGCCGGCCATTGGGGAGCACCGCGTTCGCCGGGCAGGAGCGGCTGCGCCGGCACACCGAGTTTCTCCATGGCGCGCCGGGCGCAGGCGCGCACCTGGGCGAACTCCCGGCGCCGCTTGGGGACGGCGAGAGCGATCAGCTCGGCCTCCTCGGGGTACAGCCAGGCGTTCTCCGGCTCGTCGGCGCCGTACGCCTCGACGGCGACCACCGAGTCCGGCAGGAGTTCCCCGATCATCGTGCGCCGACCTCCCCGGGCACGATCCGGCGCGGCCGGCCCGGCGGCTCCGGCCGCTTGCGCCACTCCCGTGGGTAGCCCACCGACACCTCCTCGAAGCGGACCCCCTCGTGCCAAGTGGTGCGGGGGATGTGCAGATGGCCGTAGACCATCGTCTCGACGCGGAAGCGGCGGTGCCAGTCGGCGGTCAGCGTGGTGCCGCACCACATGGCGAACTCGGGGTACCACAGGACGTCCGTGGGGTGCCGGTCGAGCGGGTAGTGGTTGACGAGGACGGTGGGCAGGTCGTCGGGGAGGGCGTCGAGCCGGCGCTCGGTCTCGGCGACCCTGGCCCGGCACCAGGCCTCGCGGGTCGGGTAGGGGTCGGGGTGCAGCAGGAACTCGTCGTTGCAGACGATGCCGGTGCCCTTCGCGTACTCCAGGCCCTGTTCCTTGGTGGTGCAGCCGGCCGGCAGGAACGAGTAGTCGTACAGCAGGAACAGCGGGGCGACGGCGACCGGCCCGCCGGGGCCGTCCCAGACGGGGTAGGGGTCCTCGGGGGTGAGGACGCCCAGGTCCCGGCACATCGCGACGAGGTGCTCGTAGCGGGCGACCCCGCGCAGGGTGACGGTGTCCTTCGGGTGGGTCCACAGTTCGTGGTTGCCGGGCGCCCAGACGACCTTGCGGAAGCGGCCGGAAAGGGTTTCCAGGGCCCAGCGGACGTCGGCGACGGTCTCCGCGACGTCACCGGCCACCAGGAGCCAGTCCTCGTCGGTCCCGGGGCGCAGCGCTTCGACGAGGGCGCGGTTCTCGGGGTAGCCGATGTGCAGGTCGCTGATGGCCAGAAGCTGTGCCGCGGCACCGGCCGTTGACGTCACTTTCGCCCCCTCCGAGCACCCGAGTGGGACCACGACAACACATTTGGTTTGCCGGTACAAGAGTGGATCGCCCGAGGCGGCTCCATGATCGGGTTCATGGGCGCGTTCATGATCGGGGAATCCGTAACACGGGCGTTGCACGCGGGACCCCTGGAAAGCCGTATGATCGCCCCAACACCACCGCATGGAACTTCCCTTCGCAAGGGGCGGTTTGGTGTCCCTCCATTCACCCTGCCCGGGCACGGGCCCGCTTCGCCCTGCCCGAAAATGCCCGAAAGGCGGCCTGCATGCTCTCTCGCGTACGCGTCTGGCTCAACCGCACGTACGCGGAGAACGTGTTCTTCATGGATCAGTTGCGGCGAAATCCCAGCGATCGCGCCGTCGAGATCCACGCGACGCACGGCGACCCCGACTCGCCCGTGCTGGCCGCCGCGGACACCGCCGAGCTGGAGCCGGAGGGCCTGTCCCCCGCCGCCTACGTCGAGTTCGCCCTCGACCAGTGCCAGCGGCGCGGTATCGACGTGTTCGTGCCCCGGCTGCACCAGGCGGCGATCGTGGCCCACCGGGCCGACTTCGCCGCGGTCGGTACGGCGCTGCTGGCGCCGCCGCCGGAGGGCGTGGCCGTCTTCCACGACAAGGTCGTCGCCTACGAGGCGGTCCAGGCGATCGGCGTCCCGGTGCCGCCGTGGTGGCGGGTGCGGACCGCGGACGAGCTGGTCACGGCTGTGGAGCAGCTGGAGGCGGACGGGCACAAGGCGTGCTTCAAGCCGGCGTCCGGCGCGGGCGGGGTGGGCTTCCGGGTCATCACGCGCGCCCCCTTCTCGCTCGCGCAGCTCAACGGCTTCCCCAGCCCGTACGTGTCGCTCGACATGGTCGTCGAGGCGCTTCAGCAGGCCGACGATCCGGTGGACTGGCTGGTCATGCCGCGTCTTGAGCAGCCGGAGGTGTCGGTGGACACGCTCACCGGCACCGACAACCGGGTGCGGCTGGCGATCGGCCGCACGAAGAACGGGCGCCGGCGCGGGTTCACGCAGCACGAGCAGTGGCTGGAGCCGGCGCGGCTGATCGCCGAGGGGTTCGGGCTGCACTACCTGTCCAACATCCAGTTCCGGATGTTCGGTGACCGTCCGGTGCTGATGGATGTCAACACGCGGCCCGCCGGGGGGCTGCACCAGCTGTCCCTGTGCGGGGTCAACGTGCCGTGGGCCGCTGTGCAGTTGGCGCTCGGGGAGGAGACCGGGGTGATCGAGCCGCCGTTCCTGGGGCAGGACTACACGGTGGTGTCGGGGCCGCGGCAGTTGCGGCCGGTGTCGATTCCGGCCCAGCGGGGTGAGGTGTCCGAGCTGTTGCCCGCTGTGCCGGCGCCGGCGGCTGCGGAGCCTGTTGCCATTGAGGTCGCGGGACAGGTACTGCCGCTTTAGGTTGTCTGCCGGGCGCGGGTGGATTGTGGCTGGTCGCGCAGTTCCCCGCGCCCCTGCGTAGGTTCCAGTTCCTGTCCGTCGTCTTGACAGGGTCATTGGTCCATACCAACTTGGTTGCGCACCCCCTGCTCCTCTCTGCACTCCCGAACACCCCCATTTCTTCAGGGAGATCGCGTGCGCAACCCACTCAGACGTTCCAGAGTTCTCGCGTTCCTCGGTGCCGTCGGCCTCGCGTTCGGTGGAGCCGTCGCTCTTCCGGGTACGGCCCAGGCGGCCAACATCCTGGGCAATCCCGGCTTCGAGTCGGGCTCCCTCTCCCCCTGGACCTGCACCGGCAACCTCGGTTCCGTCGTCTCCTCTCCCGTGCACGGGGGCTCCAAGGCCCTTCAGGGCGCGGTGAGTTCGAGCGACAACGCGCAGTGCAGCCAGACCGTCGCCGTGCAGCCGAACACCACGTACAAGCTCAGCGGCTGGGTGCGCGGCTCGTACGTGTATCTGGGGGTGAACGGCGGCCCCTCCACCTGGACGACCTCGCCGTCGGCGTACGCCCAGCTCACCACGAGCTTCACCACCGGTGCCGCGCAGACCAGCGCCACCCTCTACGTCCACGGCTGGTACGCCCAGGGCAGCTACTATGCCGATGACGTGAGCCTCGACGGCCCGGGCGGTGGCGGCGGTTCGGACACCCAGGCGCCGAGCGCGCCGACCGGGCTGACCTCCACCGGCAAGACCTCCTCCAGCGTGTCGCTGAAGTGGAACGCCTCGACGGACAACGTGGGGGTGACGGCGTACGACGTCTACAGCGGCGCCAACAACGTCCTGACCGTCTCCGGAACGTCCGCCACGGTGAGCGGGCTCTCGCCCAGCACGGCGTACACCTTCACCGTCAAGGCACGCGACGCCGCCGGCAACGTCTCCGGCGCCTCCAACTCCGTGAGCGTGACCACGGACGCGGGCACCGGTGGCGGCACCGGCTTCAAGCAGGCCGCGCCCTACCTGTACGAGGGCTGGGGCGATCCGCCGAACCCGGCGACCGTGATGAGCGCGACCGGCGTCAAGTGGTTCACGATGGCGTTCATGCTGGACTCCGGTGGCTGCAACCCCGCCTGGGACAGCACCCGGCCGCTGACCGGCGGCGTCGACCAGACCGCCATCAACCAGATCCGCGCGGCCGGCGGTGACATCGTGCCGTCGTTCGGCGGCTGGCAGGGCAGCAAGCTCGGCGCCAACTGCTCCTCGGCGAGCGCGCTCGCGGCGGCCCTCCAGAAGGTGATCGACGCCTACTCGCTCAAGGCGATCGACATGGACATCGAGAACACCGACGAGTTCGAGAACGAGGCCGTACAGGCGCGGATCCTCACCGCCCTGAAGACGGTGAAGGCCAACAACCCGGGCCTGAAGACCATCGTCACCTTCGGCACCTCGACCACCGGGCCGACCTACTACGGCAACCGGCTCATCGAGCAGGCGCAGTCGCTCGGCGCGAACATCGACGTCTTCACGATCATGCCGTTCGACTTCGGCGGCGGCTCCGACATGTACGGGAACACCGTGAACGCCACGGAGGGGCTGAAGGCCAAGCTGAAGTCGACCTTCGGCTGGGACGACGCCACCGCGTACTCCCACATCGGCATCTCCGGCATGAACGGCCTCTCCGACCAGCAGGAGAACACGACCCCGGCGATCTGGACCCAGATCCGTGACTGGGCCAACTCCCACCACATCGCACGGCTCGCGTTCTGGTCGGTCAACCGCGACCGGCCCTGCCCGGGCGGTGGAGTCGTCAGCAACTGCTCCGGGATCAGCCAGAGCAACTGGCAGTTCACCTCGATCACGGCCGGCTTCACCGGCTGAACAGGAAGGTGCCTGCCGGACCGACGGACCGGCTGTGCAGACAGGTGCCTGCCGGTCCCTCAACCGGCAGGCACCCGCCCAGCATTGGCGGAACCGGTCAGAACCGGCCCGAGCCCCGGTACAGCTCCAGCTCCCCTTCCAGCTCGACCTTGAGGACAGTGGCGTACGGGTCGAGGTCCGCCGCGGCCGGCGGGTCGATCCACACGATGCCCACGGCCTCGTGGAGTCCGCCGACGACCCGGTGACCGAGTTCCGTGCCGGTGCCGAGGACGGTGACCCTGCGGACCGGGGTGACCAGTCCGCGCAGGCCGATCTCGGCGCGCGGCGCGTCGAAGAGGACCAGGTAGAGCGTCCGGCCGTCCGCGGAGAGGGTGCTGGGACCGTAGTGGTGCCCGGCGGGCAGTCCGCGCCGGCTCCCGTACACCGCCTCGGAGTGCTTGCCGATCCACTCCCCCAGCCCCTCCAGGCGCTCGACCTGCGGCTGCGGGATGGTGCCGTCCTCCATCGGACCGACGTCGAGCAGCAGGTTGCCGCCCCCGCCGATGGTCTCCGTGAAGTAGCGGATGATCTGGGCGAGCGACTTGTGGTTGTGGTCGTGGTGCTGGTACCCCCACGAGTCGTTGATCGTCAGGCACAACTCCCAGGGACCGTCCGGCGGTTCGATGGGGGCGCCCTGCTCGGGGGTGGCGTAGTCGCCCTCGCTGAGCATGCGCGCGTTGAAGACGACGTCCGGCACGTGCGAGCGGATCAGCGCGGCGAGTTCGGGGATGCGCCACTGCTCCTCGCTGCGGTCCCACTCGCCGTCGAACCACATCAGGTCCGGCCGGTACCGGGAGGCCAGCTCGCGGATCTGACCGTCCCGGTAGGCGATGAACCGCTCCCAGGCGTCCAGGTCCTCGTCCTCGGCGGCGACCTCGGAGTACCGGTTGTCCTCCTGCTCCGGCGGACGGCCCGGCTTGCGCGTGGAGGCGTAGTCCGGGTGGTTCCAGTCGGAGTGGGAGTAGTAGAAGCCGACCTTCAGCCCCTTCTCCCGCAGGGCGTCCGTGTAGGGGCCGACGTAGTCCTTGCCGAGGTTGAGGTCGCCGAACTCCGTGTCCCACAGGGCGACTCCGTCGTGGTGCCGGGTCGTCAGCACCGCGTACTTCGCACCCGCGCGGGCGAACAGGTCGGCCCACTCGCGCGGGTCGTACTTGGCGCCGGTGAAGCGCTCCAGCTGGGACATGTACTGGTCGTGCGGGACGATGTCGTCGTAGAACGACCAGGACTCCTGGACGCCGTCGACGGCGTAGATGCCCCAGTGGATGAAGATCCCCAACTTGGCGTCGGTGAACCAGGGTTGCATGGCCATGCGTCAGCCCCTCCGCAACCGGAGCGTCAGCACCTGGAAGGGGCGCAGCGCGACCGGCACGCCGCCGTCCTCGACGGGGGCGTCCTCCAGCGGGCGCTCCAGCAGGTCGGTGATCCGGGCTCCGGCCAGCGGGAAGCCGGTGCGCAGCACGCCCGTCGCGCGGCCGCCGCCGGACTCGTAGAGCCGGACCACCACGTCGCCGGACTCGTCGTCGGCGAGCTTGACCGCCTCGACCGTGACGTTCTCGCCGTCGACCGAGACGACCGGCTCGGGGGCACCGGCCGCGTCCGCCACCCGCAGGGGCAGGTTGAGGGAGTAGCCCTCGGCGACGGTGTCCTCGATGCTCGCGCCGGGCAGCAGCGAGTAGGTGAAGCGGTGCTTGCCCTGGTCGGCCTCCGGGTCCGGGATGCGCGGGGCGCGGACCAGGCTGAGGCGGACCGTGGTGGTCGTACCGCCGTCCTCGCGGACCGTGCGGGAGACGTCGTGGCCGTAGGTGGAGTCGTTGAGGACCGCGACGCCGTAGCCCGGTTCGGCGACGTGCACCCAGCGGTGGCCGGAGACCTCGAAACGGGCCGACTCCCAGGTGGTGTTGGTGTGGGTGGGCCGCTGGACGTGGCCGAACTGGATCTCCGCGGAGGAGTGCGCGGCGCGCACGTCCACCGGGAAGGCCGCCTTGAGGATCTTCTCGGCCTCGTGCCAGTCGATCTCGGTCGCGAAGTCGATACGGGGGCTGTCGGCGCGCACGGAGATCGTCTGGGTGATCGTCGAGCCCTTGCCGAAGGAGCGGGTCACGCGGATCGCGCCCTCCAGCGGGTCCTCGGAGACGACCTCCACGGACGAGGCCTCCAGGAGGTCCGTGTACCGGTTCCGGTAGTGGCTGTCGATGTCCCAGGCGTCCCAGTAGTTCGGGAGGTCGGTGTGCAGGCGGAGCAGGTTGCCCGCGGAGGCGAGGACTTCGCGGCCCGCGCGCACGTCATAGACGGACTCGAGGGTGCCGTCCTCGGCGACCGACACCCGCACCAGGCCGTTGTCGAGCACCCGGCCCGACACCCGCACCGGCTGCGCGGGCTCCGCGTCGGCCAGCGGGGCGCTGCCGTTCGCGGGCACCTCGACGTACGCCGGCGCCTGATCGGCCGTACGCACCACCTCGGACCGGTCGAACGGGCTGGTGTTGAAGACCCGGGTGCTCCCGGCGCCGAGCGCGGCCACCGCCTCGGCGGTCAGCGCCTCCAGCTCCTCGGCCACACGGGCGTACTCGGCCTCGGCCTCGCGGTGCACCCAGGCGATCGAGGAGCCCGGCAGGATGTCGTGGAACTGGTGGAGGAGGACCGTCTTCCACAGGCGGTCGAGCTTCTCGTACGGGTAGGAGTAGCCCGGCGCGTGCAGCGCGGCCGTGGTCGCCCACAGCTCGGCCTCGCGCAGCTTGTGCTCGGAGCGCCGGTTGCCCTGCTTGGTGCGGGCCTGGGAGGTGTAGGTGGCGCGGTGCAGCTCCAGGTAGAGCTCGCCGACCCAGACGGGGGCGTCCGGGTACTCGGCGCGGGCCTGGGCGAAGAAGTCGTCCGGGTGCTCGACGACGACCTTGGGCGAGCCCTCGAGGTCGGCGAGGCGCCGGGCGCGTTCCATGATCTCGCGGGTGGGGCCGCCACCGCCGTCGCCCCAGCCGAACGGGGCGAGCGAGCGGGTGCCGCCGCCCTTCTCCGAGTAGTTGCGGACCGCGCGGTCCATCTCCTCGCCGCTGAAGCGGGCGTTGTAGGTGTCGACCGGCGGGAAGTGCGTGAAGATGCGGGTGCCGTCGATGCCCTCCCACCAGAAGGTGTGGTGGGGGAACTTGTTGGTCTGGTTCCAGGAGATCTTCTGGGTGAGGAACCACTCGTTGCCGGCGAGCTTGGCGAGCTGCGGGTAGGCGGCGGTGTAGCCGAAGGAGTCCGGGAGCCAGACGCCCTTGGTCTCGATGCCGAAGTGCTCGATGAAGAACCGCTTGCCGTGGATGAGCTGGCGGGCCATGGCCTCGCCGCCGGGCAGGTTGCCGTCGGCCTCCACCCACATGCCGCCGACGGGGGCCCACTGGCCCTTCTTCACGGAGTCCTGGATGCGGGCCCAGACGTGCGGGTAGTTGTCGCGCACCCACTCGTACTGCTGGGCCTGCGAGCAGGCGAAGATGAAGTCCTCGTACTCGTCGGCGAGCGCGGTGACGTTGGAGAAGGTGCGGGACGTCTTGCGCTTGGTCTCGCGGATCGGCCAGAGCCAGGCGGAGTCGATGTGGGCGTGGCCGACACCGGAGACGGTGTGTGCGCTGGCGTGCGCGGGCTTGGCCAGGACGGGGGCCAGCACCTCGCGGACGGCGGTGGCGCTGCCGGAGACGTCGTCCAGGTCGAGGGCGTCCATGGCGCGGTCCAGGGCGTGCAGGATCTCGTGGCGGCGGGGCTCGTGGTCGGGGAGGTGGACCATCAGCTCGCGCAGCACCTGGAGGTCCAGGTCGAGGTGGAAGACCTCCTCGTCGAGGACGGCGAGGTCGGCGCGCTGGAAGGTGTAGAGGGGCGCGGAGCCGGCCGTGAGCTTGTCGCCCATCGGCGTGGTCTTCGAGAAGTTGTCCTTGAGGATGTCCGGGTTGGAGGCGGCCTCGACCAGGTAGTCGATCTGCTCGCCGCCGGTCGCCGGGTTGGCGATGGGGACGTACTGGTTGAGGGGGTTGACGGCCTTCAGGGGGCGGCCGTCGGCCAGGTGGACCAGGGCCTCGGCCTGGTTTCCGGGCCAGTCGCCGACGAAGCCGAGGTCGATGACGGCCTCGACGCGCTTCCCGGCCCACTCGGCGGGCACCTGGCCGCGCATCCGGAACCAGGTGGTGCCCCAGGGCGGGCCCCACGGGGTGTTCATCGCGAAGGGCTCGTAGCGGGCCGCCGCGGCCTCCTCGAAGGAGACCGGCTCGCCCGGCGCCTGCCACGCCTCGACCTCGAAGGGGACGGTGGCCGCGTAGATCGCCGGCTTGATGCGCTGGTCGTGCGCGCGCTGGACGCGCTCCTCGATGCGGGTGCGTTCGTCGTGCATGAAAGGTCTCCAGAGAGGGCGGAAGAGCTTCGAGAAAGCGCTTTCCAGGAAGCGGGCGCTACTTAAGGTACGCGAGGCCGGGGTGGACCGCGGTGTAGCCCTCGACCAGCCTGCGGGCGACGCCCACGGAGTCGACCAGGGGGTGCAGGGCGAAGGCCTTGACCGCGGTCGTCCGGGCACCGGACTCGGCGGCCGCGAGCACCTCGCGCTCGACCGCCTTGACCGAGCAGACCAGGCCGGTGGCGTGGTCGGGCAGCGGGGCGACGGCGACCGGGTGGGCGCCGTTGGCGTCGACCAGGCAGGGCACCTCGATCACGGCGTCGTCGTCGAGCACGGAGAGCGTGCGCTGGTTGCGGACGTTGAGGATCAGGGTGGTGCGCTCGTCGCGGGCGATGGCCCGCATCAGGGCGAGGGCGACCTTCTCGTAGCCGCCGGAGAGGTCGTCGGCGTCGCGCTCGCCGGCGCCCGCGGTCTCCCGGTTCTCCGACATGTAGGTGGCCTCGCGCTCGGCGCGGGTGCGGTCCCAGGCGTCCAGGGCCTTCACACCGGGGTCGGCGACCTGGTCGTAGAAGTGCGCCTGCTGGTCGGCGAGGAAGGCGCCGCGGGTCTTCTCGGCCTGCTGGTAGGCGCGGACGGCCTCGCGGTTGAAGTAGTAGTAGTGCAGGTATTCGTTGGGGATCGCGCCCAGGGACTGGAGCCAGTCGACGCCGAAGAGCTTGCCCTCCTCGAAGGAGCCGAGCAGGTCGGGGTCGGCGAGCAGCCGCGGGAGCTCGTCCCGGCCCGCGATCTTCAGGCCGCGGACCCAGCCGAGGTGGTTGAGGCCGACGTAGTCGATCCACGCCTCGTTGGGGTTGGCGCCGAGCACGCGCGCGATGCGGCGGCCGAGGCCGACCGGGGAGTCGCAGATGCCGATGACGCGGTCGCCGAGGTGGCGGGACATGGCCTCGGTGACCAGTCCCGCCGGGTTGGTGAAGTTGATGACCCAGGCGTCCGGGGCGAGCCGGGCCACCCGCCGGGCGATGTCGACGGCGACGGGGACCGTGCGCAGGCCGTAGGCGATGCCGCCCGCGCCGACGGTCTCCTGGCCGAGGACGCCCTCGGCGAGCGCGACCCGCTCGTCGTTGGCGCGGCCCTCCAGGCCGCCGACGCGGATCGCCGAGAAGACGAAGTCGGCGCCGCGCAGGGCCTCGTCGAGGTCGGTGGTGGCGGTCACCGAGGGGGCGTCGGGGACCCGCGCCGCCTGCTCGGCGAGCACCCGGGTCACCGCGGAGAGCCTGCGGGCGTCCAGGTCGTGCAGGACGACCTCGGTGACCCGGCCCTCGGCGCGGTCGCCCAGCAGGGCGCCGTACACCAGCGGCACGCGGAACCCGCCGCCGCCCAGAATCGTCAGCTTCACTCTTGCACCTTTCCTGCCTCGACCACCTCGACGCCCGCCTCCTCCAGGGAGGAGCGGGTGACGGGGTCGGCCGGGGCGTTCGTGACCACCATGTCCAGGTCCTCGGGACCACAGACCTTCGCCATGCCCGTACCCGGGAACTTGGCGGCGTCGGCGAGCAGGACGACCTTGTCACTGGCGTTGATCATGGCTCGCTTCACCGGCACCTCGACGACCGTCGTGTCCATCACCTGCCCGCCCGGACGCACTCCACTGGTGCCGAGGAAGAGCCAGTCGGCGTGCAGCTGGCGCAGGTTGTCCTCGGTGAGGAAGCCGACCAGGGAGCGGTACTCGCGGCGGAGCATCCCGCCGAGCAGCACCAGCTCGATGCCCTCGTCGTCGGCGAGCTCCTCGTAGACCACCAGGTTGCTGGTGATCACCGTGAGGCGGCGGCCGTGCAGCTGGCGGGCCAGCCGGTACGCGGTGGTGCCGATGTCCAGCAGCACCGACTGGCCGTCGGCGACCATGGCGGCGGCCCGCTCGGCTATCGCGTCCTTCTCGGACACGCGCACCTCGGCGACCTCGGCGAAGGGCTGGTCGCCCTCCTCCACGACGGCGCCGCCATGGACACGTGTGAGCAGGCCGTCCTCCTCGAGCTTGACCAGGTCGCGCCTGATCGTGGCGGGGCTCACACCCAGCTGCTCGGAGAGATCGGTCACGGACGCGGGACCACCGGAGCGCAGGGCCCGCAGGATGAGTTGGTGTCGTCGTTCTGCCAGCACGGCGTGAACACTACTCGTCATCTTCAATCAAATCCATGCTCAGTTCTGCTCGGGTATTGACCAATCTCTCGGAGCAGCGCACGATTCCCGTCATCGAAATTGACGAGTTTTGACGAGAGGCTCTTCGCGTGGACGACGACAGGCCCGACGTGCTCCTGACCGGGCTGCTCTTCTACGACCTCGTCCTCACCGGGCTCGGGAAGCCCCCGACGCCCGGCGAGGAGATCTGGACGGCCGGCATGGGCTGCGGCCCCGGCGGCATCGCCAACCTGGCCGTCGCCGCGTCCCGCCTCGCCCTTCGGACCTCCCTGGCCACGGTCTTCGGCGACGACTTCTACGGCGCCTACTGCCAGGAGGTCCTCGCAGGTCAGGAAGGCGTCGACCTCTCGCTCTCACGGATCGCGGACGGCTGGCCCACCCCCGTCACCGTCGCGCTCGCCCACGGCTCCGACCGGGCCCTGGTCACCCACGGCCAGGAGCCGCCGTACTCCCAGGACGTGCTGATGGGCGACCCGCCCGAGGCGCGCACGGCCCTCGTCCACCTGGAGGCCGAACCACGCGCCTGGCTCGCCAAGGCCGCCGCGAACGGCACCCACATCTACGCCGACGTCGGCTGGGACCCCACCCAGGAGTGGTCCACCGACCTCCTCGACCAGCTGGCCCTGTGCCACGCCTTCCTGCCCAACGAGGGCGAGGCGATGGCCTACACCCGCACCGACAGCGCGGTGGCGGCCCTCGGGACGCTGTCCGAGCTGGTGCCGGTCGCCGTCGTCACCCGCGGCGGGGACGGCGCGGTCGCCGTCGACCAGATCACCGGCGAGTACGCGGACGTCCCGGCCCTCGACGTGGGTGTCCTGGACGCCACGGGCGCCGGTGACGTCTTCGGCGCCTCCTTCGTCGCCGCTTCGCTGGGCGGCTGGCCGCTGGAGGAACGGCTGCGGTTCGCCGTCCTCGCGGCCGGACTGTCCGTGCAGCACCACGGCGGCGCCCTCGCGGCCCCCGGCTGGTACGGCATCGACCGCTGGTGGCGCTCCCTGACCGATCCCGAGCTGCGCACGGCGTACGGCTTCCTGACCGACCGGCTGCCGGCGGACGTCGGTCCGCCGGTGCGGCACGCCCCGGTCACCCCGCCCCGGCCCCACTGACCCTCACAACGCCCCCACAGTCCGACACCCCTCAGCACCACGAACAGGAACAACAGGAGTGACCCGTGGACCTTTCACGTAGAGGCTTCCTCCAGGCCGCCGCGCTGACCGCGGCCGCGTCCGGACTGACCGTCGCCTGCGGCGGCAGCTCGGGCTCGGGCGGCACCAAGAACGGCAAGAACCTCACCCTGTGGTACTGGGGCGGCGCGCTCAGCGACAAGGTGGTCGCGGAGGCGAAGACCCACTTCAGCAGCGAGATCAAGCTGACCACGGCGTCCATCGGCGGCGACTTCAAGCAGAAGCTCACCACCACCCTCGCGGCGGGCACCTCGGTGCCGGACATCACCGGCATCAAGGGCGAGGACATCGCGTCCTTCCTGCCCAACGCCAACCGCTTCCTGGACCTGAACGACCTCGGCTTCAAGAAGATCTCCTCGCAGTACCTCGACTGGAAGACCAAGCTCGCCCAGACCGAGGACGGCAAGCAGATCGGCTTCCCGATCGACATCGGCCCCACCGCGATGTTCTACCGCGAGGACTTCTTCGCCAAGGCCGGCGTGGACACCGACCCGGCCAAGGTCGCCGCGCTGGTCAGCACGTGGGAGGACTACTTCCAGCTCGGTGTCGAGCTCCAGAAGAAGAACCCCGGCACCTACCTGGTCAACAACATCAGCTCCGTCTTCAACATCGCGGTCGGCCAGGGCACCCAGCGGTTCATCGACAAGGACAACCACTTCATCGGCGACGGGGACCACATCCGCGCCGCGTGGACCACGGCGGTGCGCCCGTACACCCTGGGCATCGACGCCAAGATCAACGACCAGACCTGGAACGCCGCCGTCGGCAAGAACCTGCTCACCGAGCTCGGCGCGGCCTGGCACGCGCTGGACATCGAGCAGGCGGCGCCGCAGACCAAGGGCAAGTGGCGGGTCTGCGCCAACCCGGTCGGACCGGCCAACCAGGGCGGCTCCTACCTGGCGCTGCCCAAGCAGTGCCGCAACCCCGAAGAGGCGTTCAAGATCATCAGCTGGATCCTGAGCCCCGCCAACGACGCCCGCGGATTCACGGACGCCGCCATCTTCCCGGCCGCGCCGGCCGCGTACGCCATGCCGGCCATGACCGGTCCCGACGCCTTCTTCGGCGGCCAGAAGGTCATCGAGGTCTTCGGCCCGGCCGCCAAGGCCATCAAGGTGGCCTACGAGGCGCCCGCGGACGCCGCCGTCATGGCCCCCTTCATGACGGAGCTGACCAACATCGAGGCGAAGGGCAAGAAGCCCGACGACGCCTGGAAGGACGCGGTCAGCCAGGCCAAGCAGATCGCCCGGCGGCAGGGGGTGAGCTGAGGTGACGTCCCCTCCGGTCACCGGTCCCGCCGTGGTGTCCAAGCACCGCGGCGGGCCGGGCCCGGCCCGGTTCCGCCCGCGGCGCACCGCGCCCGCGGGCACAGCTCGGCCCAAGCGGCGTGGGCCGCTGGCGTACTGGCGGCAGTACCTGGCGATCTCGCCGTTCTACCTGATCTTCGCCGCGTTCTCGTTCTTCCCGGTCTTCTACTCGCTGTACCTGGCCTTCCAGCGCTGGGACGGCATGGGCACCATGCAGTTCGTGGGGCTCCAGCAGTTCCGGTTCCTGTGGGACGACCCGGTCTTCTGGCTGTCGATCCGCAACACCCTGGTGATCTGGGTGCTGTCCACGGTGCCGACCCTGTTCGGCGCCCTGACGCTGGCGACGCTGCTGCACTCGGTGCGCCGCTTCAAGGGCTTCTACCGCATCGCGCTGTACGTGCCGAACGTGACCTCGATCGTCGCCGTGGCGATCTTCTTCGGCGCGGTGTTCAGCAACAACTTCGGTCTGGTCAACGCGATCCTGGGCGTGGTCGGCATCTCGCCGGTTCCGTGGCTGAGCAACCCGTGGCTGATCAAGGTGGTCATCTCGCTGCTGATGACCTGGCAGTGGACCGGCTACAACATGATCATCTATCTGGCCGGCCTCCAGGCGATCCCGACCTCGATCTACGAGGCGGCGAAGATGGACGGCGCCGGTCCGATCCGCACGTTCTTCCAGATCACCATTCCGATCATGCGGCCGATCATCCTGTTCACGGTCATCATCTCGACCATCAACGGGCTGCAGAGCTTCAGCGAACCGCAGGTCCTGTTCGCCAGCAACGCCGCCAACGCCAACCTCGGCGGACCGGGCCAGGCGGGTCTGACGACCTTGCTGTACTTCTACCAGTCGGCCTTCCTCAACAACGACTACGGCTACGGCGCGGCCATCGTGTGGGCCTTCTTCGTCCTGATCATCATCCTCGTCGCCGTCAACTGGCGTCTCACCACACGAGGGAGGAAGGCATGACCGCGGTCGACACCGCGCGGCCGGCCACGGGCGGCAGGCGAACTCGCCGCCCCAGGGGCCTGACCGCGCACATCATCCTCGTCGTGGCCGTCCTGGTCTCGGTCTTCCCGTTCGCGTGGACGATCGTCATGGCGACCAACACCACGCAGGACATCTACAAGAGCCCGCCGAAGTTCACCTTCGGCTCGCATCTGCTGGAGAACATCCGGCACGTGCTGAACACCATCGACTTCTTCGGGTCGATGCTCAACACGGTGATCGTCGCGACCGTCACCACCGCGCTGGTGCTGTTCATCGACTCCCTGGCGGCCTTCACCTTCGCCAAGTTCGACTTCCCCGGGCGCAAGATCCTCTTCGGCACCCTGCTGTTGTTCATGATGCTGCCGCTCCAGCTGGCGATCCTGCCGCAGTTCATCCTGATGTCGAAGATCGGCTGGGTGGGCATGCTCAAGGCGCTGGCCCTGCCCTCCCTCGCCAACGCCTTCGGCATCTTCTGGCTGCACCAGTACATCCAGAACGGCGTTCCCGACGAACTCCTCGACGCCGCGCGCATCGACGGCGCCGGGTTCTTCCGGCAGTACTGGAACATCGCGCTGCCGATGATCAGGCCCGCGCTGTCGTTCCTCGCCATCTACGCCTTCGTCAACTGCTGGAACGACTACATCTGGCCGCTCGTCGTGCTCACCGACCCGGGCCACGTGACCCTCCAGGTGGAGCTCGCCCAGCTCAACGTCGGCCACACCACCGACTACAGCATGGTGATGGCCGGTGTGCTGATGGCGGCACTTCCGCTGGTCATCGTGTTCAGCATCTTCGCCCGCGGCTTCATCGCGGGCGCCACCGAGGGCGCGGTCCAGGGCAGCTGACCGGGTGCTGGGAGAGAGGGGTGCGTGGTGACGTACGACGTCGGCAAGGTGCTCGTGGTGGGGATGGACGGGCTGCGGTACGACCTGCTCACCCGCTCTCCGGCCGTGGCGCCCGTACTGCACGGACTCATGGCGGCGGGCGCCCACGGCACCAGCCTGCTGCCCTACGGCGAGGTGGACGGCCAGGCCCCGGACGGGCCGTCCACGAGCATGGCGTACACCGACTCCGGGCCGGGCTGGTCGAGTGTGCTGACCGGCGTCTGGCCGGACCGGCACGGCGTGCGCGGCAACGACTTCGCCGGTGCCGACTACGCCCGCTACCCCGACTTCCTGAGCCGGGCCGGCACCGCCCGGCGGCGGCTGCGCACCGCGGCCGCGGTGTCCTGGCCGGAGCTGATCCGGCGCGGCACCCTCGGCCCCGCCATCGGCCGCCGGGTGCGCTACGACGGTGAGACGGACGGCTACGGCACCGCGGACCGGCTCGTCGCCCGCACCGCCGAGCGCTGGCTGAGCCAGGACGATCCAGACGCCGTGTTCGTGTACTTCGGCGCCACCGACGAGGCCGCCCACGCCATGGGCCCGCACAGCCCCGCCTACGACCGCGCCCTGCTCACCCAGGACACCCACCTCGGGTGGCTGCTGGCGGCCGTCAACACCCGGCGCCTGGACCCCGCCCGCGCGCGGGAGCGCTGGACCGTGCTGGTCACCACCGACCACGGGCACCTCGACACCGGCGGTCACGGCGGCGCCACCCGGGCCGAGCGGGAGGTGTTCGTCGTGCTCGCCGAGCCCGGCATGCCGGGCGGCACCCGGCTCGACACCCCGCGCCTCATCGACATCGCCCCCACCGTCCTGGACCGGCTCGGCGTCCGCGTCGACCCGGCCTGGGGCCTTCAGGGCCGGGTCCTGCACGGCCTCGGTCAGTCCTGCCACGCCCCCGCACCACCGACCACGGAACGGCCATGACCGACGCACCCCGCAGACCCCGCCCCACCGACCCCCTCGTCGCCCTGCGCCCCTGGGAAGCGCCCGAGGTGACCTCCTGGGGTCGCCTGCCCATGAACGCCGTCGACCGGCGCTCCGGAGCACTCCCCCTGGACGGCGACTGGCGTTTCCAGTTGCTGCCCACTCCGGACGCGCCGGTCGGCGGTGCCTGGTCCTCGGCGTACGTGCCCGGTGTCTGGACCATGCAGGACACGGACGACCTGCCGCGGTACCTCAACGTCCGTATGCCGTTCCCCGAGTTCCCGCCGCACTCCCCCGCCGCCAACCCGACGGGTGTCCACGAGCGTGACGTGGACGTGCCCGCCGAGTGGGCCGGACGCCGGATCGTGCTCCAGGTCGGGGCCGCCGAGAGCGTGCTGCTGGTGCACGTGGACGGACGGCCCGTCGGGATCTCCAAGGACTCCCACCTCGCGGCCGAGTTCGACCTGACAGGACTGGTGCGTCCCGGCGCGCGGAGCGTCGTACGGCTCACCGTGGTCAAGTGGTCGGACGCCTCGCACATCGAGGACCAGGACCAGTGGTGGCACGGCGGGATCACGCGGTCGGTGCTGCTGTACGCGACGGATCCGCTGCATCTGGCGGACGTGACCGTGCGGGCTCGCTCCGACGGCTTGCTGCGGGTCGACTGCCGGGTGCGGGACACGGGCGGGGCGCTGCCCGGAGGGTGGTACGTCAGCGGCGAGCTGGAGGGTCAACTGCTCACCCAGGACGCGGAGTTCGACCGGCTCAACGCCGAGGACGAGCGGGTCTCCGACTTCCTCGGGGAGGCCCGGCTCCAGACGGTCGTCGAGGACGTCAGGACCTGGAACGCCGAGACGCCCGAGCTGTACGACCTGACCGTCCGGCTGCACCGCGCCGACGGCACGGTCGCCGACACCTCACGGCACCGGATCGGCTTCCGGGACGTCGAGATCTCCGGCCGGGACCTGCTGGTCAACGGGGAGCGGGTGTTCATCCGGGGCGTGAACCGGCACGACTTCCACCCGCTGACCGGGCGGACGGTGTCGTACGACGACATGCGCGCGGACCTGATCACGCTGAAGCGCTTCGGGTTCAACGCGATCCGCACCAGCCACTACCCCAACGACCCCTCCCTCTACGACCTCACCGACGAGCTGGGGTTCTACGTCGTCGACGAGGCGGACATCGAGTCGCACGACCACGCCCATGAGATCGCCGACGACCCGCGCTATCTGAACGCCTTCGTGGACCGGGTCGCGCGGATGGTGCTGCGGGACAAGAACCACCCGTCGGTCATCGTCTGGTCGCTGGGCAACGAGTCCGACTACGGCGCCAACCACGACGCGGCCGCGGGCTGGGTACGGCGGCACGATCCGACCCGGCCCGTCCAGTACGAGGGGGCCGCCAAGCTGGACTGGGCGGCGGCCGGCGACGCCACCGACATCGCCTGCCCCATGTACGCCCCGCTGGAGGAGTGCGTGGCGCACGCCCTCTCCGGACGCCAGACCAAGCCGCTGATCTGGTGCGAGTACTCCCACGCCATGGGCAACAGCAACGGCACCCTCGCCGACCATTGGGCGGCCATCGAGTCCACGCCAGGACTTCAGGGCGGGTTCATCTGGGAGTTCTGGGACCACGGCATCCTCCAGCGTGTGAACGACGGCAGACCGGTCGGGCGTGGGGGCGCCGGGCTCTATGACAACGGTGTCGCCGCGCCCGGGCACCGGTGGGCGTACGGCGGCGACTTCGGCGAGCCCGACCACGACGGCGCCTTCATCGCGGACGGCGTGGTCTTCCCCGACCGCACCCCGAAGCCGGCGATGTACGAGCACCGGGAGATCTCCGCGCCGGTGCGCATCGAGTGCTTCCGGCACGAGGGCATCGTGCTCGGCAACCACCAGCACTTCCGGGGCCTCGCCTGGCTCGCCGCCGAGTGGGAGCTGTCGCTGGCCGACGGCCGCACGCTCACCGCACCCGTCGAACTGCCCGATCTGCGGCCCGGCGAGACAGCGGCGGTACCGCTGCCGTTCCAGCTGCCCGAGGACGGCGGTGAGGCCTGGCTGACGCTGCGGGTGACGACCGCCGGGGACGAGCCCTGGGCGCCGCGCGGCACGGTGGTGTGCGTGCCGCAGGCGCGGTTGCGGAAGGCACCGCCCCCGCCGCAGCCGGCGCCGGTGCGGAACCGTTTCGTCGAGGTGGACGACGAGGGCCTCCTGGTCCACCCCCTGCTCACCGCCGCCCCCACCCTGTCCCTGTGGCGGGCACCCACCGACAACGACGAACTCGGCGGCATGGCCCCGCGCTGGCGTGACTGGGGCCTCGACGCGCTGGTGCGCAAGGTCACCGACGTGCGCCGGGCCGAGGGCCGGGTCACCGTGCACGCCGAGTACGCCTGCGCGGCGGGTGCGGTACGTCATGTGCAGGTGCTCACCGCGGTCGAGGGCGGCATCCACGTCGAGGAGTCGGCCGAGCTGCCCGAGGAGCTCGACGACGTGGCCCGGGTCGGGTCCGTCTTCGAGACGGTCGCCGGGCTCGACCTGATGGAGTGGTTCGGACAGGGTCCCTGGGAGTCGTATCCGGACCGGGCGTTCGGGGCTCCGGTCGGCCATCACTCCGTGCCCGTGGACGAGTTGTTCACCCCCTATCTGCGTCCGCAGGAGAGCGGCGGCCGTCATGGCGTACGGCACTTCAGGCTCTCGGCACCGGACGCCACCGGCCTCTCGGTCGTCCTGGACGAACCGCGCCAGGTCGGTGTGAGCCGGTACCGCGCCGTGGATCTCACCGCGGTGGCGCACCACGACGAGCTCGTCCCGAGGGCGGGCTGCGTGGTGCACATCGACGCGGCCCACCGGGGTCTCGGCACCGCCTCCTGCGGGCCCGACACCACGGCCTCCTGCCTCGTCACGCCGGGCGTCCACCGCTGGAGCTGGACGCTGCGCGCCCTCTGAACCACCCCCCTCACCGAGCTTCACGTCCCTCTGGGAGCACACGTGTGTACTTCGCATGAGCACGACCACGGCCAGGAGGCCGCACAGGCCGGCGCCGGCCGGCGCAGTTTCCTGCGGGCCACGGCACTGCTGGGCGCCGCGGCCACCGCCGGGGTCACCCTGCCCGCCGTGGCGGAGGCCGCCCCCGACACTGTGTCCGTCCGGCGTCCCGACGCCGAGAGCCGGCGCTTCACGCTCGCCGTGATGCCCGACACGCAGTACCTCTTCGACGGGCCGAGCATCGACAAGGCGCCCGTGGAGGCCTCGCTGCGGTATCTGCTGGAGCACGGCAAGGACGAGAACATCGTCTTCCTGTCCCACCTGGGCGACCTCACGCAGAACGGGGCGGCTCCCGAATTCGCCGCGATCAGCGAGGCGTTCGAACTGCTGGACCGGCGCGGGGTCGGCTACAGCGTCCTCGCGGGCAACCACGACGTGAAGTCGTCCACCACCGACCAGCGCGGTACGACGCCGTACCTGGACGCGTTCGGGCCGTCCCGGTTCAAGGGGCACCAGACCTTCGGGGGCGCCTCCGCCGACGGCTACAACACCTACCACCTGTTCCGGGCCGCGGGGCGCGAGTGGCTGGTCCTCGCCCTGGACTGGCGGCTGTCCGACCAGGGGTACGCCTGGGCGCGGAACGTCCTGGCCGCCCACCCGAAGACCCCGGTGGTCCTGACCACGCACGAGCTGGTCGTAGCGGACGACACCCTGTCGGACTACGGGCAGCAGCTGTGGGACCAGCTGGTCAAGGACCACGACCAGATCTTCCTCACCCTCAACGGCCACTACTGGCCGGCCGGCCGCGCGACCCGGAAGAACACCGCGGGCAACGACGTCCACCTGCACCTGACGAACTACCAGAACCGGTACTTCGGCGGCGCGGCCATGATCCGCCTGTACCGCTTCGACCTCGACCGGGGCGTGATCGACGTGGAGACGGTCTCCCCGTGGATCCTCGGCCGGGCCGCCAAGGGCCTCAACGAGCTGGAGCGGCAGGAGATCGAACTCAGCGGCGACGCCGACCGGTTCACGGTCGAGATCGACTTCGCGGAGCGCTTCGCCGGCTTCGACCCCGTCCCCGCGCGCCCGGTCCGTCCGGCCTCGAAGATGCTGATACCGGGTACGGCCGCGTACTGGCGCTTCGACTCGGCGGTCTCCGGCACGGTCCGCGACCTCTCCGGCAAGGGCAACGACCTCACCGTCGTCTCGGTCGGCGGCGGCTCGCTCGGCTGGTCCGCGGACCACCACCCCGACCAGCCCGGCCACGGCAGCCTGGAGTTCCAGGGCTTCAAGTCGCCGTTGAAGGGCGCCTATCTCCAGACCGTCGACAAGGCGCCGCTCAACTCGGCGGTGTTCAAGGACGGTTACACCATCGAGGTGTTCTACCGCATGCCGGCCGACTGGGACCCGGACCACAACGCCTGGGCGGGACTGGTCAGTCGGCGAGGTACCGGCGGGGCGGCGGGCAAGACCGGCGACGACCCCGACGAGCCGCTCGCCACGCTGTCGCTGTCCAACGACCGCGAGCCGCAGTGGGCCATGCGCCCGCTCAACCAGGAGAGCATCGCCACCAACTGGGGCCAGGAGACACCGCTGGAGACCTGGTGGCACCTCGCCGTCGTCAACGACGGCAAGCACACCACGCTGTACGTCCAGGGCTGCCCGGTCGTCCGCAACCCGAAGGCGTCCGCCGTCGGGATCACCTCGGTCGGCGAGCCGTGGCTGCTGGGCGGCTACACCTACGCCGACAAGATCGACCAGATCTTCTACGGCCGCCTCGGCGACGTCCGGATCGTGTCGCGGGCGCTGCCCGTCTCGTCCTTCATGACCCACTGATGGAGACCACCATGACCGAGCAGCAGCTGCCCTCCTGGGCCGACCCCTCCGTCTCCGCCGCCGACCTCGACGCCCAGGGCGTGTCCAGACGCGGACTCCTGCGCCGCGCGGGCCTGTTCGGCGCCGCGTTCGCCCTCGGGTCGGCCGCCACTCCCGCCTTCGCCTCTTCTCGCGGGCCGGGTTTCGGCGGCGACGACCCCCGGCTCGCCTACCTCGTCGGCGACCACCACGTGCACTCCGTCTACAGCCACGACGCGAAGTACACCTTCTCCCAACTGGCGCAGGCCGCCGCGCGGTACGGCCTGGACTGGATGGTGTTCAACGAGCACTCAAACTTCGGTCACGCGAACTACGGCGCGAAGCTGGAGCACGCGGAGATCGTCAAGGCCCGCGCACAGAACCCGCGTCAGCTGATCTTCCAGGGCCTGGAGTGGTACATCCCGGCCGCCGAGCACTGCACGGTGTTCGCCGCGCCGGGTCCCCACGAGACCGACCTGCTCACGCAGTTCGAGCTCGCGTACGACGGCAAGCTGCTCGGCTACACCGAGGGCGCCGCGGGCGCGACGGACACCGCCCGCAACGAGGCACATGCCGTCAAGGCCATCAAGTGGCTGGCGGAGCAGCGCCGTTCGGGCTACGTGGACGACGTCCTCGTCATCGCCAACCACCCGCTGCGGCTCGGCATCGACTCCCCGCACGAGATGCGCGCCTGGCGGGACGCGGCCCCCGAGATCATGATCGGCATGGAGGGCGCACCGGGCGCCCAGGGCGCCGCGCTCCCCGGCTGGCGCTCGCCGACGTCCATCCGCGGCGAGTACGAGAACAAGCCCTCGGCGCAGTCCTGGGCGGGCTATCCGGCCGAGGCGTATGTGACGTACGGCGGTTTCGACTGGGCGACGGCGACCGTCGGCGGTCTGTGGGACTCGATGCTGGCCGAGGGCAGCCTGTACTCGATCACCACGAACTCCGACAACCACCGCACGGTCTTCGACACCTGGAAGAACGGCGACTGGCCGGCCGGGCAGAACTTCGACAACACCGGCAAGCTGCCCGACCCGGTGAACACCGACACCCCGCAGCCCGGCAGCGACTTCTGGCCGGGCGAGTTCAGCCGCACCCACGTCGGCGTGACCCGCTACGGCTACCGCTCGGTGATGGCGGGCCTGCGCGCGGGCCGGGTCTGGGTGGACCACGGGCACCTGCTCGACGGGCTCGACGTCCGTGTGAAGCGGGACTGCGACTCCGGGCGCGGTGTGACGCTGGGCGGCCGGCTGCGGGTCCGCAGGGGCGAGCGGATCACGCTGTACGTGACGGTCACGTCCGCCTCCCGCCCCAACCCGCAGGGAATCCTGCCCGAGTTGGCGCACGTGGACGTCATCCGGGGCGCGGTGCGCGGCCCGGTGGCCGACCGGGACACCTGGCGGGCGCCCGACACCAAGGTCGTGGCGACGAAGGACGTGTCGGGCCGGAAGGGCACGTACACCCTGCGCATCCCGCTGACCGCGGGGGACGAGTCCTTCTACGTCCGCCTGCGAGGCAGCGACGGAAAGCGGCACGGTACGGGGTACCTGGGTGCCTCGATCGACCCGCACGGCCCGATTCCGCACGAGCCCGGCGACGGCGACCCGTGGGCGGACACGTGGTTCTACTCCAACCCGGTCTTCGTCGACGTCACCGGCTGAGGCAAGCGCCCCGAAGGGGCGCGGGGAACTGCGCGACCAGCCACGACGGTCCCGCGGTTCCCCACCGCCTCGGCCCGGCAGGTCCTAGGCGTAGAACCGGGAAAGACTCTGGAGCACCGCCGCCGGCTTCGCGCCGCCCTCGATCTCGATCGCCCCGTCGACGGTGATCTGGACACCGCCCGGCACCTCCTCGACCTCCGTGAGCTTGGCGACCAGGCGGATGCGGGAACCGACCTTCACCGGCGAGGGGAAACGGACCTTGTTCAGGCCGTAGTTGACCTTCGTGGTGACGCCCTGGACGTCCAGCAGCTCGGTGAACAGGGGGATGAACAACGACAGCGTGAGGTAGCCGTGGGCGATCGGGGCGCCGAAGGGGCCCTCGGCGGCGCGCGCCGGGTCGACGTGGATCCACTGGTGGTCGCCCGTGGCGTCGGCGAAGGTGTCGATGCGCTCCTGGGTGACCTCGATCCACTCGCTGGTGCCGAGGTCGCTGCCCGCGAGCTTCTTCAGTTCGTCGAGGCCGTTCACGGTGAGGCTCATGGGGTTCCTTAACTGTTGCCGTAGCGCTTGCGCACCCGGGACTTGAGGAGCTTTCCGGAGGCGGTGCGCGGGAGTTCGTCCGCGACCACCACCGACTTGGGGATCTTGTACTTGGCGAGCCGGCCGGCCAGGGAGGCCAGGACCTCGTCGGGGTCGGGCGTGGCGCCCTCGCGCGGGACGACCACCGCCCGCGGCACCTCGCCCCACTTCTCGTCCGGGACGCCGATGACCGCGCACTCGGCGATGTCCGGATGGCCGAGGAGCAGGTCCTCGATCTCGGCGGGGTAGATGTTCTCGCCGCCCGAGATGATCATGTCCTTGATGCGGTCGACGATGAAGACGTACCCGTCCTCGTCGATCCGGGCCGCGTCCCCGCTGCGGAACCAGCCGTCGGTGAAGGAGGCGGCGGTCTCCTCGGGGAGCCCCCAGTAGCCGGGCATGACGTGCGGGCCCCGGAGCACGACCTCGCCGGTCTCGCCGACGTCGACGGGCGCCAGGTCCGGCCGTACGACCCGGACATCGCTGAAGAAGTGCGGGACGCCCGCCGAGCCGACCTTGCTGGCGCAGTGCTCGGCGTCCAGCAGCAGGGTGCCGGGGGACGCCTCGGTCATGCCGTAGCCCTGGAGGAAGGTGAGCCCCCGCTCCCCGTACGCGGTGATCAGCCAGGTCGACACCGGGGAGCCGCCGCAGGTCAGGATGCGCAGGGAGGACAGGTCCGCGTCCGCCCAGCGCGGGTGCCGCGCCACCTGCTCGAACATCGTCGGCACCCCGAACATGAAGGTGATCCGGTGCTGTGCGATCAGGTCGAAGGTCGCGTCGGCGTCGAAGGCCTCGACCAGGACGCAGGTGCCGCCCTTCAGCAGCACCGGCAGGGTCAGCATGTTCAGGCCCGCCGTGTGGAACAACGGGGCGGAGACCAGGGCGCGTTCGTCGGCGATCAGGTCGTGGTCGACGAGGACGTTGATCGCGTTCCACGTGAGGTTGCCGTGGGTGAGCATGGCGCCCTTGGGCCGCCCTGTCGTGCCCGAGGTGTACATGATGATGCAGGTGTCGTCGGGGATGACCGGCTCGTCGATGGGTTCGGTCGGCGCCTCGGCGAGCAACTGCTCGTATTCGGGGCCGACTTCGACGTACGTACGGACGTCGGTGCTGCCCGGCAGTCCGGCGACCAGCCCCGCGTGCGAGGGGCCGTAGATCAGCGCCCTGGCCCCGGAGTCGGAGAGCTGGTAGGCGATCTCCGGTCCGGCGAGGCGGGTGTTGAGGGGGACGAAGACCGCGCCGAGGGTGCCGGCCGCGAACAGCGTCTCCAGGTAGGAGGGGTGGTTGGGGCCCAGGTAGGCGACCCGGTCGCCGCGCCGGATGCCCCGGGCGCGCAGGGCGTGCGCGAGGCGGGTGACGCGGGTGTGCAGCTCGGCGTAGGTGACTGTCGTGTCGCCGTGGATCAGGGCGGTGCGGTGCGGGGTCTTGCGGGCCCGGCGTGCGGGCCACGAACCCAGTCCCTCGTTGCGCATCTGGGGCCCCTTACGGCTTGGTCAGCCCGAGCAGACGGGCGGCGTTCTCCTTGAGGATCCTCGGCTTCACCTCGTCCTTGATCGACAGCTTCTCGAAGTCGGCGAGCCAGCGGTCGGGGGTGAGGACGGGGAAGTCGGAGCCGAAGAGGACCTTGTCCTTGAGCAGCGTGTTCGCGTACTGCACGAGCTGCGGCGGGAAGTACTTCGGCGACCAGCCGGACAGGTCGATGTGGACGCCCGGCTTGTGCGTGGCGACGGCGAGGGCCTCGTCCTGCCAGGGGAACGACGGGTGCGCCAGGATGATCTTCAGGTGCGGGAAGTCCGCGGCGACGTCGTCCACGTGGAGGGGGTTCGAGTACTTCAGCCTGATCCCCCCGCCGCCCGGGACCCCGGCCCCGATGCCCGTCTGCCCGGTGTGGAAGAGGGCGATGGTGCCCGTCTCCTCGATCACCTCGTAGAGGTCGTAGGCCACCGAGCGGTCGTTGGGGAAGAAGCCCTGGATGCTGGGGTGGAACTTGAAGCCCTTCACCCCGTACTCCTCCACCAGCCGGCGGGCCTGCTTGACGCCCGCCTTGCCGCGGAAGGGGTCGATGGAGGCGAAGGGGATCAGTACGTCGGAGTTGGCGGCGGCCGCCTCGGCGACCTCCTCGTTGGGGACGGGGGCCGTGCCGGTCGCGGACTCGGCGTCGACCGTGAAGATCACGGCGGCCATCTTCCGCTCGCGGTAGTAGGCCGCCGTCTCCTCCAGGGTCGGCTTCCGCTTGCCCTCGACCTTGAAGTAGGCCGAGGAGGCGTCGTGGAGGTCGTCGTCCAGGGAGGAGTGGCCCTTGGAGGACACCTCCGCGTGGGTGTGGACGTCGATGGCGACCAGGTCCTCGATGTTCATCAGGCCTCCGGGAACTTCGGCGCCGGGATGCCGACCGTCTGGAGCTCGGCGCCGACCGACGTGGGGAAGGCGTCGGCCAGCGTCTCGGGGGTCCAGCCGCCGTCGGCGTAGGCCGCCTTGATCTCCTGCGGATGGGACCAGAGTGCCACCTTGTCGCCGCCGATGCCGATGGCCTGCCCGGTGATGCCCCGGGCGGCCTCGGAGGCGAGGAAGGGGACCAGGGCCGCGCAGTCCTCGGGGGTGCCGAAACCCTCGCCCTTGCGGAGGAAGTCCGGCAGCGGCTCGCCGTTCTTCATGGCCTCGATGTACGGGGCGAAGGCGGGGATGGTCTCGGTCATCGCGGTGGCCGCCACCGGCACGATCGCGTTGACGGTGATGTTCGCGCGGCCCAGCTCCATGGACCAGGTGCGGGCGAAGGCGGCGATGCCGGCCTTGGCGGCGGCGTAGTTCGTCTGCCCGAAGTTGCCGCGCTGGCCGGCCGGGGAGCCGACCAGGATCAGGGTGCCGCCCTCACCCTGCTCGCGCATGCGCACGGCGGCGGCGCGGGCGCAGGTGAAGGTGCCCTTGAGGTGGGTGGTGATCACCGCGTCGAAGTCGTCGTCGGTCATCTTCCACAGCACCTTGTCGCGCAGGATGCCGGCGTTGGTGACCAGGATGTCCAGCCGCCCGAACTCCTCCACGGCCCGGTTCACGAGCCGCTCGGCGGCCTCGGTGGTGCCGACCGGGACGACCTCGGCGACGGCGGTGCCGCCGGCCTCGGCGATGGACTTCACGGCCTGCTCGGCGACCGCCTCGTCGACGTCGTTGACGACCACGGAGGCGCCGTGGGCGGCCAGGGCGTGCGCGTAGGCGAGGCCGAGGCCCCGGCCGCTGCCGGTGACGACGGCGACCTTGCCGGAGAGATCGATGCTGGGCACGACGGGGTCCCTTCACATGGGGTGCTTCCCCGGGGTCACGGGGAGCGCGGCTACGAGATCGAAGCTAGGAGCAATAATTGTTGACGTCAATAGTTGTTGGCGACCTTCGCGTGCGTCATGCTGGAATTCGGATGACGCACCGACCCAGGGAGCCCGCCATCACAAGCCAGCACGTGACCCCGAAGCCCATCGACTCGGAGGAGCCGTGGATGCGCGGGCTGCACGCGGACACCGGTTATCTGCTGTACCGCCTCGGCCTGCGCTCGGGTCAGCTGTTCAACACGTTCCTCCAGGAGTCGGGCCTGAGGCTGCGGCACTACGCGGTGCTGCGCTATCTCGCCGGGTCCGAGGGCGCCCTCCAGCGCGAGCTGAGCACCCGGCTCGGCTACGACCCGAGCGCGATCGTCGGCCTGGTCGACGACCTGGAGAAGCTGGGGATGACCGAGCGCCGGCCCTCCCCCGACGACCGGCGCAGCAAGATCGTCGTGCTGACCGAGGACGGCCGCGCCTTCCTGCGCGGCACCGACGAGGCGGGCAGACGGGTCACCAACGACCTGCTCGCCCCGCTCGACCCGGCCGAGCGCGAGACCCTCCAGGCCCTGCTGCTGAGAGTCGCCGACCAGCCATGACCGTGCGTTCCGCGCCGGACCGGCTGCTGTCCGTGCTCGCCGCGTTCGACCACGACCACCCGGCGCTGTCCCTGACCGACATCAGCCGGCGGGCGGGCCTGACCCTGACGACCACGCACCGCCTGGTGGGCGCCCTGACCGACTGGGGCGCGCTGGAGCGGGACGAGGCCGGGGTCTACCACGTCGGGCTCCGCCTCTGGGAGGTGGCCGCGCTCGCGCCGCGCGGGGTCGCGCTCCGGCAGCTGGCGCTGCCGTACCTGGAGGACCTGTACGAAGCCACCCACGAGAACGTGCAGTTGGCGGTGCGGGACGGTTCGGACGTCGTCTACATCGAGTGGATCTCGGGGCGTTCGTCGGTCGGCGTGCACATCCGGGTCGGCGCGCGCTGGCCGCTGCACGCGACCGGGGTCGGCCTGGTGCTGCTGGCGCACTGCGAACCGCGGGAGCAGGAGGAGTACTGCGCGAGTCCGCTCGCGATCTTCACGCCGTACACGATCGCCGAACCGGCGAAGCTGCGCCGGGTCCTGGCCGAGGTCCGGCGCACGGGCGTGGCGGTGAGCAGCCGTCAGGTCACCGACGACGCCCTGTCGGTGGCGGCCCCGGTGTGCGGTCCGGACGGCACGGTGGTGGCCGCCGTGTCGGTCGTGGTGCCCCAGGCCGACGCCCAGGTGCCGGTGCTGGTCCCGGCGGTACGGCTCGCGGCGCTGGGGATCTCGCGGGCGCTGGGCTGGCAGCCCACTGTCACGCCCCGTTCGGGCGCCGGATATCCCTCGCACCGGTGAGGCCCCGGCCGCCCCGGCGTCGTGATACTGGAACGGCCCCGGCCCCGAGGAGCCGCTCATGTCCGCCGCACGGTCCCTGTACGACCTCGTCGTGACCCGCCTGCGGACGACGAACCCGTACGTCGTCGACGGCGCGCTCGCCGTGCTGGTGCTGTTCGCCGCGTCGCTCCAGTGGATGTTCCCGGACGAGGGGGACGACCGGCTCACCCTGACGGGCTGGCTGCTGGGAGCCGCCACCGCCGTCCCCCTGGTGTGGCGGCGCCGCTCCCCCTACGCGTCCGCCCTGGCGGTCTCGGCGGCCACCACCGCGATGGCCTACTACCACGCCCCGCCGCCCGACGTGCTCTACGGCGGCCTCGTCGTCCTCTACACCATGGCCGCCCAGGGCCTGCCCTGGCAGCGCCGCAGCATGCTGGCGAGCTGGCTGCTCGGGGCCGTGCTGACCATGCAGCACAAGGAGCACTCCCAGCCCTTCGAGTACGCCTTCCACATCACCGGCATGATCAGCGCGTACGGCCTCGGTGTGCTGGCCCGCGTCCAGCGCGCGTACACCGCGGCCGTCGAGGACCGGGCCGCCCGGCTGGAACGGGAGCGGGCCGCGGAGACCGCGAAGGCCATCGCCCAGGAACGCTCCCGGATCGCCCGCGACATGCACGACATCCTCGCGCACGCGGTGAGCCTGATGGTCGTCCAGGCGGAGGCCGGACCGGTCGTGGTCCGCAGCGATCCGGCCCGCGCCGAGGCCGCGTTCGACGCGATCGCGACCAGCGGCCGGGACGCGATGGCCCAACTGCGGCGGATTCTCGGGGTGTTGAAGGAGGAGGAGCGTCGGGGCGGTGCCGCCCGGCTGCCGCAGCCCGACCTCACCGGACTCCCGTCCCTGGTCCGCCAGGTCTCCGAGTCGACCGGGCTGCGTGTCGACCTGAGCATCCGCGGCCGGCCGCGCCCGCTGCCCCCGGACACCGAGGTCGCCGCCTATCGCGCGGTGCAGGAGGCCCTGACCAACACCGTGAAGCACGCGTACGCTTCCTGCGCACGGGTGGAACTCGACTGGGCGGAGGACGAGTTGACGCTCACGGTGACCGACGACGGCAGCGGGCCCGCGCGGACCGAAGGCGGGCACGGGCTGATCGGCCTCAGGGAGCGGGCGGCCGCGTGCGGGGGCAGCGCCGAGACCGGGCCGGGTCCGGACGGGGGCTTCCGCGTGGTCGTACGGCTGCCCGCCGGCGCCGACCGGGAGGCGGCCCTCGGGTGAGCATCCGGGTGGTCGTCGCCGACGACCAGGAACTGGTCCGCAGCGGCTTCAGCATGATCCTGGAGGCGCAGGCGGACATCGAGGTGGTCGCCGAGGCCGGGAACGGCGCCGAGGCGGTCGACGCGGTCCGCCGGCACACGCCCGACGTGCTCCTCCTGGACATCCGGATGCCGGTCATGGACGGTCTGGAGGCGGCCCGGCGGGTGTGCGCGCAGTCGGGCTGCAAGGTGGTCATGCTGACCACGTTCGACCTCGACGAGTACGTGTACGACGCCCTGTACGCGGGCGCCAGCGGCTTCCTGCTGAAGGACGTCCGCCGCGACGACCTCGTCCACGCGGTCCGTGTGGTCGCGGGCGGCGACTCCCTCCTCGCCCCGGCGATCACCCGCCGCCTGGTGGCGGACATCGTGCGCCGGCGCCGCGAGGAGACGGCCACCGAGCCCGCCCCCGACCGCCTGGACGTCCTGACCGCCCGCGAGGTGGAGACCCTGCGCATGCTGGCGCGGGGCCTGTCCAACGCGGAGATCGCCACGACCCTGTTCGTGAGCGAGCACACGGTGAAGACCCACGTCAGCAACGTCCTGAGCAAGCTGGGCCTGCGGGACCGGGTCCAGGCGGTGATCTGCGCGTACGAGACGGGCCTGGTGACGCCGGGTTCCGCCTAGCCGTCGAGTTCCGTGAAGAGGGTGAGCTGGAGCGAACCCGGCCCCTCCAGACGGGAGTTGAGGGAGTTCCACGGTGTGCGGGTCGGCTCGGCGACGACTTCCGCGCCGGCCTCGGCCAGCCTCGTCGTGGTGGCCGTCGAGTCGTCCACCTCGAACGCCACCCGGATGTGCCCGGCGACCCGCCTGCCGACCTCGACCTCGTCGATGAAGGCCGCGTGGTTCGGGTCGGTCAGCTCCAGCGTGGCTCGCCCCGCCTCCAGGATGGTGACCCTGCCGTCCGGGGAGGAGAACGCGGCCCGTTCGGGCAGCCCCAGGACGTCCCGGTAGAAGCGCAGCGCCTCGTCGTAGTCCTCCGCCGTGACGACGAGCCGGAGTTCACGGACGGTGGGTGGTACCTCGGACATACGGCCTCCTTGTAGCTGTCCCCAAGGTCAACTCCCCCACCGGTACCGAAGATTCCTCCCCCGCGGGAGTGAGCCGGCCCCCGGACTCACCCGTACGACGGAGTCCTGGAAACCGCTCGCGGCGGCGATCCGGTGATCACGCCGGCCGCAGGAGCCTGAGGGTGCCATCGACCACCGCCAACCCGCCGGGAGGCCCCCGTGCTCTCCACACTCGCCCGGGCGGCGACCCGCCGCCCGCTGACCGTCATCGGACTCTGGGCGGCGTTCCTGCTGCTCGGCTTCGGCCTCGGGACGGGCGTCTTCGCCGACCTCTCCGACGACGTGCCCGACGTCCCCGGCACCGAGTCCGACCTGGCCGACGACTACCTCTCCGGCATCGACCCGACCGGCGAGTCCGTCACCGCGGTCGTCGCGGGCGAGGCCGTCTCCGACGCGGCCCTGCGCGCCCAGGTCGAGCGGACCGTCGCCGAGGTCCGCGAGATCGCCGGCGTGGCCGACGTACCGGACCCGTACACCACCCCCGGCCTCACCGCCCGCGACGGACAGGCCCTCGTCATCCCCGTCACCTTCGACGGCGGCCTCAGCGACGAGGCCGAGGAGGAGGCCACGGACACGGCCGTCGAGACCGTCAAGCGGATCGACGCGCCCGACGTCCACGTCAGCGGCGGCGAACTCCTCGGCAGGCAGCTCGGCGAGCGGGCCCAGCAGGACGTGAAGAACGCCGAGTTGATCTCCCTGCCGGTCGTCCTCGCCCTGCTGCTCGTCGTGTTCGGCGGACTGCGCGCCGCCGCGCTGCCGCTGGTGATCGCGGTGAGCGGGATCGCGGGCGCGTTCCTCGGCCTGTTCGTCTTCAGCCAGGTCACCGACATCTCGGTGTACGCGATCCAGGTCACCACCATGCTGGGCCTCGGACTCGCCGTCGACTACGCCCTGTTGACGCTGGTCCGCTTCCGCGAGGAACGCCGGCACACCGACGACGTGGTCGAGGCCGTGCACCGTACGGTTGCCGCGGCCGGCCGGACCGTACTGTTCTCCGGGCTCACCGTCGCCGTCAGCCTCACCGGACTGCTGGTCTTCCCGAGCGTGTTCCTGCGCAGCATGGGCCTGGCCGTGGCCGCCGTGGTCGTGGTCGACATGCTCGCCGCGGTCACCCTCCTGCCCGCGCTGCTCACGAAGTTCGGCGGGCGGATACGGCCGTCGAAGGCGCGCACCGAGGACGAGGAGGGCCGCGTCTTCGCCCGCCTCGCCCGCTTCGCGCAGCGCCGCCGGATCGCCGTCCTGGTGACCGTGGTCCCGGCCCTGCTGCTCCTGGCCCTGCCCGTGACCGGCCTGCGCATCGCCATCGGCGACGCCCGCCAGCTGCCCGCCGGCACCGAGGCACGGCAGTTGTACGACACCGTCGACGCGCACTTCCCGAAGGGCACCGGGGTCTCCCCCGTGGTGGTCGTCCTCAGGCCCGGCACCGACCCCGCGACCGCCGACCGCGTCCGCGCCCTGGTCCCGCACGCCGAGTCCCGCGACCTGCCGGGCGGCACCACGGTCGTGGAGCTGCGGCCGCCGGGCAGCGTGGACGGCGGGGCGGCCACCGGCCTGGTCGAGCGGGTCAGGGAGGTGCGCGGCGACGAGCCCGTCGAGGTCACCGGGGTCGCGGCCCGGCTGGTCGACTTCCGCGCGATGCTCGCCGAGCGGGCACCCTGGGCGGCCCTGACCGTCCTGGCCGGCATCTTCGTCCTGCTCTTCGCCTTCACCGGTTCGGTGCTGATCCCGCTGCGCACGATCGCGACCACCCTGCTCAGTCTGGGCGCCGCGCTCGGCGTGGTGGTGTGGGTCTTCCAGGACGGCCACGGGGCCGGGCTGCTCGGCGGGGAGGGCCTGGGCGCGCTGAGCCTGACGGCGCCCCCGCTGATCGTCTCGATCGCCTTCGGGCTGGCCATGGACTACGAGATCTTCATCCTCGCCCGGATGCGGGAGGCGCGGCAGCACACCGGGGACGAGCAGGAGGCCGTCGTCACCGGGCTGCGCCGCTCGGGGCGGGTGGTCACGTGTGCCGCGCTGCTGCTCGCGGTGGTCTTCGGCGCCTTCATGACCGGCGGGTTCTCACCCATCCTGCAGATCGGCCTCGGCCTGACCCTGGCCGTGCTGATCGACGCGACGGTCGTACGGATGCTGCTGGTCCCGGCGACGATGGCCCTGCTCGGCAGGCGGGCCTGGTGGGCCCCGAAGCCGCTGCGCGCGGCACACGAACGGTTCGGTCTGCGTGAGGCGACACCGGAGCCGCACGTACCGAGCAACGCCTGAGGATCCCGACGGATCAGGGGGCCGGCCGACTGGCCGGCCTCCTCTCCGTGCCCTTCCGCAGGGGCAGTCCTCACCGGAATCTCAGGGAACGGCCCGGTGATTCCAAGGAGCAGCACATGTGCGCGAGGCAGCATGCACCCGGCGAAGGTGGATATCTCAGGAAGGTGTGCCGTGGGCGTCCCGCACATATCGAACCGGTCCGGGCGACAGCCGCAGAGGTGGTCCCGGCGCGGGATGCTCGCCGCCCTGGGTGCCGTGCCGGCCGCTGTCGTCCTGACGGGATGCAGCGGCTCCGCCGACGCCTCGGAGGGCTCCTCCACCCCGTCCGCGCAGGCCCCGGCGAAGAAGGCGACCATAGCCGTCACCCCCGCCGACGGGACCGCGAAGGCCGACTTCTCCAGCCCCGTCCGGGTCACCGTCACCGACGGCACCCTCGCCTCCGTGAAGGTGACCGGCAACGACGGCTCCACCCTGGCCGGATCCCTCAACGGCACCAAGACCGAGTGGACTTCGGCGAGGAACCCCTACTCGGGCACGAAGTACACGGTCACGGCGACCGCGGAGGACGGCACCCCACAGACCGCGACCTTCACCACCAGGTCCCCGGGCGAGACCTTCGTCGGCTACTTCACCCCCGAGGCGAACTCCACCTCCGGCGTCGGCATGCCGGTGTCGATCAACTTCACCCACGCCGTCTCCGACAGGGCCGCCGTCCAGAAGGCGATCACCGTCACCGCCGAGCCCGCGGTGGAGATCGTCGGCCACTGGTTCAGCGACACCCGGCTCGACTTCCGGCCCGAGACCTACTGGGCGCCCGGCACGAGGATCACGCTCGGTCTGCGGCTCAAGGACGTCCAGGCCACGGAAGGCGTCTACGGCGTGCAGTCCAAGGACGTCACCTTCCACATCGGCCGCGAGCAGATCAGCACGGTGGACCTGTCCACCAAGGAGATGGTGGTGCGGCGGGACGGCAGGACGATCGCCACCTACCCGGTCTCCGGCGGCGACCCCGACCACACCACCTGGTCCGGGATCATGGTGATCAGCGAGCGGTTCAAGCAGACCCACATGGACTCCTCGACGGTCGGTCTCGGCGACGAGTACGACATCCCCGACGTGCCGCACGCCCAGCGGCTCACCACCTCCGGCACCTTCGTGCACGGCAACTACTGGGCCTCCACCGCCGTGTTCGGGCACGAGAACACCAGCCACGGCTGCGTCGGCCTGCACGACGCGAAGGGCGCGAACGACACCTCCGTGGACGGCTACAGGTTCTACGACAGCTCCATGCTCGGCGACGTCGTGATCGTGAGGAACTCCGGCGAGCGGACCGTGGAGGCGTCGAACGGACTCAACGGCTGGAACCTCTCGTGGGCGGACTGGAAGGCGGGCAGCGCGCTTTAGCGGGTATGCCCGGTTTCAAGGGGTGAACTCACCAGGCCCGAAAGGACTTTCACGGCTCAACCTCTTGACGACCGGAGCGACTGCGAGCACATTGGGCCCACTTTGAGAGCGCTCTCAAAGGCTCTCGAAGGCACCCGCGCTCACTTCTCCCCGTACCCGAGAGGCACCCCCATGAGTGAAACCTCCGGTATCCCCAGACGACGGCGGGCCCTCGTCGCCGTCCTGAGCACCCTCGGTCTGGCCGCCGCCCTGGCGACGGCCGCCACCCTCCCCGCCGACGCCTCCGCCCCCACCCCGCCGACCGGCTGGTCGCAGGTCTTCGTCGACGACTTCAACGGCACCGCAGGGACCGGCGTCAACACCTCGAACTGGCAGTACGCCACCGGCACTTCGTATCCGGGCGGCCCCGCGAACTGGGGCACCGGCGAGGTCGAGACGATGACGAACAGCACCAGCAACGTGGCGCTGGACGGCAACGGCAACCTGCGCATCACCCCGATCCGCAACGCGTCCGGCAACTGGACCTCGGGCCGCATCGAGACCAACCGCACCGACTTCCAGCCCCCGGCCGGCGGCAAGCTGCGCGTCGAGGCGCGCATCCAGATGCCGAACGTCACCGGCACCGCCGCCGAGGGCTACTGGCCCGCCTTCTGGATGCTGGGCGCCCCCTACCGCGGCAACTACCAGAACTGGCCCAGCGTCGGCGAGCTGGACATCATGGAGAACGTCCAGGGCATGAACCGCGTGTGGGCCACCATGCACTGCGGGACCAACCCGGGCGGCCCCTGCAACGAGACGACCGGCATCGGCAACAACGTCGCCTGCCCGGGCTCGACCTGCCAGTCCGCCTTCCACACGTACACCATGGAGTGGGACCGCTCGGTGAGCCCCGAGACGATCCGCTTCCTCGTGGACGGCACACAGTTCCACTCGGTCAACGCGAGCCAGGTGGACGCCACGACCTGGACCAACGCCACCAACCACGGGTTCTTCATCATCCTCAACGTGGCGATGGGCGGCGCGTTCCCGGACGCGTTCGGCGGCGGGCTGGACTCCGGCACCCAGTCCGGCGTGCCCATGGTCGTGGACTACGTCCAGGTGCTGTCGGCGGCTGGGAGCGGTACCACGCCCCCGCCGACCGGCGGCCGGGACGCGTACGGCACGATCCAGGCGGAGTCCTACAACGGCCAGAACGGCGTCGGCACCGAGACCACGACCGACACCGGCGGCGGCCAGAACATCGCCTCGCTGGCCAACGGCGACTGGGCGCTCTACCAGAACGTCAACTTCGGTTCCACGGCGGCCACTCAGTTCGTCGCCCGGGTCGCGAGCGGCGCGGCGGGCGGGGTGAGCGGTCTGGTCGAGGTGCGTCTTGACAGCCCGACGGCCACTCCGGTCGGCAGCTTCTCGATCGCCAACACGGGCGGCTGGCAGTCCTGGAGAACGGTCCCCGCGAACATCAGCTCCGTCACCGGCACGCACAACGTGTACCTGACCTTCACCAGCGGCCAGCCGGCGGACTTCGTCAACGTGAACTGGTTCAACTTCGGTCGCTGACCGCCGGGTTGAGCCAGGCACCGGCCATGTCCCGTGTCCTGCCTCGCCGCAGGTGCCCTATCGGCGTGGAGGGCGGCTGAGGTGTACTGGATCCCTGCTGCGTCGAGGGGGAGCCATGTCCAGCACACCTCAGCCGGGAACGTCGGAGTCAGCGCACGAGGAGGAGGAGCCCTGGCTCAGCAGTGACGAGGTCGCGAAGCTGTGGCCGGTGCGCAAGGACTGGCTGCCCGGTGTCGCCCGTCGTGCGGACGTCCGCGTCCGCACGTACGGCGGGGCAAGCCGGGGCACGTGGGGGGCGGAGCCGACCTTCCACTCCTTCCACCCCGGGGACGTGCGCAGAGCCGCGCCGGCCATCGCCGAGGGACGCGTCGGCATCCCGTCGAAGTGGCGCACCGACACGCCCGACGGTCGGCGGACCGAGTTCTGGGGCAACCTGACCGCCCGTGTCGCCGGCACGCTCATGCTCCTGGCCCTCCTGGGCGGGGTCCTCCTGATCCTGGGCACAGGAGTCTTCCTGCTGACGGTGGAATGACCACGGAACGCCCCGCCGAACTCCCCGGACAGCCCGCCTGGTTCAGCCGTGGACGGTGGCCAGCCAGTCGGTCAGCAGGCGGTTGACCTCGTCGGGGCGTTCCTGCTGGACCCAGTGGCCGCAGCCGTCCAGGAGGTGGGAGGCGGACAAGGCGGGGAGAGTGGTGGCGTGGGCGTCTATGGCGTCGGCCATCCAGGTGGTGGAGGCGTCCCGGGTGCCGCCGATGAACAGGGCGGGCTGGGTGATCGGGGCTCCGCGGTGGGGGGCGAGGTCCTCCCAGTCGCGGTCCAGGTTGCGGTAGCGGTTGAGGGCGCCGGTCAGGCCGGTGCGCTCGAACTCCCCGGCGTAGACGTCGAGATCCTCCTCGGTCAGCCAGGCCGGGGACGGGCCGGTGGGGAAACGGTCGCGCAGTCGGCCGCCCGGCGCGACGAAGTGCGGGTCGGGCTCGTCATCGGCGGGCATGGTGTCGGCGGACAACGCGGCGTAGAAACCGGCGAGCCAGCTCCGTACGTCGGGCTCGATCTCCGTCTCGGCGCGGCCGGGTTCCTGGAAGTAGGAGACGTAGAACTCCTGCTCGTGGCCGCCGACTTGGTCGAAGACTTCGGTGGGCCGGGGGCCGCCGGGCGGGGCGTAGGGGACGCTCAGCAGGCCGACGGCGCGGACGGTCCCCGGCTGGAGCAGGGCGGAGGCGGCGGCGATGCTGGAGCCCCAGTCGTGGCCGACGATCACCGCGCTCTCCTCGCCGAGGGCGCGCACGACGGCGACGTTGTCCGCCACCAGGTCGAGCATGCGGTAGGCGTCGGTCGCGGCCGGCTTGGAGGAGCGGCCGTAGCCGCGTACGTCGATCGCCACCGCCCGGTACCCGGCCGCCGCGAGGGCCGGGAGTTGGCGGCGCCAGGAGTACCAGGACTCGGGGAAGCCGTGCACGAGCAGGACCAGCGGACCGGTGCCCTGCTCGACCAGGTGCAGGCGTCCGGCCGGGGCCTCGACGGTGCGGTGGCGGAGGGCGGCGGTCGGCTCGGATCGCATGGGGACTCTCCTCGGTTCGCGGGCGGACGCGGCTACCCACCGATCATGCGGCGCGAGGCCCGCCCGACGCGATCGCTCTTGCCGTCCTGGCAAACTCGCAGGACGGACGGGGAGCGGCGCGGTCGGAAGGACGGTCACGATGGCAGTCGACGAGGTCGACGGCACGCTGGCGGCGATGGGGCCCCGGCTGCGGGCCGTACGCGAGCAACGCGGCGCCACGCTCGCCGGTGTCAGCTGCGCGACCGGCATCTCGTCGAGCACGTTGTCGCGGATCGAGACCGGCCGGCGCAGGCCGACCCTGGAGGTGGTGCTGCGGCTGGCGAAGGAGTACGGCGTCTCCCTGGACGAACTGGCCGGTACCGCACCCGCCCCGGCGGCCGGGCCGCGCGCCTCGGCGCCGTTGAGCTTCGGTGACAGCAAGCTGGTACTGCCGCTCACCCGGTACGTCGGCGGCCTGCACGCCCACAAGCATGTCCTGCCTGCTGCCGAGGGGCCGCCCGCGCGGCCACGGCAGGTCTCCCACGAGGGCTACGAGTGGCTGTGCGTCCTGTACGGGCGGCTGTGGCTCGCACTCGGTGACCAGGACCTCGTCCTGGCGGCCGGGGACGCCGCCGAGTTCGACACCCGCGTCCCCCACGGAGTCGCGAACCCCGCGCCCGACGGGCCGGTCGAGTACCTGGTCCTGTTCGGGCCGCAGGGAGAACGCCTCCGGCAGCGCACCCCTCGCTGAAGGCTGAGCTTCGGCACACACGGTCTCGCGGGGCGGTGCCGTCTCAGAGGTAGGCGGGCGCGACGGCCGACCTCATCAGGCGGCGGGCCGTGCCGGTGCCGTCGGCGGGGACGGTCCACAGGTCGGAGCCGTAGTCGCCGGGGAGGGCGTAGACGAGGGTGTGGTCGTCGGCCCACAGGGCCTGGTCGTCGAGGTTGCGGGACTCGGCGGTCGCGGTCTCCTTCATGGTCCGTAGGTTCAGGACGTACAGCCGCCAAGGGGCGTCCGGCGAGGCGCCTTTGACGCGTTTCTTGTACGCGACGCGGGTGCCGTCCGGGGAGAGCGAGGGGCATTCGACGTTGCCGTGCAGGGTGGTGAGGGTGCGCGCGCCGACGTCGCCGCGCACCAGGTAGGTCCGGCCGCCGGTGGCGAGGGTGGCGTAGAAGCGGTTGTCGTCGGCGAAGGTGACGCCCCAGATGTTGGTGTCCGCCGCGTGGTAGGTGCGGCCGTCCTTGACGACGCGGAACGTCTCCAGGTTGTCGTCGATCGCCCAGGTGCGGGTGTCGACTATGGCCGTGCGGGTGGAGAAGTTCGTCCCGGCGTACGAGTCCCCGCTGACGAACACCGTCCAGGCGGCCATGTGCCCCGAGGGCGAGACCCGGGCCCGGGTGGGGATGCCCGCGGCCGGGAAGCGGTGCCGTACCCGCAGATGGGAGTCGAGCACGACCGCGCGGTAGGTGTCCTCCAGGGCGCCGTGCACGGCCTGGAGGCAGATGCCGGTGCCGGCCGCCGCGTGGAAGCGCAGGCACTTCACGCCGGACGATGTCCGCGGACCTTCCGGGTCGTCGGCGGCGACAGTGGCGATCTCGTCGCGGTGCGGGCCCCAGGCCAGGTTGCGGACCAGCAGGCGGCGCGTGCCGGTGGACCGCAGCGAGACGGTGCCGGCCCGGACCGTGGGTCCGTCGGCCTGCTGCTCGTCCTTCATGCCGGAGCGGTGGGCGGCGTGCAGCACCGCCCCGGCGCCGACAGCGCCCAGCAGGAGGACCGCGACCAGCAGGGTGACCAGGCGGGTAGTTCGGGTCATGCGCGCACCTCCTGGGTGGTCTCGTCGCCCGTACGGAGCACCACCGCGGCCACGACGGCGCTGACCGCCAGCCCGGCCGCGGTCACGGCGAGCGCGGTCCGCCCGCCCCACAGGCTCCAGGCGGCGCCGAAGGCGAGCGAGCAGACGAACCGGGCCAGCGCCTGGCCCGTTCCGACCAGCGCCTGCCCGGCACCCTGCTGCCGCGCCGGGACGACTGAGGCGGTGGCGGCCGCGAGGACTCCGTCGGTGGCCGCGTAGAAGGTGCCGTGCAGGACGAGCACGGCGACCACCGCCGGGAGGCCGTGCCACGGGGAGAGCACCAGGCCGTAGCCGAGCAGCAGGACCCCGTGTCCGGCGAGGAAGAGCCGGCGGCGGCTCATCCGGTCGGCGAGCGCGCCCAGCGGGACGGCGAGCAGCAGGAAGAAGGCGGCGGTGCCCAGCGGCAGCAGCGGGAAGAGGTGCGCGGGCAGGTCCCCCTCGCGCTGGAGCAGCAGGTACAGGAAGGAGTCGCTGACGGTGGTCAGCCCGAGCAGGGCCGCGCACGCCGTGAGCCGCCGCAGCTCCGGCCGCCGCAACAGCCCGACCGCGTCACGCAGCGACGGGGGCCGGGGCGGCGCGGGTGGCCGGGGCGGTCGTACGGCATCCGGGGTCCAGGGCGGTCGTACGGCATCCAGGGATTGGGGTGGTCGTTGGGCAGCCGGGGTGCGGGACGGTCGTACGGCACCCGTGGGCGCGTCGAGGTGTCGGGGCACGAACAGCACCAGGACCAGGACGCCGAGCGTGGCCACGCAGGCGCTGACCGCGAAGACCGCGTCGTAGCCGTCGACCGTGGCCCGCAGGACCGCGAAGGCGGCGAGGGGGCCGAGCAGGGCGCCGGTGGTGTCCATGGCGCGGTGGACGCCGAACGCCCGTCCCCGGTGGGCGGGTTCGGTGGCGAGCGAGATCATCGCGTCGCGCGGGGCCGTGCGCAGGCCCTTGCCGGTGCGGTCGACCGCGAGCACCGCGCTGAGCACGGGGAGGGTGTGGGCGAGCAGCAGGAACGGTTTGCACAGGGCGGAGAGGCCGTAGCCGAGGCCCGCCACGAGCTTGTGCCGGTGGCCGCCCCGGTCGGCGAGATGACCGCCGGCCAGCCGGACCAGCGCGCCGACCCCGTTGTTGATGCCGTCGAGGAGGCCGAAGCCGAGCGGGGAGAGGCCGAGACCGGCGACCACGTACAGCGGCAGGACGGCCGTCACCATCTCCGAGGAGACGTCCGTGATCAGGCTGACCGCGCCCAGGGCCAGCACGGTGGCGGGCACGGCGGCCTGGGTACCGCGGGCGTCCGTGCGGCGGGAGTCCGCGAGATACACCGGCGTCAGTTCCAGATGCCGGTGATGTCGGAGGCGGAGGCGGCGTTGCCCGCGTGGGTGCTCAGACCGGCCAGGTCCTCCACCGTGCGCAGCGCGTTGTAGTGGTTGTAGGTGGTGGAGCTCGTGCTGCCCGGCGTGACGTGCTGCCCGTAGAACAGGGTCGGGATGCGGTTGCCGGAGAGCTTGTTGTCCTCGTCGAAGGTGACGGCGAGGATGCTGTTGTGGGTCTTGGCCCAGGTGGCGTAGGCGCCCAGGTTGTTCTTGATCCAGGTGTCGCCCGTGGAGACCGAGCAGTCGTGCATGTCGCTGCACAGGTTCGGGGTGACGAAGGAGACCTTCGGCAGGGTGGTGTAGTCGGTCGGGAACTGCGCGAACGTCTTGGCGGTACTCGTCGGCACGTTGGAGAAGCCGAACCAAGGGTTGTGCTTCTGGGCGTAGTTGCCACTGCTGCACGTCGTCGAGCCCTGGCTGGGCAGCGATTCGTTGTAGCTCGCCCAGGTCTTGCCTGCGGCGATGAGCTCGGAGGCGAGGTTGGGGGCGGAGATGGACCCCACGCCCACACAACTGTCGTCGGTGCGGCCCTGGTTGGAGCCCGAGAACAGCATGTAGTAGTTCGGCTCGCTCGGGTGGGTCAGGCCGTAGGACTGGGTGAGGTCGGCGCCTCCCGCCTTGAGCGTGTTGTTGAGGTACGGGGCGCTGGAGCTGCCGATGACCTGCGCGTAGGCGTGGTTCTCCAGCACCACGACGACCACGTGGTCGGGGGTGGGGAGAGCGGCGGCCTGTGCGGTGGTGGCCGTGGCGGCCCACACACCGATCGAGGTGGCGGTGAGGGCGACGGCTCCGGCGAGCGCGGAGAGGGAACGTCGGTTGCGCGAGCGTGCCTTGACGGCGGCCATGACTGTCCTCCGGACAGAGGTGACGGACGTTCGTGGGGAGGCGGCGCGGCAACACTAGGGGGGTCCGGCCGGCCCCGAGTGACGGCCGGACGAACCGTGGGCCACGCCGGGCAAAGATCACCCCACGCACAGGTCATGCACAGCAAAGAGCTCGCCAAATGGACATGACAAACCTGGTTCTCAGCGCAGTTCCGCGCGGAAGGCCGCCGGTGTCAGCTCCGTGTGCTGCTGGAAGAACTTCGAGAAGTTGGCCGCGTCCGGGAAGCCGACCGCCGCGCCCACCCGGCCGATCGGCAGGTCCGTGTGGGCCAGCAGGCGCTTGGCCTCCAGGACGACCCGCTTGTCGATGAACCCCTTGGGGGTCTCCCCGGTCGCCGCGCGCACCGCGCGCACCAGGGTCCGGCGGGAGTAACCGAGCGCGTCGGCATAGGCGCTGACGCTGTGATTGGTGGCGAACCCCTTCTCCACGGCGTCCCGGAACAGGGTGAACGTCGACTCCGTCCGGCGCCCCGCGTCCGCCGCACTCGCTGCCAGATGGGCGAGCCGCAGCAGGAACGCGGTCAGGGTGTGCCGCAGGACCGCGGTGTGCAGGCTCAACGGAAGGGTCGCCGTGTCCTCGTACTCCCGCTGGAGCTGCGCCAGCCCCGCCTTCAGGCCCGCCAACTGGGGCCCGGAGGGCCGCAGCAGGGGCGGCAGGTCGTAGCGGTACAACCCCGTCGCCTCGACGGTCGCCCGGGGCAGGAAGCCGGGTTGCATGGTCAGCACGGTTCCGCGGTACTCGCTCGGTGCGAAACGGTGGACCTGGCCCGGGCGGATCCACAGCAGGTCGCCCGCCGTCGCCTCGTACTCGGCGAAGTCGACCATGTGGCGGACGGGGTCGCCGTCGAAGAGCATCACGACATGGAAGTCGATGCGGTGCACGCGCTCCAGCGGGGCATCCGCATGCCAGGTGCGGCCGGCTCCCATGGCGCCGACCTGCATGCCCACTCCGCCCACGCTCTGCTCGACGGGAAAGGGGAACGTTCTGATCCCGTCCACTCCGCCGTCACCGGCTCCGCCTTGGATGGAGCCTTGGGTTGTTCTGTCCGCCATGTCCTTCTCGTGCCGCCTGCCTGGAGCGTTCCGTGTCCCACTTTCACCACAGGCTGGCACACCGCGACCTTCCCCCGTAAAAGTCATACTTTTAAGTTCGAACACGTCAGACCAGCAAACCCGCTCCGATCGAGGACTTCTTGAAGATGAGCACGCAGACACCGGACACCTTCGAATGGACCGAACTCGACCGGCGTGCCGTCGACACCGCCCGCCTGTTGGCGGCCGATGCCGTGCAGCAGGTCGGCAACGGACACCCGGGCACCGCGATGGCCCTGGCCCCGGCGGCGTACACGATCTTTCAGAAGGTGATGCGTCACGACCCGGCGGACCCCGAGTGGACCGGCCGTGACCGCTTCGTCCTCTCCCCCGGCCACACCTCGCTGACGCTCTACACGCAGCTCTACCTCTCCGGGTACGAGCTGGAGCTCGACGACCTGAAGGCCTTCCGCACCCACGGCTCCAAGACGCCCGGTCACCCCGAGTACGGGCACACCGCGGGCGTCGAGACCACCACCGGTCCGCTCGGCCAGGGTGTCGCCAACGCGGTCGGCATGGCGATGGCGGCCCGCTACGAGCGCGGACTGTTCGACCCGGAGACCCCCGAGGGCGAGTCCCCCTTCGACCACACCATCTGGGCGATCGTCTCCGACGGCGACCTGCAGGAGGGCATCTCCGCCGAGGCCTCCTCCCTCGCCGGCCACCAGAAGCTCGGCAACCTGGTCTTCCTCTACGACGACAACCACATCTCCATCGAGGGCGACACCGCGACCGCGTTCTCCGAGGACGTGCTGAAGCGCTACGAGGCCTACGGCTGGCACACCCAGCGCATCGAACCGGCCGCCGACGGCGACATCGACGTACCCGCCCTGTACGCGGCCCTCCAGACAGCCCAGGCCGAGACCGAGCGGCCTTCGATCATCGCGATGCGCACGATCATCGCCTGGCCCGCCCCGAACGCGCAGAACACCGAGGCCGCCCACGGCTCCGCGCTCGGCGCCGACGAGGTCGCCGCCACCAAGCGCGTCCTCGGCTTCGACCCCGAGCAGAGCTTCGAGGTCGCGGACGAGGTCCTCGCCCACACCCGTCTGGCCCTGGACCGGGGTGCCGAGGCGCACGCGGCCTGGGACAAGCAGATCGCGGCCTGGCGCGGTGAGCAGCCCGAGCGGGCGCGGCTCTTCGACCGGGTGGTCGCCGGCCAGCTCCCCGAGGGCTGGGAGTCCGCGATCCCCGTCTTCGAGGAGGGCGCGTCCGTCGCGACCCGTGCCGCCTCCGGCAAGGTCCTCCAGGCCCTCGGCCCGGTGCTGCCCGAGCTGTGGGGCGGCTCCGCCGACCTCGCCGGCTCGAACAACACCACCATCGACAAGACCAGCTCCTTCCTGCCGGAGGGCAACGCGCTGCCGGAGGCCGACCCGTACGGCCGTACCGTCCACTTCGGCATCCGCGAGCACTCGATGGCCGCCGAGATGAACGGCATCGCGTTGCACGGCAACACGCGGATCTACGGCGGCACCTTCCTGGTGTTCTCCGACTACATGCGCAACGCCGTCCGGCTGTCCGCGCTGATGCAGCTGCCCGTCACCTATGTCTGGACGCACGACTCCATCGGTCTCGGTGAGGACGGTCCGACCCACCAGCCGGTCGAGCACCTCTCGTCGCTGCGCGCCATCCCGGGCCTGAACGTGGTGCGCCCGGCCGACGCCAACGAGACCGCGATCGCCTGGGCCGAGATCCTCAAGCGGCACGCCACGAACCCGGCCCCGCACGGCCTCGCGCTCACCCGCCAGGGCGTACCGACGTACGCCCCGAACCCGGACGCCGCCAAGGGCGGGTACGTCCTTGCCGAGTCGTCCAAGGAGACCCCCGACGTCGTGCTCATCGCCACCGGCTCCGAGGTGCAGCTCGCCGTCGCCGCGCGGGAGCGGCTGGAGGCCGAGGGGGTCGGCACCCGGGTGGTGTCGATGCCGTCCGTGGAGTGGTTCGAGGAGCAGCCGCGGGAGTACCGGGAGCGGGTCCTTCCGCCGTCCGTGCGAGCCCGCGTCGCAATCGAGGCCGGTATCGGTCTCACGTGGTACCGGTTCACAGGTGACGCAGGACGCATCGTCTCCCTCGAACACTTCGGCGCCTCCGCCGACGCCAAGACCCTGTTCGCCGAGTACGGCTTCACCGCCGAGAACGTCGCCGCGGCGGCCAGGGAATCCCTCGCCGCCGCGCGTGGTTGATCCGACCGCCAGAAAGAAGATGATCACAGTGACCGAAGCAACCGCGACCGCGGGAGCACTCAAGCGCCTGTCCGACGAAGGCGTCTCCATCTGGCTGGACGACCTGTCGCGCAAGCGGATCGAGTCCGGGAACCTCGCCGAGCTCGTCGCCACGAAGCACGTCGTCGGCGTCACCACCAACCCCTCCATCTTCCAGGCCGCGATCGGCTCGGGAGCGGGCTACGAGGAGCAGCTGACCGACCTCGCCGTCCGCGGTGTGACGGTCGACGAGGCCGTACGGATGATGACCACGGCGGATGTCCGCGCCGCCGCCGACGTGCTGCGTCCGGTGCACGACGCGACCGGCGGGCGGGACGGCCGGGTCTCCATCGAGGTCGACCCCCGTCTGGCCCACGACACGGCGGCGACGATCGCCGAGGCCAAGCAGCTCGCCTGGCTGGTGGACCGCCCCAACGTCATGATCAAGATCCCGGCGACGAAGGCGGGCCTCCCGGCCATCACCGAGGTCATCGCCCTCGGCATCAGCGTCAACGTCACGCTGATCTTCTCCCTGGAGCGCTACCGCGAGGTCATGGACGCCTACCTCGCCGGTCTGGAGAAGGCCGCCAAGAAGGGCCTCGACCTCTCCACGATCCACTCCGTCGCCTCCTTCTTCGTCTCCCGGGTCGACTCCGAGATCGACAAGCGGCTGACGGTCCTGGGCACGGACGCGGCCCTGGCGCTCAAGGGCCGAGCGGCGCTCGCCAACGCGCGGCTCGCCTACGAGGCGTACGAGGAGGTCTTCTCCTCGGCTCGCTGGAACTCCCTCGGCGGCGCCCGCGCCAACAAGCAGCGCCCGCTGTGGGCCTCGACCGGCGTGAAGGACCCGGCGTACAAGGACACCCTGTACGTGGACGACCTGGTCGCGCCCGGCACCGTCAACACCATGCCGGAGGCCACCCTGAACGCCGCCGCCGACCACGGCGTGATCACCGGCGACACGGTGACCGGCGGCTACGCGCAGGCCCGCGCCGACCTGGCCGCCGTAGAGGCGCTCGGAATCTCCTACGAGGAGGTCGTGCGGCAGCTGGAGGACGAGGGCGTCGCCAAGTTCGAGACGGCCTGGCAGGACCTGCTGGACGCCGTCACCAAGTCGATGGACAGCAAGGGAGTTGACGCGGAATGACCATCACCGCCGACTGGGAGAACCCGCTGCGCGACGAGCGCGACCGGCGTCTCCCGCGGATCGCCGGGCCCTCCGGTCTCGTCATCTTCGGTGTCACCGGCGACCTGTCCCGCAAGAAGCTGATGCCCGCCATCTACGACCTCGCCAACCGCGGCATGCTCCCGCCGGGCTTCTCGCTCGTCGGGTTCGCCCGCCGGGACTGGGAGGACGAGGACTTCGCGCAGATCGTGCACGACTCGGTGCGCGAGCACTCCCGGACCGAGTTCCGTGAGGAGGTGTGGCAGCAGCTCGCCGAGGGGATGCGGTTCATCCCGGGCGACTTCGACGACGACACGGCGTTCAAGCAGCTGCGCCAGACCGTCGAGGACCTCGACAAGGCCCGCGGCACCAGCGGCAACTACGCGTTCTACCTCTCCGTACCGCCGAAGTTCTTCCCGAAGGTCGTCCAGCAGCTGAAGAAGCACGGCCTCGCGGACGCGCCCGAGGGGTCGTGGCGGCGGGCGGTCATCGAGAAGCCGTTCGGCCGCGACCTGAAGAGCGCCCGGGAGCTCAACGCCCTGGTGCACGACGTGTTCGAGCCGGACCAGGTGTTCCGGATCGACCACTACCTGGGCAAGGAGACCGTCCAGAACATCCTGGCGCTGCGCTTCGCCAACCAGATGTACGAGCCCATCTGGAACCGGTCGTTCGTCGACCACGTGCAGATCACCATGGCCGAGGACATCGGCATCGGCGGCCGGGCCGGGTACTACGACGGCATCGGCGCGGCCCGTGACGTCATCCAGAACCACCTGCTCCAGCTGATGGCGCTCACCGCCATGGAGGAGCCGGCCGCGTTCGACGCCGAGTCGCTGCTCACCGAGAAGCTGAAGGTCCTCAGGGCGGTGAAGCTGCCAGAGGACATCGGCAAGCACGCCGTGCGCGGGCAGTACGCCGGTGCCTGGCAGGGCGGTGAGAAGGTGCTCGGGTACCTGGAGGAGGAGGGCATCGACCGGGCCTCCACGACGGACACCTTCGCGGCCATCAAGCTGAACGTCGACAACCGCCGTTGGGCGGGTGTGCCGTTCTACCTCAGGACCGGCAAGCGCCTCGGCCGTCGCGTCACCGAGATCGCGGTCGTCTTCCAGACCGCCCCGCACTCCCCCTTCGACCACAACGCGACCGAGGAACTCGGCAAGAACGCCATCGTCATCCGCGTCCAGCCGGACGAGGGCATGACGGTCCGGTTCGGGTCGAAGGTGCCCGGCACCTCGATGGAGATCCGGGACGTGACGATGGACTTCGCCTACGGCGAGTCGTTCACGGAGTCCAGCCCGGAGGCCTACGAGCGGCTCATCCTGGATGTCCTCCTCGGTGACGCCAATCTGTTCCCGCGTCACCAGGAAGTGGAAGAGTCCTGGAAGATCCTCGACCCGATCGAGGAGCACTGGGCCAACCACGGCCGTCCGGCGCAGTACGCGTCGGGTACCTGGGGACCCGAGGAAGCCGACGAGATGCTCGCACGAGACGGACGGAGCTGGCGCAGGCCATGAAGATCGACCTGACCGACACCACGGCAAGCAAGATCAACAAGGCGCTGGTGCAGGGTCGCCGCGCCATCGGAACCCCCGCCGTGGGCATGGTCCTGACGATGGTGATCGTCACGGACGAGGAGAACGCCTACGACGCGATCAAGGCGGCCGAGGAGGCCTCGCACGAGCACCCCTCGCGCACCCTGGTCGTCATCAAGCGGCACGCCCGCACCGTCCGCGACCGGATGTCGTCCAAGCTGGACGCCGAGGTCCGGGTGGGCGCCGACGCCGGCACCGGCGAGACGGTCATCCTGCGGACCTACGGCGAGGTCTCCGACCACGCCGACTCCGTGGTGCTGCCGCTGCTGCTGCCGGACGCCCCGGTGGTCGTGTGGTGGCCCGTGGACGCGCCGGAGAACCCGGCGAAGGACCCGCTGGGCGCGCTGGCCCAGCGCCGGATCACCGACCTGTACGCCGTCGAGGACCCCCTCGCGGTCCTGGAGACCCGGGTCCGGTCCTACGCGCCGGGCGACACCGACCTCGCCTGGACCCGGCTCACCCCGTGGCGCTCGATGCTGGCGGCGGCCCTCGACCAGGCCCGTGCGCAGATCATCTCCGGGGCCGTGGAGGCGGAGGCCGACAACCCGGCCGCCGAACTGCTCGCGCGCTGGCTGGAGGCGCGGCTCAAGGTGAAGATCGACCGGGTCGTCACCGCCGGTCCGGTCGTCACGGCCGTCCGCCTCGGCACCGCCAACGGCGAGATCGTCATCGACCGCCCCGAGGGCCCGCTGGCCACGCTGTCCCTGCCGGGCCAGCCCTCCCGGACCCTGGCGCTCAAGGTCCGTTCCACCTCCGAACTCATCGCCGAGGAACTGCGCCGCCTCGACGCCGACGAGATGTACGCCGTCGCCCTGCGGGGCGAGGCCGGCAAGGAGACCCCTGCTCATGTCTGACTCCCCCGAGCTCACGCGCCGCCCCGAGTGGACGGCTCTGGAGGACCACCGCGCCGAGGGGACTCCCCATCTGCGCGAGCTGTTCGCCTCCGATCCCGGGCGCGCGGAGCGGTACGTCGTGCGCGTCGGCGATCTGCGCATCGACTACTCCAAGCACCTGATCACCGACGAGACCCTGGCCCTGCTCCAGGAACTCGCCACCGCCACCGACGTGTTCGGACTGCGGGACGCCATGTTCCGCGGTGAGCGGATCAACCTCACCGAGGACCGGGCGGTCCTGCACACCGCGCTGCGCGCTCCCGCGAGCGCGGTCGTCGAGGTCGACGGCGAGAACGTCGTGCCCCGCGTGCACGCCGTGCTGGACAAGATGAGCTCCTTCGCGGCCCGGGTCCGCTCCGGCGAGTGGACCGGCCACACCGGCAAGCGGATCAGGAACGTCGTCAACATCGGCATCGGCGGCTCGGACCTCGGTCCCGCGATGGCGTACGAGGCCCTGCGGGCCTTCACGGCACGGGAGTTGACGTTCCGTTTCGTGTCCAACGTGGACGGCGCCGACCTGCACGAGGCGGTGCGCGACCTCGACCCGGCGGAGACCCTGTTCATCGTGGCGTCGAAGACGTTCACGACGATCGAGACGATCACCAACGCCACCTCGGCCCGCTCCTGGCTGTTGGAGGGCCCGGGCGGTCTGCGTGAGGACAAGGCCGTCGCGAAGCACTTCGTGGCCCTGTCGACGAACGCCGAGAAGGTCACCGACTTCGGCATCGACCCGGACAACATGTTCGAGTTCTGGGACTGGGTCGGCGGCCGCTACTCCTACGACTCGGCGATCGGCCTCTCCCTGATGATCGCCATCGGCCCGGACCGGTTCCGGGAGATGCTCGACGGCTTCCGGATCGTCGACGAGCACTTCCAGAACGCGCCCGCCGAGGCCAACGCCCCGCTGCTGCTGGGCCTGTTGGGCGTCTGGTACGGCAACTTCCACGACGCCCAGTCGCACGCGGTGCTGCCGTACTCCCACTACCTGTCGAAGTTCACCGCCTACCTCCAGCAGCTGGACATGGAGTCCAACGGCAAGTCGGTGCAGCGCGACGGGCGTCCGGTGGAGTGGCAGACCGGCCCGGTGGTGTGGGGCACCCCCGGCACCAACGGCCAGCACGCCTACTACCAGTTGATCCACCAGGGCACCAAGCTCATCCCCGCCGACCTGATCGGCTTCGCCCGTCCGGTGGACGAGCTCAGTGACGAACTCAAGGCGCAGCACGACCTGTTGATGGCCAACCTGTTCGCGCAGGGGCAGGCGCTCGCCTTCGGCAAGACCGCCGAGGAGGTGCGCGCGGAGGGCGTGGCCGAGGAGCAGGTGGCCCACCGCACCTTCCAGGGCAACCACCCGACGACGACCATCCTGGCGCGTGCCCTGACCCCCTCGGTCCTGGGCCAGCTGATCGCCCTCTACGAGCACAAGGTGTTCGTCCAGGGCGCGATCTGGAACATCGACTCCTTCGACCAGTGGGGCGTCGAGCTCGGCAAGGTCCTCGCCAAGCGCGTCGAACCCGCCCTCACCGAAGGTGCCGAGGTCCCCGGCCTCGACCCGTCCACCACCGCCCTCGTGGCCGCCTACCGTGAACTGAAGGAAGTGCTCTGACATGACAGCGATGCAGCTCGGTCTCATCGGCCTGGGCAAGATGGGCGGCAACATGCGCGAGCGGATCCGCCGCGCCGGCCACACCGTCATCGGCTACGACCGCAACCCCGAGGTCTCCGACGTCGCGAGCCTCGCGGAACTCGTCGACAAGCTCGAGGCCCCGCGCACGGTGTGGGTGATGGTGCCGGCCGGCGCCGCCACCCAGTCCGTCGTGGACGAGCTCGGCGAGCTCCTGTCCCCCGGAGACACCGTGGTCGACGGCGGCAACTCCCGCTACACGGACGACGAGAAGCACGCCGAGGAGCTGGGCGCCAAGGGCATCGGCTTCATCGACGCCGGTGTCTCCGGCGGCGTGTGGGGCCTCCAGAACGGCTACGCGCTCATGGTCGGCGGCGAGAAGGAGCACGTGGAGCGGCTCCAGCCGATCTTCCACGCCCTCAAGCCCGAGGGCCCGTACGGCTATGTCCACGCGGGCAAGGTCGGCGCCGGGCACTTCTCCAAGATGGTCCACAACGGCATCGAGTACGCCATGATGCAGGCGTACGCCGAGGGCTGGGAGCTCCTCGAGAAGGTCGAGTCGGTGGACAGCGTCCGGGAGGTGTTCCGCTCCTGGCAGGACGGGACCGTCATCCGCTCCTGGCTCCTCGACCTCGCGGTCAACGCCCTCGACGAGGACGAGCACCTGGACAAGCTGAAGGGGTACGCGCAGGACTCCGGCGAGGGCCGCTGGACCGTGGAGGCCGCCGTGGACAACGCGGTGCCGCTGCCCACGATCACCGCCTCCCTCTTCGCGCGGTTCGCGTCCCGCCAGGACGACTCCCCGCAGATGAAGATGATCGCGGCGCTGCGCAACCAGTTCGGCGGGCACGCCGTAGAAGCGAAGAAGTAGGCGCGTCGTGGGGGATCTTCTTCTGGTCCGCCACGGCGAGACGGAGTGGAGCGTGTCGGGCCAGCACACCAGCTGGACCGACCTGCCCCTCACCCGGCACGGTGAGGAGCAGGCCAAGTCCCTCGCTCCGCTCCTGTCGGGCCGGACCTTCTCGCTCGCACTCACCAGTGAGCTGGACCGCGCGATCCGCACCGCCGAACTGGCGGGCGTCACCGGGGCCTTGACCGAACCCGAGCTCCACGAGTGGGACTACGGCGCCTACGAGGGCGTCACCACGGTCGACATCCACCGGGAACGGCCCGACTGGGACCTGTGGACCGACGGCGTACCGGCCGGCCCCGAGGGACATCCCGGCGAGTCGCCGGAGGAGATCGGACGGCGCGCCGACCGGGTCCTCGCCCGCGTCGAGACGGCGCTGCCGGACGGCGACGTGCTCCTGGTGGCGCACGGCCACTTCCTGCGGGTCCTGACGGCCCGTCGTCTGGGGCTGCCGCCCGCGGAGGGCCGCCTGTTCCAACTGGCCACGGGTACCGTCAGCCGGCTGTCGACGGAACACGACCGGCCGGTGATCGCGGAGTGGAACACCAGGGCGTAGCACGGCAGTCGAGGTGACGGCCCGGGAGCACAGGCTCCCGGGCCGTCGTCGTCCCCGGTGCCTGTTGACAGCGTGGCGCGTGCGTTGGAGAGTCACCGCTGATGGAGATCAACAACCTGACACCGGCCGAACTGCGGGTCTGGCACGCCTATCCGCGGGGCGAGGCCGTGGACTTCCGGGCGGCGGACGACGAGGACGTGGCGGACGGTGCCGGGTGGGGTGCCGAACGCACCGTGCGCGCCTCCGTGTTGCGGGCCCTGATGCTCAACGGACCGCACGAGGACGGGGAGATACCCGCCCTGAAGCTGGCGGGCGCCCGGATCACCGGTGTGCTCGCGCTCCAGTACGGGACGGTCGACCACGCGGTGCGCCTGAGCCACTGCCACTTCGACGACGTACCGCTGCTGTACGGCTGCCGGCTGCGTCAGCTGAACCTCAGCAACTCCGTGCTGCCCGGCCTCACCGCCGCCACTCTGCACGTCGAGGCGGTGCTGCGGCTGACGGACTGCCGGGTCAACGGTCCGGTGCGGCTCGGCGGGGCGCAGGTCGCCGGGGCGCTGTTCATGGACCGTGTCGAGATCGTCGCGGACGGCGCCGGGGAGCCCGCGCTCCAGCTCAACCACATGAGCATCGGCGACGACCTGTGGGCGCCAGGACTGCGCGCCCACGGCGAGGTGCGGCTCAACGGCGCTTCCGTCGCCGGTTCCGTCAACCTCAACGACGCCCGCCTCAGCCACCCCGGCGACCTCGTGCTCGACGCACAGACCCTGAGCGTGGAGGGCGACCTCCACCTGCGGCGGGTGCAGACCTTCGGCTGGATCGGGCTGCGCGGCGCCCGGGTCGCGGGCCGGCTCGACCTGTCGTACGCCCACCTGTCGAACCCGGGCGACGCGGCACTGCGGGCGAGCAGCAGCACCATCGGGGAGCTGTGGATCCGCAAGGGCCCGGCCATGGAGGGCACCCTCACCCTGCGCCGCGCCCAGATCGACGAGCTGTTCCTGGAGCCGGAGTCGGTGCCGGACGAGGTGCAGTTCAACGGGCTCGTCTACACCTCGCTCACCCCGCAGGAACCCCCCGCACGCCGGCTGCCGATGCTGGAGCGGGACCGCGAGGGCTATGTCCCGCACGCCTACGAGCAGTTGACCGCCGCGTACCGCAGGATCGGCGACGACTACGCGGCCCGGCAGGTCCAGCTCGCCAAGCAGCGCCGGCGCCGGGCCACCCTGCCCTGGTACGGCCGGGTATGGGGCCACGTCCAGGACGCCACCGTCGGCTACGGCTTCCACCCGCTGCGCGCCGGCGTCTGGCTGGTCTCCCTGCTCGCGATCGGTTCGATCGCCTACGGCTTCCACCATCCCCCGCCGCTCAAGGCGGACGAGGCCCCGCGCTTCAACGCGTTCTTCTACACCCTCGACCTGCTGCTGCCGGTGATCTCCTTCGGCCAGGAGAGCGCCTTCGCGCCGCGAGGGGGATTCCAGTGGCTGTCGTACGCCCTGGTCATCGCGGGCTGGATCCTGGCCACCACGGTCTTCGCGGGTGTCACCCGGACCGTCAACCGTCAGTGATCCCCGGTCACTTGGGAGCTCCGACCACGCCCGCCAGCTCGGCGATGTCCGCCAGCATCCGCGCCGCGTCCGGTTCCCGGCCGGTGAACAGCCGGAAGGCGTCCGCCGCCTGGAAGACCGCCATGCCGCCACCGTCGAGGGTGGCGCAGCCCAACGCGCGGGCGGTGCGCAGCAGTTCGGTCTCCAACGGACGGTAGACCACCTCGGCGACCCAGAGTTCGGGGCGGAGCAGGTCGGCCGGGAAGGGCAGGCCGGGGTGGGCGGCCATGCCGGTGGGCGTGGCGTGCACGACGCCGTCGGCCTCGGCGAGCAGCCCCGGCAGCCGGTCCGGGCCGGCCGCGGCCGCGCGCCCCTCGCCGAAGTGCCGGTTCAGGGCGGCCGCGAGATCGGCGGCCCGGTCGGCGAGCGCGTCCACGACGGTGACCCGCCCGGCGCCCAGGGTGAGCGTCGCGTGCGCGACCGCCGCGCCCGCCCCGCCGGCGCCCAGCTGCGCGACCCGCTCCAGGGGCACGTCGGGCAGCCCGCGCGCGAAGGACGCGGCGAAGCCGGTGACGTCGGTGTTGTGGCCGGTCGCGCGGCCGTTCTCGAAGACCACGGTGTTGACCGCGCCGAGCGCCTCGGCCTGCGGGGCGAGCGCGTCCAGGTGTCCGAGGACCAGCTGCTTGCACGGGTGGGTGATGTTCAGGCCGTCGAAGCCCAGGTCGCGGGCGGCCCGCACCAGGTCGCCGACCGCCTCGGGACGCGCGCCGAGGACGTCGATGTCGATGAGCCGGTACACATAGCGCAGGCCCTGCCGGTCCGCCTCCCGCTCGTGCAGCGCCGGGCTCAGCGAGGGTCCGATGCCCGCGCCGATCAGTCCGACGAGAAACGAGTCCTTGGCCACGCGAGACCTCCTGAGCGATCAATGTATGGGCCGCTAATGTACGAACCAGTACGTTAGCTATATCAGCCGGACCGCCGCCGGGGAAGAGCCCGGCCGCGCCTTCTAGAATCTGCGGCACCGGCCGTACTCCCGAAGGAACCCGATGACCAGCGTCGACGAACCGGCACGACCCAACGGGCGGATCCGCGACGCCGCCCGCACCCAGGCCGAGATCCTGGACGTGGCGACGCAGGAGTTCGCCCGGGCCGGCTACGACGGAGCCCGGGTCGACGAGATCGCCGCCCGCACCCGCACCACCAAGCGGATGATCTACTACTACTTCGGCGGCAAGGAACAGCTGTTCACGGCCGTGCTGGAGCGGGCGTACTCCGTGATCCGCGAGGCCGAGCAGGAGCTGGACGTCGAGCACCTGGACCCGGTCGCGGCGATCCGGCGCCTCGCCGAGGTGACCTTCGACCACCACGAGCAGCACCCCGACTTCATCCGGCTCGTCAGCATCGAGAACATCCACGGCGCCGAACACATCGCCGCCTCGGAGAAGCTCGGCAGGATCGGCTCCCCCGCGCTCGACGTGATCCGCCGCATCCTTGCCTCGGGGCGGGAGTCCGGCCTGTTCACGGCCGAGGTGGACGCGGTCGACCTGCACGCGATGATCAGCTCGTTCTGCTTCTTCCGGGTGGCCAACCGGCACACCTTCGGGGCGCTGTTCGGCCGCGACCTGGTCGCCCCCGAGCAGCGCGAGCACTACCGGGCCATGCTCGGCGACATGGTGATCGCGTATCTGACCGCGGAGCGCGCCACCGACTGAGGTCGCGCGGCCCGACCCCTTGACACCCAGGACCCGCGGGCGCACGATCCCTGGCAACCGCTCATTAACTATCCAGTGGGTTAATTAACTGGATAGCTCCCGGAGTCCCCCCGAAGGAGCACCGCCGTGTCCGTCCCCGCCGAAGCCGTCGGGCAACCGAAAAAGGCCGCCACCGCCGCCTGGATCGGCAGCGCCCTGGAGTACTACGACTTCTTCATCTACGGCAGCGCCGCCGCCCTGATCTTCCCGAAGGTGTTCTTCGACGAGTCCGATCCGGCCACCGCGACCCTGCTGTCGCTGGCCACGTTCGGTGTCGCCTACGCGGCCCGGCCGGTCGGCGCGCTCTTCATGGGGCACTTCGGCGACCGGGTCGGCCGTAAGAAGATCATGGTCTTCACGCTGATCCTGATGGGCCTGTCGACCTTCCTCATCGGATGTCTGCCGACCCGCCACCAGGTCGGCACCCTGGCCCCGGTCCTGCTGGTGCTGTGCCGGGTCCTCCAGGGCATCTCGGCGGCCGGCGAGCAGGCCAGCGCCAACTCCATGAGCCTGGAGCACGCGCCGCCGCACCGGCGGGGCTTCTTCACCAGCTTCACGCTCAGCGGCACCCAGGGCGGGCAGCTGCTCGCCACGCTGGTCTTCCTGCCGGTCGCCGCGCTGCCCGAGGACCAACTGCTGTCCTGGGGCTGGCGGGTGCCGTTCTGGCTGAGCGTCGCGGTCGCCGTGGTCGGCTTCGTGATCCGCCGCAAGCTGGACGAGACACCGGCCTTCGAGCAGCAGGCCGCCTCCGAGGGCGTCGTGAAGCTGCCGCTGGCGGTGCTGCTGCGGGAGCACTGGGCGGACGTACTGCGGGTGATCGGCGGCGCGGTCATCGCCTCGGTGTCGACGATCTTCACGGTGTGGGCGCTGGCGTACGCGACGAGCGACGCGGTCGGGATGAGCCGTTCCTCGATGCTGTGGGTGGGCGCGCTCGCCAACCTCGTCGCGCTCGCCGCGATCCCGCTGTGGGCCACCCTGTCGGACCGCGTCGGCCGGCGCCCGGTCTTCCTGATCGGCGCGGTGGGCAGCGCGGTGACGATGTTCCTGTACCTGTGGGCGATCTCCACGGGCAACTACCCGCTGACGCTGCTGCTCGGCATCGTCGCCTTCGGCGTCGTCTACAGCGCGGCGAACGGGGTGTGGCCGGCCTTCTACGGCGAGATGTTCTCCACCCGGGTCCGGCTGTCCGGCATGGCGATCGGCACGCAGATCGGCTTCGCCGTGGCCGGCTTCGCGGTGACCTTCGCGGCGCGGATCGCGGGGCCCGACGGTACGGACTGGTCGTCGGTCGCGCTGTTCACGGCGGCCCTGTGCGTCCCGCCGGTGATCGCCGCCCTGACCGCCCGCGAGACCCACAAGGTCGCCACGGAGGACCTCGGCACCCGCACCACCGGGGAGGCCGCCCGCCCGGAGACGGTGACGGCCTGAGCCACCGCGACCTTCCGAGCCCCCGGGCCCCCGGATCCCCTGGCGGGACCGGGGGCCCTCACGTGTTGCTCCACCCCCGGGTGCACAGCACCAGGCGGTACCCGTCCGGGTCCTCGACCGTGACGCCCCACTCGTTCCAGTACGGGTTCGGCGAGGGGACCCGCTTGCCGCCGTGCGCCTCCAGGCGGGCGACCAGGTCGTCCGGGACCGGGCCGTCGACGTAGACCACCAGGAGGTCCTCCTCGGTGGGACGGGGTTCGACGGGGCTGCCCTGTTCATGGACGAGTTCCAGGTGCCAGCCGGCGTCCGGCCAGCCGAGCATCAGCAGATCGTGCTCGCCGGGTTCCGGGCCGCCCTCGGCACGCCATACGACACCGAGGCCGAGGCCCTCGACCCAGAACCGCTCGGCGGCGGCCAGGTCCCGGGAAGGGCGGGCGATGCGGATGTGGCTGCGGCCGTTCACGGGCATGGTGACCTCTTCGTCCGGTGTCGGTGTGCCGGTCAGCGTAGGCAGCCGATGATCTCCGGCACATCGGCCGTCCGCCCTGCGCCTCGGGACGTAGGACCTCTCGCGGTATCGAGACCCCGTTGACAGGTGACATTTCGAGCAAGAAAATCGGCCGAAACAAGCAGAAAAGAACAGCCTCGCGGGCACGGTACGACGCGCGAGGGGGCGACGGCCCTGGCGTCGTACCACCGCGTGCTCCGGCCGGATTCAGGGGCGGCCGGGGCACGCGGACCCCGCGCCGCCGGGCGCGGCCCTTCGGGCTCAGCCCTTCTTGTCCTGGGCGGGGATCCCGTACGCCCGCTCCACCCGCAGGCGCAGGACCAGTCGCCGGTCGCGGACCATCGCTGCCCGGTAGTCGTCCCAGTCCGGGTGTTCGCCCTGGACGTCGCGGTACAGGCGGACCAGTTCCTCGACCGTGTCGTCGTGGGGGTCCTTCGCCACCGGGGTGAGGTCGGCGGTGCCCTCGGCGACCGTGTAGGCCCAGCGGTCCCGCGTGGTCACGTGGTACGAGGCGCGGGGGTCCCGGCGGAGGTTGCGGGTCTTGGCGCGGTCGTCCGTGAGGGAGATCCGGATGATCCGCTCCTCGGGGTAGTAGACGTGGGTGACGTTCGACAGCTGGGGGCGGCCGTCGCGCTTGAGCGTGGTCAGCACCCCGCCGTGGCCTTCCGAGAGCAGCCGGAGCAGTGCGTCCTGGGTCGCGTCCTGAGTCATGCCACGATCAACGGCCCCGCCCGCGCCCCGCATTCCCGCGGCAACCGGTCCCGACCGACCCGCAGCCGGTCGCGGTTTCCTGAGCGACGATGATGTCTGAGGTGGTCCGGGCCGGGTGGACCGGTCCGCGCCTCGACGGACGTACGGAGGAGAGCGATGGCACAGCTGCGGCAAGAGGTCGATCCCGGTGAGGTGGGGATGGACGGGAAGGTCCTCGACCGCCTCGACCAGCACTTGGCGCACTACGTCGACGAGGGCCGGATGCCCGGCTTCCTGCTGTGCGTCTCCCGCGGCGGCCGCGTCGCCCACCTCACCACGCACGGCCGGCGCGACCTCGCGGCCGGGCTGCCCGTGGAGACCGACACGCTGTGGCGGATCTACTCGATGACCAAGCCGGTCACCGCGGTCGCGGCCCTGCTGCTGGTGGAGGAGGGGCGGCTGTCGCTGGACGACCCGGTCGCCGCGTACCTCCCCGAGTTCGCCGAACCGCGCGTGTACGTGGACGGGGCCGGCGACACCCTCACGACCCGCCCGGCCGAGGGTCCGATACGGGTCCGGCACCTGATGACCCACACCGCGGGCCTGACCTTCGCCTTCTACCACTCCCACCCGGTCGACGCGCTCTACCGCGAGGCCGGCCTGGAGTCGTCCGTGCTGCCGGGCTCGACCCTCGCCGAGACGGTCTCCGTGTACGCGAGCCTGCCCCTCCAGTTCGAGCCGGGCACGCAGTGGAACTACTCGGTCGCCTCCAACGTGCTGGGCCGGGTCATCGAGATCGTGTCCGGCACCTCGCTCGACACCTTCTTCGCCGAGCGCGTCTTCGGCCCCCTCGGGATGACCGACGCGGGCTTCTGGGTGAGCGACCGACAGGCGCACAGGCTCAGCGAGTTGTACGGCGAGAAGGAGGACGGCACGATCGAGCCGGTCCCCGGGCTGCCGCTCAGGGGCCGGCCCCGGCTGCTGTCCGGCAGTGGCGGCCTGGCGGCCTCCGCGTACGACGTCCACCGCTTCGCCGAGATGCTGCGCCGCCGGGGCGAACTGGACGGCACCCGGCTGCTGTCCGCCGAGACGGTCGACCTGATGACGTCGAACCACCTGCCGGGCGGCGCCGACCTGCGCGCGTTCGGCACGAAGCCCGCCCACGACGAGCCCGGCAACGACGGCGTCGGCTTCGGCCTCGGCGTCTCCGTGGTGATCGACCCCGCCCGCACCCTGGCCCCCGCGGGCCTGGGCACGTTCGGCTGGAGCGGGGCCGCGTCCACGACCTTCTGGGTCGACCCGGTCCGCGATCTGAGCGTGCAGTTCTACACCCAGGTCCGGCCGAGGACGCTGAAGGTCTTCCCGGACCTCAAGCGCCTGGTCGACGAGGCGGTCGTCGCAGAGGCCCGATAGGCAGGCGGGAATCTCACGACAGGGCCTGGGACTCCCGGTCCACCCGCAGGGTGAAGTGCACGCCCGCCCGGGACAGTTCGCCCAGCCACTGTTCCGAGCGGTCGGCGGTCTCGGCGGCGCGGTGCAGGCCCGCCGGGAGGGAGCCGTCGAGGATGTGCCCGATGCCCAGGGCGAGGGTGCGGGAGACACAGCGGGCCATGGCGCTGTCCTCCTCGTCGCCCACCAGGTCGAGGAGGTAGCCGCCGGACCAGGTGCGGCCGTCCTGGGCGCGCACGTCGAGGGAGACGACGAGGACGACCCGGTCGCGGTCGGCGTCCGTGGTCGGGTACCTGGCCGCCAACTCCTGGGCCAGGGCGGCGATCCGGGCGTCGTCGCCGGTCCGCAGCTCCTCGAAGACCGGCTCCCAGGCGCGCAGCCAGCCGTCGAGGCGCAGGGTGCCGCGTACGAAGGTCCGCGGGGTCCAGGCGGCCGGCAGCCCGTACTGCTCGACGAAGGGCACGCTGTCCCGGTTGGGGTAGACCTCGAAGGTCTCGCCGTCCACTACATGGCGCCGGGTCGCCTCCCAGGGCCGCTCGGCGGTGGTCGGGGTGCCGTCGTCGAGGTAACGGGCGGGCGAGCGCAGGGCGTTCAGGACGCCGAGCGGGGCCCAGCTGAAGCGGTACCTGAAGTCGTTCGGGACGGCGGGGACTCCACCGCAGTAGGAGGTGAGGGTGTACGACGCCGGTGTGGTGTCGCCGATCGCCGCGCGGGCCCTGGCGACGAGGCTGTGCGCGAAGAGGTGGTCGATCCCGGGGTCGAGGCCGGCCTCGGTGAGGACGACGACTCCGGCCTTCTCGGCTTCCGGCACCTGTGCGAGGAGGGCGTCGGACACATAGCTGGAGCAGGCGAAGTGGGCCCGCTCGCGCACACAGGCGGCGAGGATGCCGGGGTGCTCGGACGCGGGCAGCATCGACACGACGACGTCCCCGGGCGCCAGTTCGGCGGTCAGCGCGGCCGGTGTGTAGGCGCGCGGCGCGGCCCGGCCGTTGAGTCCCAGTGCTTCGAGGGCCTCTTCGGCCCGTTCCTCGGTGCGGTGCCACAGCAGTACGCGGTCGGCGCTGTCGCACAGTTCGGCCAGACCGCTGCCGGTGGAGAGCCCGGCGCCGATCCAGTGCACGGTGCCGGTCGCGGGAACCAGGTCAGCCACGGGAGGATCCCCCTTCTGTGATGCCGAGTTCACGGCACGCCTGACGGAACCGCTCCAGACAGCGCCCCCACGGCCCACCGGTCCCGAACTCCAGCAGCAGGGGCAGCAGCGAGCCGGAGAAGCCGGTGCTGGACTCCTCCGGGAGCAGGGAGGGCAGGTTGTCGATGGCGATGAGGTCGAGCGGGGGCTCCTTGTGCAGTCGGCGGACCGGTTCGGTCCACTCGGTGACGCGGTCGTAGACCGGCAGGACGTTCAGCGGTGAGCCGACGTCGCAGGTGACGTCGGAGAGGGTGCGCAGCCGGCGGGCCGGGTCGTCCAGGTCGGATTCGCGGACGAAGGGCGGGATCGGACTGGTCGCGAGGACGCAGTTCACCAGCACGTCGTGGGCGAGCAGCGCGGGCCGGTCCAGGTTCCGGGTCTCGTCGAGGTCCCAGCAGGTCGGCTCGATCCCGGCGGCCCCGAGCGCGACGCGGGCACCCCTTCCGCTGCGGCCCAGGGCCCCGATCACCAGGGCCGTGAACTCCTCGTCCCCGGCGGCGGGCCGCAGGGACTCCTCCAGCTCCTCGTGCGAGGTGGGCGTGAGCGGGGCGGAGAGCCTGCCCCGGTGCTGGAGGACGGCCAGGGCGGCGCCCAGGTAGCCGGCCCAGTAGCCGAACGCGGCGAGCCTGCGGCCCTGGTCGTCGACGAGGTACTCCAGGTCGAGCAGGGCCCCTCCCCCGGCGGCGAACCTGCGCAGCAGTTCCGCGGCGCCGGGCTGCTGCTTGTAGGCGTGCCCGAAGAAGATGTGCCGGTGCGGCAGGGTGGCGGGCTCGTCGGGGAGCTCCTTGAGACCCACGACCACGGCGTCCCGCGGGGCCCGCGAACTCCACGAACCCGTGGGTGCGACCGAGCAGCCGGCCGCCTCGTACTGCTCGATCGGGAAGATCCGCTGCGGGGACTCCTCGACGGTCAGCGTCACTCCGGCGTCGACGAGGCGCCGGGCGTCGGACGGTACGAGGGGCGTGCGTCGCTCGGTGGAGCGGACCTCGTGGCGCAGCCACAGATGGAGCTCGGTCATACGCGGTTGGCCTCCGGGCGCGGGGCGTCGGCCGCGAACCGGCCGGCGCTGAGCGGGCTGATGTCCACGAAGGGTACGCGGCCCAGGTACAGCTCGCGGACGACCTCGCCGACGGCCGGTCCCTGGAGGAATCCGTGGCCGGAGAAGCCGGTCGCGTACAGGAAGCGGGAGACCGAAGTCGCTTCGCCGATCAGGGCGTTGTGGTCGGGGGTGAGCTCGTAGAGGCCCGCCCAGCCGCCGGTGCGGCGCAGGTCGAGGAGGGCGGGGGCGCGGTAGGCCATGGCCTCGGCCAGACGGGGGATCCAGCGGGCGTGGGTCGCGGTGTCGAAGCCGGGTCTCTCGTCGGGGTCGGACATGCCGAGGAGGAGGCCGGGGCCCTCGCCGTGGAAGTAGAGGCTGCTGGTGAAGTCGATCGTCATGGGCAGGTCGGGCGGCAGGCCCTGGACCGGTTCGGTGACCGCGATCTGCCGGCGCAGCGGCTCCACCGGCAGGTCGACGCCCGCCATCGCGCCGACGGCCCGCGACCAGGCTCCGGCTGCGCAGATCACCGTGTCGGTGGCGATCCGGCCCTTGGTGGTGATCACGGCCGTGACGGCGTCGCCGTGCAGCTCGATGCCGGTGACCTCGGTGTGCCGCAGGATCGTCGCGCCGTGGCGGCGGGCGTCGGCGGCGTAGCCGTACACCACCGACTCGGGGGTGCAGTGGCCGTCGGCGGGCGAGAAGGCGGCGGCGAGCAGGCCGTCCGTGGTGATGAGCGGGGAGAGCCGCTGGGCCTCGGCCGGGTCGATCATGCGGCTCGGGACGCCGAGGGAGTTCTGGAGCCGCACGCCCGCCTCGAAGGAGGCGACCTGTTCCGGTGTCGACAGCAGGAAGAGGTAGCCGACCCGGTGCAGTCCGATGTCCTGCCCGGTCTCCTCCTCGAACCGCGCGAACGCCTCCAGGCTGCGTGCCCCGAGCTGGATGTTGAGCTCGTCGGAGAACTGCGCCCGCACCCCGCCCGCCGCCTTCGAGGTGGAGCCGGAGGCGAGTTCGTCCCGCTCGACGAGGACCACGTCCGGTACGCCGGCCCGGGCCAGGTGGCGGGCGATGCTCGTGCCCATGACCCCGCCGCCGATCACGACCGGGGTCATGCGTGCCCCCCTCGCCCGAGCGCGGTGGAGGCCGCGCGCCGCGAGGCGATGGGCGTGTCCACGTCGAGCAGGCGGGTGACCTGCTCTCCGGAGAGGAAGAGGACGTCGTCGGTCATTCCCTCTTCCTGTCCGGATTTCCCGCGCCGGAATCCGCCCGGCGATCAGGACAGGTGGGCCACCGCGTCCAGATGGGGCAGGACGTGGTCGAGGCGCTCCCGCTTGGTGCGCAGATAGGTGATGTTGCTCTCGCACGGGGTGATCAGCAGCGGCACCGTCTCGGTGACCTCGATGCCGTGCCGCTCCAGGGCCTCGCGCTTGCGCGGGTTGTTGGACATCAGCCGCACCGAGTTCACGCCCAGGTCGTGGAAGATCCCGGCGGCGACGCCGTAGTCGCGGGAGTCCACGGGCAGGCCGAGCGCGAGGTTCGCCTCCACGGTGTCCAGGCCCTCCGCCTGGAGCGCCATCGCGCGCAACTTGGCGAGCAGGCCTATCCCCCGGCCCTCGTGGCCGCGCAGGTAGACGACGATCCCGCTGCCCGCCTTGACCACGGCCCGCAGCGCGGCGTCGAGCTGGTCGCCGCACTCGCAGTGCTGGGAACCGAACGCGTCACCGGTCAGGCATTCGGAATGCAGCCGGACGAGTACGTCGTCCGAGCCGATGTCACCGTGCACCAGGGCGACTTGTTCGTCACCGCGGTCGTGATCGAGATAGCCGACCGCCTGGAATTTCCCGTACACGGTGGGCAGCGGGGCATTCACCACGCGCTCCACACCCGTACGCTGAGGGGCCTTCTTGCCGAGTACGCCAACTTTGTCTGTCATGATCTGGTTCCTAAGCAGAGACGAAAGGCCGAGAAAAGATGAGTGGTTCGGAAATACGGTCGGCGGCGTACGGTCTGTTGCCGACGGACACTACGGAAGACGTACGGACGCGGGGGGCGGGCGTCTCAACACAGGTCGCCGTCCTTCCGGTCGGAAGCTTCGAACAGCACGGTGCGTACCTGCCGCTCGCGACCGACACGCTCGTCGCGTGTGCCGTCGCGCGGGAGATCGCCGCGGCGTACCCGGTGCACCTCCTCCCCCCGGTGACGATCTCCTGCTCGCACGAGCACGCGGCCTGGCCGGGGACCGTCAGCATCTCCTCCGTCACCCTTCACGCGGTGGTACGGGACATCGCGGACTCGCTGCGCCGCTCGGGCGTCGAGGCCCTGGTGGTGGTCAACGGACACGGCGGCAACTACGTGCTGGGCAACGTCGTCCAGGAGGCGTCCGCCCGCGGGGAGCGGACGGCGCTGTTCCCGGCCGCGGAGGACTGGGAGGCGGCCCGGCTGGACGCGGGAGTGGTCACCTCGCTGCTCACCGACATGCACGCGGGAGAAATCGAGACCTCCATTCTTCTGCACGCGCACCCGGAATCCCTCCGCCCCGGTTACGAGACCTCCGATTTCGTCGCGGACGACCGTCGTCATCTCCTCACCCTCGGTATGTCCGGTTACACCGATTCCGGTGTCATCGGGCGCCCTTCGCTGGGCTCCGCGGAAAAAGGGAAAGCGTTGCTGGAGAGCCTCGCGGCTTCCTTCGGAACGTATTTCTCGATGCTGACCGAATCCGGCACCGGGACCGAATCCGCCACCGGTGCCGACTCCGGCGCGGAGTAGGACGTCGCCGGGCGCCGCAGTCCCTGGTACCAGCGGACGACCAGGACGGCCGCGCCCGGCAGGCTCGCCACGAAGCTGAGGACGCCGTAGACGATCGCGGTCGCGAGTCCTGCCTCGGCGCCGAGGCCCGTCGCGGCGAACGCCCAGGCGGTGACGCCCTCCCGGGGGCCGAACCCGCCGATGTTCAGGGGCAGTCCCATGGCGAGCAGGGCGAGCACGGCCAGCGGCAGCAGCGCGGCGACGGAGGCGTCGGAGCCCGCGATGCGGGCGGCGAGCACGAACATGCCGAGGTGGCCGGCGAGGACGAGGGCCGAGGAGAGCGTGACGCCGGGCCAGTTGCGGCGGGACAGCAGTGCCTCGCGCGCCTCGGCGAGGGTCGCGCGCAGGGCCCGGCCCCGGCGCGAGGAGGGGGCCCGGTTCATGCGCAGGGCCACGACGACGGCGAGCGCACCGAGGGTGGCGAGGCCCACGGCGGGGGCGAGGTGGCGGGCGTCCGCCAGTACCGGGGACGGCATGGTGAGCAGGACGGCACCGCCGACGATCGCCAACGCGATCTGCCCGGCGGCCCGTTCGAGGACGACCGCGCGCACTCCGCGGCCCATGTCCCCGGCGCTCTGTCCGTGCCGCACCGCGCGGTGCACGTCGCCGAGGACGCCGCCGGGCAGGGCCGCGTTCAGGAACAGGGCGCGGTAGTAGTCGGCGACGGCGGGGCCGAGCGGCAGCCGGATGCGCAGCCCGCGGGCCACCAACTGCCAGCGCCAGGCGCTGAACACGGTGGTCAGCGCGCCGATCGCGAGCGCCGCGAGCAGGGCGACGGTGTCGATGCGGCGCAGTCCGTCCAGGAAGACGCCGGTGCCCAGTCGCCACAGCAGCAGAGCGAGGATCGTGACACCGGCGACGGTGCCGAAGTGGGTGCGCAGGGCGCGGGAGTTGAGGACCGCGCGCAGGGCGGTACGCCACCTGGGGGGCTGCTCGGGGAAGGGGCGGGCCTCGGTCACGATCACACCGATCCGGTCCCGGGAGACGGCGGCGTCCCGCAGGTCCTGGGCGGGCTGTCCTGCCGTCTCGAGGATCTGGGCCCGGGCGACCAGCGCCTCGGCGCGCGCGGTGAGGACCTCGTCCCGGGTCCGGACCACCTCGGCCCGCAGCCTGCGGGCCCGGTCGGAGACGGGGCGCGACTCGGCCGGTTCCGCGGGCCGCCGTACGGGCAGGCTCGGTCGCACCGTCTCCACGCTCATGACGCTCCGCCCGTCGGCCGGGACAGCGCGAGCAGGTCGCTGTGGTGGACGACGACCTTCAACTCGCCGGCGCGGCAGGCCTCGAGACGGTCCTGGAGGTAGCGGTCGGCGCGCTCCTTCAGCTCGGGCCGCTCCTCGACCGCCGCGCCGACCCAGCCGCGCAGCCACTGGACGGTGAGCGCGGAGTCGGCGGGGCCCAGACGCCAGGCGCTCGGGTGCAGCCGTACCGTCGCGCCCCGCTCGGAGAACGCCTCGCAGGCCACGGTGATGGCGTCCGGGCCGAGCAGTCCGCCGCGCCGCTGGTGGGCGTTGAACGCGTCGGCGATCTCCTCGTCCAGCGGGTGGGACGGGGTGATTTCGACGCGGCCGGCCACGGACAGCGTGAGCAGGGCCGGGCAGCCGGCGCCGGTGCAGGCGGCGGCGAGGGTGTCGATCTCCTCGCGGGTGAGGACGTCCAGGAGCGCGGACGCGGTCACCAGGGAGGCGCCGGCGAGGGCGTCCGGGGTGAGCAGGCCGACGTCGCCGCGGCGGGTCTCGACGGTGACGCGGCTGCCGTCGGCGGCGGAGCGCGGGGAGGCGACGGCCGCGAAGTGCAGGAGGTAGGGGTCCCGGTCGTGCAGGATCCAGTGCTGGGGGCCGTCCAGGCGGGGCGCGAGCCAGCGGCCCATCGAGCCGGTGCCGCAGCCCAGGTCGTGGATGACGAGACCGGCCTTGCCGGGCAGGTTGGCCAGCCGGATCCGCAGCGGGTCGAGCAGGTCGGCCGCCCGCGCGGCCGCGTCGGGCCCTTCCCGCAGCTCCAGCCACTCGGGCGCGTAGCGGGGCGCGTCGTCGGGACCGGCGTCCCTGAGCCGTACGGTGGGCCGCTCACCGGGGTGGGCGCTGGGCCCGGCACCGGGGATGACCGATTCTGCGTCGGACGGGACAGCGGGCTTCACCGACGTCACCTCTCGAGGCCCCGGCTGTGCCGGGATCTTGCCGCTCTGCTTGGTCGCCGTCTTCCTCATGCCGCCCTCCTGGGCTCGCTCGGCAGTCGGCCGAGTACTCCGGCCAGGCTGCGGGCCGTGGTCGCCCAGCCGTCCAGGGCGGCCCGCCGGCCCCGGGCAGCCGCCTTGAGCCTGCGTCGTACGTCCGCCTCGCCGAACCAGCCGCGCAGTTCGGCGGCGAGGGCGGCGGGGTCCTCCGGCGGGACGAGGATGCCGGGCACTCCCCCGTCGGGGGCGCGGCCGACCGCCTCGGCGACTCCGCCGACGTCGGTGGCCAGCACCGGGATGCCGCGCGCCAGGGCCTCGGTGACCGCCATGCCGTAGGTCTCGGCGTAGGAGGTGAGGACCATCAGGTCGGCGGCGTTGTAGCTGGCGTCGAGCTCGGCCCCGGCCTTCGGTCCCGCGAGGTGCAGGCGGTCCTGGAGGCCGTACTTCTTGATGAGCATCCGCAGGTGCGCGACGTACTCGGGGTCCTGGGTGATCCCGCCGACGCACACGCAGCTCCAGGGCAGGTCCTGGGCGCCGGCGAGGGCCTCGATCAGCCGGTGCTGGCCCTTGCGGGGCGTCACCGCGGCCACGCACAGCAGCCGGGAGAGGCCGTCGGTGCCCGAGGCGAGCGGGGCGATGTCGGCACCGGGGGTGGCGACGTGGACCCGCTCGGGGGCGAGGCCGTGGTGCGAGACCAGTCGCCGTACGGCCCAGTCGCTGGTGGCGACGACGGCGGGCACCGCCCGCAGCACCTCGCGTTCCTTGGCGTCGAGTTCGAGGGCGAGCCCGGGTTCGAGGCCGGTCTCGTCGCCGAGCGGGAGGTGGACGAGGACGGCGATGCCGAGCCGCTCCGCCTCCGGGACGATGATCTCCGGGACCCCGCAGGCGACCAGGCCGTCGATGAGGACGACGGTGCCGTCGGGCAGGTCGCGCAGGGTGCGGGCCAGTTCGGTGCGGGCGGCCGCTCCCGGGCGGGGCCAGCTGCCGGGCACCGCGTGCCGCTCGACCTGCCAGCCGAAGCCGGGCAGGTCCAGGCAGACCCGCCGGTCGTAGGCGTTGCCGCCGCTCGGTGCGGTCGGGTCGTCCACGCCGCCCGGCATCACGAAGTGCACGGAGCGCAGGGACATCGGGATGATCTCGGCCTTCTTGAGGGCGGAGTGCTGCACGGGCACGTAGTCCAGCGTGGCCGCCCGCCCGGTGGTCAGGTCGGTCACAGGGCACGCTCGTAACTCGCCCAGGCGACATGCGACTCGTGCAGGGTGACGGTCAGGCCCGCGAGGCCCTTGGCCCCCTCGCCGAGGGCGCCCTTCTCGATGCGCTCGGCGAGCCGGTCCGCGATGACCTTCGCCAGGAACTCCGTTGAAGTGTTGATCCCGGCGAAGTCGGGTTCGTTGTCGAGGTTTCTGTAGTTCAGCTCGCTGACGACGGCACCGAGTTCCTGGGTGGCCAGTCCGATGTCGACGACGATGTTGTCGTCGTCCAGCTGTTCGCGCCGGAACGTGGCGTCCACCAGGAACGTCGCTCCGTGCAGTCGCTGCGCGGGGCCGAAGACCTCGCCGCGGAAGCTGTGGGCGATCATGATGTGATCGCGGACGGTGATGCTGAACAACGGACGACCCTCCAGGTGCGGCGCGTCTGGTCCCCCGGCTGATCCCTGCCGGTGGATGCCGTGTAGTACGGCTCCCCGCTTCCCCGTGTTCAGCCGGATCTCACTCTTTTCTCAGGTCAGGCGCTCTTGCCGTACCTCACGAGGTGACAGAGGGCCGCAATCTCCCCACTGGCCAGCGCGGGCATCACCTCCGGCAGTTCTTCGAACGCGCTTTCCCCCGTGATGAGGGAGTCAAGCCTCGGATCGGCGAGCAGTTTCAGCGCGAGGGCGAGCCGGCCGTCGTAGCCGCGGTGCGCGCGGGCCGGGGAGACCGTGCCGACCTGGCTGCTGCGGACCGTCAGCCGCCGGGAGTGGAAGGCCTCGCCGAGCGGCAGGCTGACGCGGCGGTCGCCGTACCAGCTCAGCTCGACGCCCGTGCCCTCGGCGCGGAGGAGTTCCAGGGAGCGGGCGAGGCCCTGTTCGGTGGCGCTGGCGTGGACGACGAGGTCGCAGTCGCCGAGGGCGTCCGCGGGGGACGCGAAGCCCACGCCGAGGGCCTCGGCGGTCGCGGCGCGGGCCGGGTCGGAGTCGACCAGCTGGACGCGGACGCCGGGGAAGCGGGCGAGCAGGGCGGCGACCGAGCTGCCGACCATGCCACCGCCGACCACCGCGATCCGGTCGCCGATCAGGGGGGCCGCGTCCCAGAGGGCGTTCACGGCGGTCTCGACCGTGCCGGCGAGGACGGCCCGGGCGGGGGGCACGTCGTCCGGTACGACCGTCACCGCGCTCGCGGGGACTACGTACCGCGTCTGATGCGGGTACAGACAGAAGACGGTCCTGCCCTTCAGCGCGGACGGCCCCTCCTCCACCACTCCGACGCTGAGGTAGCCGTACTTCACCGGTCCCGGGAAGTCGCCCTCCTGGAACGGTGCCCGCATGGCCGCGTGCTGGCTCTCGGGCACCTGGCCACGGAACACGAGTGTCTCCGTGCCCCTGCTGACTCCCGAGTACAGCGAGCGGACCAGCACCTCGTCCTCGCCGGGGGCCGGAAGGGTGAGTTCCCGGATCTCGCCCTCCCCCGGGGAGCGGAGCCAGAACGCACGTGCGGCGGCCTTCATCGAGAACCTCCTGAACGATCGGCAACTCGGGCACGTACCTCGTTCACGTAACCGAGGTGTGCACAGGCCGCGCACAGTACGCGGCCTTGATCGACTCTGTCATCTGGCCGGAGGAATCTGCGGTGGCCCTGAACAACACTTACGAAGCAAGGCTGGTCCAGCAGGAGACCGCTGTCGGAGCGGGCGTTCAGATCCTGTTGCTTGCCCTGCTCGGCACGGCGATCGGCATGGGGCCGGCGGGCTGGCTGACCGGCCTCGCCTTCGCCGTGGCCACCTGGGCCGTGCTCTCCAGGGCGCTGCACCGGACCCGGCCGCGGTCCTTCGGTCCGGCCAACCGGGTGACGCTCGGCCGGGCCACCCTGGTCGGCGGAGTGACGGCGCTGGTCGCCGACTCCTTCCAGGACTCCCCGCCGGTCACGCTCTTCGTCGGCCTGACGGCGGTGGCCCTGATCCTCGACGGCGTCGACGGCAAGGTCGCCCGCGCGACCGGCACCTCGACACCGCTGGGCGCGCGGTTCGACATGGAGGTCGACGCGTTCCTGATCCTGGTGCTCAGCGTGTACGTGTCGATGTCGCAGGGCCCGTGGGTGCTGCTGATCGGTGCCATGCGCTACGGCTTCGTCGCCGCCGCCCGCGTCTGGAACTGGCTGAACGCCCCGCTGCCGCCGAGCATGGCCCGCAAGACGGTGGCCGCGCTCCAGGGGATCCTGCTGCT